>DATIWM010000075.1:0-16055 GCA_035519355.1 Thermoanaerobaculia bacterium | reverse complement strand
GCGTCTACGCCCTGATCGAGACCGGCGCGCGCGGGTCGCTCTGGCGCTCGGACGACGGCGGCAGTGAGTGGAAGCTCGTCAATCACAGCCGCCTCCTCAACGAGCGGCCGCACTACTACACGCGGATGCTGGTCATGCCCGACAACGACCGGGAGGTCTACTTCCCGTCGAACGGGATGGGGGCGACCTGGGACGGAGGCGAGACGACCGAGGAGATCCGGTGGGGCGGCGACAACCACGACATGTGGGCCGACCCGAAGAACCCCTCCCGGATGATGATCGGCAACGACGGCGGGGTGCAGATCTCGACGACGCGAGGCCGCGAGTGGAGCTTCGTCCGCCTGCCCGTGGGCCAGATGTACCACGTCTCGACCGACAACCGGATCCCGTACCGGGTCTACGGACAGATGCAGGACGACGGCTCCATGCGCGGGCCCAGCCACAACCCGGGAGGCAACGGCATCCCGCCGGCGCTCTGGACCTCCACGGCCGGCTGCGAGACGGGGTGGGCCACGCCCGACCCGGTGGACGCCGACATCGTCTGGGGGGGCTGCTACGCCGGCGTCGTCGAGCGATTCGACGCGAAGACCGGGATGACCCGGACGGTCAGCGTCTGGCCCGAGCGGACGATGGGGGCGAGCGCGGCCGAGATCCGGCTCCGGATGAACTGGACCTTCCCGATCGCCATTTCACCGCATGACCACGACACGGTTTACGTCGGGAGCCAGTTCGTCCACGCGACGTCGGACGGCGGCCAGACCTGGAAGACGATCAGCCCCGACCTGACGCTCGGCGACAAGGCGATGATGGGGGACTCCGGCGGGCTGACGGTGGACAACCTCTCCGTGGAATACGCCGGCGTCGTCTTCTCTATCGCCGAGTCGCCGCTCGAAAAGGGGCTGATCTGGGCCGGGACGAACGACGGCCTCGTCCAGGTGACGCGGGACGGCGGCCGGAGCTGGACGAACGTCACGCCGAACATCAAGGGGCTCCCCCCGAAGGGAACGGTCGGAAGCGTCGAGCCGTCGCGCTTCGACGCCGGCACCTGCTACGTCTCCGTCGACTTCCACCAGGTGGACGGCCGCGACCCGCACCTCTACCGGACGGCCGATTACGGGAAGAGCTGGACCGACATCGCGTCGAACATCCCGAAGAGCCCGCTGAGCTACGTCCACGTCGTCCGGGAGGATCCGCTCAGGAAGGGGCTCCTCTACGCCGGCACGGAGAACGGCCTCTACGTCTCCTTCAACGACGGAGGGCGCTGGGAGCCGCTGCAGGGAAAGATGCCGCGCGCGCCCGTCTACTGGTTGACGGTCCAGGAGCACTTCCACGACCTCGTCGTCGCCACGTATGGGCGCGGCTTCTTCGTCCTCGACGACCTGTCCCCGCTCGAGCAGATGACGGACGCGGTCCGGGGCTCGGCCGTCCACCTCTTTTCGCCCCGGCCGGCTTACCGTTTCCTGCCGGTCTCGCAGCCCAACCTCGCCCCGTCCGGCACCTCGCGGGGCAAGAACCCGCCCTACGGCGCCCTCATCAGCTACTGGCTGAAGGAGCCGGTGAAGGGGGTCGTGGACGAGAAGCCCGGCGCGGAGGAGGGCCCGGGGCCGGCCGACGGGAAGAAGATCGAGATCACGGTCCTCGACGCGTCGGGCCGGGCGGTCCGGACGCTCAAGGGAACCAACAAGACCGGGGTGAACCGCGTCTCCTGGGACCTCCGGTACGAGCCGACGCTCGAGGTGCGGCTCCGGTCGACGCCGGCCGGGAACCGGCACCTCTGGGAGGAGAAGCGGTTCCGGGGGAAGAACTCGCGCCCGGTCTTCTACTACGGCATCGACTCGCCGAAGAAAGGCCCGCTCGTACGGCCCGGCACGTACACCGTGAAGCTCTCCGTGGACGGGAAGGAGCTGACCCGGAAGCTCGAGGTGCGGAAGGATCCGAACTCGGCCGGCACCTCCGCCGACGTCGAGGCGGCGTCGCGGCTCTCGCTCGCCCTTTACGGCGACATCAACGCCGCGGCCGGGATGATCAACCGGCTCGAGTGGACCCGGAAGCAGGTGGACGAGCTCCGGAAGATGCTCAAGGCGTCCGACGCGGCTCCCGCCGACACGGCGTCCGTGGACGACTTCGAGAAATCCGTCCGGGCCGTCGAGGACCGGCTTCTCCAGCCGACGCTGGCGGAAGCTGACGTGAAGTCGTTCCGCGGCCCGCTGCAGCTCTACCTGAAGCTCGTCTGGCTCCAGGCCGAGTCCGGTACGGGGGGCGGCGACGTATCGGGCAACGCGGACTTCGCGCCGACGGCGTCGGAGCTCGAGGTCTACCGGCTCCTCTCGGGCCAGCTCGCCGAGGTCCGCGGCGACTTCGAGGCGCTCTACGCGAAGACCGTTCCGGCGTTCAACGACGTTCTGCGGTCGAAGGGCTACGTCCAGCTGATGACCGTGATGGAGCCCGACAGGCCGCGCCCGCCGGCCACGCCGGAGGAGGATGACGAGGGCGACTGGGACGCCCCCCGCAACTGAGGGCGCGGCCCGTGAGAGGATCGATGGCATGAAGACGATCCGCCTTCTCGTTCTCGCCGTGGCCGCCGCGGTCGCGGCCTGCTCGGGCGCTCCGAAGATCGACGGAAAGCTCGGGCCCGGCGCTTCGATGTCCGGTTTCTCCTCGTACGCGATCCTCGCCGCGCCGAAGGGGGTGGGGGAACGGACCGAGGCGGGAATCGCCTTTGTCGACGACCGCGCGGCGCCCGAGGTCGCGAAGGCCATGGCCGCCAAGGGGTACGTCGCGGCCCCGAAAGAGTCGGCCGATCTTCTCGTGGCCGTCTTCATCAGCCAGACGGGCGAGGTGGACGCCGTCCGCTGGGGCTACTCCACGGCCGGCTGGATGATCTGGGGGCCCTGGTGGGGCACGAGCGTCTACGGCTACACGGCGGACTACCGGCAGGGGACGCTCGTCGTCGACGTCGTCGACGCGAAGGGGAAGAAGCCGCTCTACCGCGGCGTGGCGTCGGTGACCCTCGGCCTGAGCGGAGTTCACGGCGACCTCGACCAGGACACGCTGCGGGGGTACGTAAAGGGAATGCTGAAGGACCTGCCGCCCCGCTCCTGAGACGGCGTCTCGACGGGGCCTATACTTCCGGCTGTCGCGCGGGCGGCGAGGAGGCTCGAGACGAATGGAGGCGAGGGCGCTCGAAATCTTCGAACGGAGCCTGCTGCGGTGCGAATCGCGGTGGGACTTCCTCGACCGGTTTTACGAGAGGTTCCTCGCGTCGTCGCCGGTCGTCCGCGAGAAGTTCGCACAGACCGATTTCGTCCGGCAGAAGCGGGCGCTCCGCGCGTCGCTCCATCACCTTCTCCTCGCGGCCCAGAGCGACAGCGGAGGACCGGACGCCCATCTTCGGGAGATTGCCGAGCGGCACGGCGCCGGGCAGCTCGAGATCGGGGCGGACCTGTACGACCTTTGGCTCGACAGCCTTCTGGCGACGGTCCGGGAGTGCGACCCGGAGTTCGACCCCGAGGTGGAGAAGGCCTGGGAGGCCGTCATGATGGTCGGCATCCATTACCTTTGCCGGAACTACGACAGGCCGAAGCGCGCCTGAGGACCGGAGCGGGGGAATCATGAACTCGAAGGACGGGATTCCGGCGATCGTCGGTCTGGCGGCCCTCCTCGCGGCGGGCCCGGCGGCCGCGCAGAGCGATCCGCACGCGGGGCACGCGATGGAGAAGACCTCCGCCGCGCCGGCGGCCCTCTCGCCGCAAAACGACGCCATCCCCCCCGACGCCGACCAGGCGAAGGGGGCGCTTGCCAGGTCGCCCCGTCATGGCGAGTGGATCGATCTGAAGCTCGCCGACGGCGGGAAGCTGGTGACCTGGGTCGTCTACCCGGAGAAGAAGGAGAAGGCGGGCGCCGTCATCGTGATCCACGAGATCTTCGGCCTGACCGACTGGGTTCGAGGCGTGGCCGACCAGCTCGCGAAGGACGGTTTCATCGCCCTGGCGCCCGACCTGCTGTCGGGCAAGGGGCCGAACGGCGGCGGAACGGAGTCGCTCGGAGACGACGTGACGAAGGTGATCCGCACCTTGACGCCCGAGACGGTCAACGCCCGGCTCGACGTGGTCCGTGACTACGCCCTGAGGATCGCGGCGGCGAACGGAAAGCTCGGCACGGTCGGCTATTGCTGGGGAGGCACGACGAGCTTCGCGTACGCCGTGGCCCAGCCGAAGCTGAACGCGGCGGTCGTCTTCTACGGCACCTCCCCCTCGGACGCCGCGGAGTACGCGAAGATCGGTGCGCCCGTTCTCGGCCTCTACGGCGGCGACGACGCCCGGGTCAACGCCACGATACCGGCCGCCGAAGCCGAGATGAAGAAGCTGGGAAAGCGCTACACCGTCCAGATCTACGACGGCGCCGGCCATGGCTTTCTCCGCCAGCAGACCGGTCGCGACGGCGCGAACATGAGAGCCGCCGAGAAGGCGTGGGCGGCGACGCTCGCCTTCTTCCGCGAACTTCTGAAGTAGCCGCGGCGGCCCGGGAGCCTTACGCCGCCGCTCGTGCCGGGACGATCTCGGAAAGCGCCGCCGTGAAGGCCTGCATCTCGTCGGGCTTTCCGATGGTGACCCGGAGCCAGTTCGGAAGCGAGGGGAACTTCCGGCCGACGAGGATGTTCCTCTTCCGGAAGGCCGCGATGACCGGCGCCACGTCGCCGCCGACGTCGATCATGACGAAATTCGTCTCCGATGGAATCGTCCGGCGCCCCTGGCTCGTCATCTCCGCGACGAGCCGGCGGCGCGTGTCGTTCATCAGCTTCCGCTGCTTCGGAACGAGGTCCTCCTCGGCGAGGCTCGCGAGGGCGGCGGCCAGGACGCCCGCGTTCGCGTTGGAGAACGAGGCGAAGTCGGCCATCGCCGCGATCCGTTCCTTCGACCCGACGGCGTACCCGAGCCGAAGGCCCGCCATCCCGTAGATCTTCGAGAAGGTCCGGGCCACGACGACGTTCGGCGCCTTCCCGAGGAGTTCCACGGCGCTCCGGTACCGGGGGTCCTCCACGAAATGGTGGTAGGCCTCATCCACGAGGATCGTCACGGTCGGCGGCACGCTCGCGACGAAGGCCGCCAGCTCGTCCCCCGGGACGATCGTTCCGGTCGGGTTGTTCGGATTGCAGACGTAGACGAGCCCGGCCCCGTCGGCGGCTGCAACGGCCATCTTCGGCAGGTCGTGCCTGAAGTCGGCCGTGATCGGCACTTTGACTCCCTCCGCCCGGATCGCCTTCGCGTAGAGAAGAACGGCCTCGAAGGTCGGCTCGGCGGCGACGACCCGGCGGAGAGGTCCTGCGAACGCCTCGTCGGCCATCTGGAGGATCTCCGAGGAGCCACAGCCGAGGACGACCTGGTCCGGAGCCACGCCGTGATGCCTGGCGATGGCCGCACGCATCTCGTCCTCGAGTGCGTCGGGATAGCGGTTGGCGAGGCTCCCCGCCTGCGCATAAGCCCCGACGGCTTTCGGCGACGGACCGTACGGGTTCTCGTTCGAGTTCAGGAGGATGGCGTCCGCGGGCCGCGGCGACCGGGCCGCGGCCTCTGCGATGCGAGTGATCGGCGACTCGAGCAGCGCCGCCCCCGCGGCGAGGCCCAGTCTTCCGGCAAACGAGCGGCGGCTGAGGGAGAACGGCATCGGGAGGCTCCTCCTTCCGGACTTTCGGGAGGGTCACTCATCTCGCTCGCCGCCGCAAGGCCCCGGGTTCCGGCCCCGATCGTACCTCTCAGGTACAAGGTCGTTTGCCGGTTAGACTCAGTCTCAGAGTGGTGCACTCCGGATGACAATGGAAGCCGGTGCAAGGCTTGACCCTCACGAAATCAACTCACCGCTTGGCGCCGGCGAGGAAGGGAAGATGAACGGGACCGAAAAACTCCGCTTTCGATCAGGTCAGGGACTCTCCGGAACGGAGGACGATTCGAGATGACGCTGCCTGCCGGAACCCGGCTCGGGAGCTTCGAGATCATCGCGCAGATCGGCGCGGGCGGCATGGGCGAGGTCTACAAGGCCCGCGACCCCAAGCTCGACCGTTTCGTGGCCGTCAAGGTGCTTCCGGCCTCGCTCTCCGAGAACCGGGACCTCCTGTCGCGCTTCGAGCGCGAGGCGAGGGCCGTCGCCGCGCTGAACCACCCCAACATCCTCGGCATCTACGACTTCGCGAAGGAGGGGGAGCACACCTTCCTCGTCGTGGAGCTTCTGGAGGGCGAATCGCTCCGCGACCGCCTGCGCTCGGGAGCCTTTTCGCCGAAGAAGGCCGTCGAGGTGGCGTTGCAGATGGCCGAGGGCCTCGCCGCGGCTCACGCGCGGGGGATCGCCCACCGGGACGTGAAGCCGGAGAACATCTTCCTGAACCGGGACGGCCGGGTGAAGCTCCTCGACTTCGGGCTCGCCAAGCAGGTCCCGAAATGGGCCGGCGCGGCGACGCCGCACACGAACCTCCCGACGGAGGCCGGGGGCCAGCTTCACACGGAGGCCGGCGTCGTCATGGGGACCGTCGGCTACATGAGCCCGGAGCAGGTGCGGGGCGAACCGGCCGACCACCGGAGCGACATCTTCAGCTTCGGGGTGGTCCTCTACGAGATGCTGAGCGGGCGGAAGGCCTTCGGCGGCGCGTCCGGCGTCGAGACGATGAACGCCATCCTGAACGAGGATCCGGCGGCGCTCGTGGTCACGAAAGGCCAGATGCCGCCGGCGCTCGAGCGCCTCGTCCACCACTGCCTCGAGAAGTCGCCCGAGAACCGCTTCCAGTCGATGAAGGACGTCGCGTTCGACCTGCAGTCGATCTCGACGATCTCGGCGGTGGACGGCGGAAAGCCTGTCCCGAGACGGCGTGGGGGCGCCTTGAAGTGGGCGGCGGCCGGCGCCGCGATCGTTCTCGCCGCGGGGCTCGGGGCCTTCTTCGCGGGCGCGATCCACGTCGGGCGGCACGCGCAGCCCCGCTTCAACCAGGTGTCGTTCCGTCAGGGCCGGATCTCGCGGGCGCGGTTCGCGCCCGGCGGTCTCGACGTCGTCTACGACGCGAGCTGGCAGGGAGAGCCGTGGCAGCTCTTCGCCTCCACGATCGCCGACCCGAAGGAGCGCCCGCTAGGGCAGGGCGGCGTGCAGCTCATGGACCTGTCGGCTTCGGGAGAGCTGGCGCTCCGGCTGAAGGCCAAGGTCGCGGACACGTGGCAGTGGGAGGGGACCCTGGCCCGGTCGGCGCTCGGCGGAGAGCTCTCCCCGAAAGCGCTGCTCGGCGGCGTCCTCCATTCCGCGTGGGGGCCCAAGGGACAGTTCGCCCTCGTGCGCCAGTCCGGGGGACGGTCCATCCTCGAGTACCCGCAGGGAAAGGTCCTTCTCGAGTCGCCGGGCTGGCTCGGAGACCTGCGCTTTTCGCCGGACGGCCGGCTTCTCGCGTACGTGAACCACCCGACCGCCGGTGACGACGCCGGCCGGGTGGCCGTCCTCGACGTCGAGACGGGGAAGTCCCGGCTCCTCTCCTCGGATTACGGCACGGTGCGCGGGCTCGCGTGGAAGGGGAAAGAGATCTGGTTCACCGGCGGCTCCACGATGCTGAACCGCGCCCTCTTCGCCGTGGACCTCTCGGGGCGGGAGCGCGGCGTCTTCAGCCAGGCCGGCGGCCTCTACATCCACGACGTCGCGCCGGACGGCCGTGTCCTCCTCTCCCGCGAGGAGATGCGCGGCGGGCTCCTCGCGCAGGACCTCTCGCAGATCCAGCCGGTGGACCTCTCGTGGCGCACGTGGAGCTTCCTCCTCGACTGCTCCGCCGACGGACGGACGCTGCTCTTCGAGGAGGAGGAAGGAGACCCGGGCGGCCCTGACCTCTACATGCGGCCGACGACGGGCGGCCACGCGACGCCGCTCGGGAAGAGCGACGGCTTCGGCGCCCTCTCGCCGGACGGCGCCCTCGCCATCGCCTGGAAGGAGAAGCCGTCGCCGCACTGGGTGCTCTATCCCACGGGCACCGGCAGCCCGCGCGAGCTTCCCGCGGGCGGTGTCCGCACGATCAAGTCGGTCGGGTTCCTGAAGGACGGGAAGAGCATCGCCTTCATCGGGACCGAGGGCGAGAAGGAGGACCGCGTCTGGGTCCAGGGCCTGGACGGCGGCGCGCCGAAGCCGATCACGAAGGAGGGGGTCACGGGCCTCGACACCTGGCCGTTCCTCTCGCCGGACGGCCGGAGCTTCCTCGCGCTCGAGAAGACGGGCTGGGGGATCTTCGACCTGAAGAACCCCGAGGTGCCGGCGCGGCGGGTCCTCGGGCTCGAGGAGGGCGAGCGGCTGGCGCAGTGGACGCCGGACGGCCGGTTCTTCGTCCTGAAGCCCGGCGGCTTTCCGGTGGACGTCGCGAAGCTCGACCCCGCGACGGGAAGGCGGGAGGCGTGGAGGACGATCAGCCCCGCCGGCTACGTCGGCACGGAGGGCTCGACGCTCCGGTTCAGCGACGACGGAAAGCGGATGGCCGCGCGCTACATCCTTCAGCGCAGCACGCTCTACGTCGTCGAAGGGCTGAGATGACCCTGGCCGCCGGCACGAAGCTCGGCCCATACGAGGTCCTCTCGCCCCTCGGCGCGGGGGGAATGGGCGAGGTCTACAGGGCCCGGGACACGAAGCTCGGGCGCGACGTGGCGATCAAGGTGCTGCCGGAGGAGTTCTTCGAGGACCGGGAGCGCGTTGAGCGCTTCGAGAAGGAGGCCAAGGCCCTCGCGGCGGTCAATCACTCGGGAATCGCCAGCATCTACTCGTTCGAGGAGCTTTCGGGCCGGCACCTCCTCGTTACGGAGCTCCTCGAAGGCGAGACCCTGCGGCAGCGGCTCGAGGGCGGACCGCTGCCGCCGCGAAAGGCCGTCGGCTTCGGCGTCCAGATCGCGAAGGGCCTCGCGGCGGCGCACGAGAAGGGAATCGTCCACCGGGACCTGAAGCCCGAGAACCTCTTCGTCACGGCAGACGGCGGCGTGAAGATCCTGGACTTCGGTCTGGCCAAGCAGCGCGTCGTCTCGGCGGGCGACGACACGAAGTCGCCGACGGTCGCGAAGGCCACCGATCCCGGCACGCTTCTCGGGACGGTCGGTTACATGGCGCCCGAGCAGGTGAGGGGGCAGCCGGCCGACGCCCGGTCGGACATCTTCGCGTTCGGCTGCGTCCTGTTCGAGATGCTGACGGGCCGGCGCGCGTTCAAGGGCGACTCGGCGATCGAGACGATGAACGCGATCCTGAAGGAGGAGCCGCCCGAGGCGGAGGTCTCGGGCGCGAAGATGCCACCCGACCTCGACCGGCTCGTTCGGCACTGTCTGGAGAAGAACCCGGCGGAGCGCTTCCAGTCGGCTCGCGACCTCGCCTTCGATCTCGAGGCGCTCGCCGGGAGCTCCGCGAGCGGCCGCGCGGCCGCTGCGTCCATGTCCCGCCGGGGCCGGCGGTGGCTGCCGGCCGCGGCCCTCGTCGCGGCCCTGCTCGGCGTTTCGGCTTCGTACGCCGTCGGGCACTGGAGGGGACAGCGGTCGGTGGCCGCCGTCCCGTCCTTCGCGCAGCTCACTTTCCGGCAGGAGCCGATCTTCAAGGCCCGGCTCGCGCCGGACGGAAAGACGGTCGTCTACAGCGCGGCCTCGTCCGGAAATACGCCGGAGATCTTCTCTCTCCGCTCGGATTACCCGGGGGCGAGCCCGCGCCTCCTGCGCGCCGGCCACCTGCTCTCCATCTCGTCCAAGGGAGAGCTGGCCGTCCTGACCCACGCACGGTACAAGGGGCACAGCCTCTTCGAGGGGACGCTCGCTCGGATGCCGCTGGAAGGCGGCGCGCCCCGGGAGATCCTCGACGGCGTGCGCGAAGCCGAATGGTCACCGGACGGGGCGGACTTCGCGGTGATCAGGGACCTCGGCGGCAAGGACCGGCTGGAGTTTCCTGCGGGGAAGGTCCTGTGCGAAACGGGCGGGTACTTCAGCGAGCCGCGCTTTTCGCCGCGCGGGAACCGGATCGCGTTTTTCGAGCACCCGTTCAAGTTCGACGATCGAGGCGAGGTCGCCATGGTGGACCTCGCCGGGAAGAAGACCGTGCTTTCCGACGGCTATTGGGGCGAGGAGGGACTGGCCTGGTCGCCGTCGGGAGACGAGGTCATGTTCTCCGCCGGGACCGCCTACAACAACTTCCGGGTCTACGCGGTCAGCCTGTCACGCAAGCGCCGGGTGGCGCTCGAGAGCGCCGGCGGCCTGACGATCCAGGACATCCGCGGCGACGGGCGCTGGCTCGCGACGCGGGACGACTTCTTCCGGGAGATGCCCGTCCTCGCGCCCGGCCAGTCGCGCGAGCGGGATCTCTCGTGGCTCGACCTGTCGGACCCGGCGGCGCTGACGACGGACGGCCGGACGCTCCTCTTCACGGAGGAGAGCGGGAGCGTCGGCGTGAACTATGCCGTCTGCCTGCGCCAGACGGATGGGTCGCCGGTCGTCCGTCTCGGAGAGGGAGGCGCCAATGACCTGTCCCGGGACGGAAAGTGGGCGCTCGCCAGCGTGCCGACGACGCCGCCGCAGCTCATGCTCTACCCGACGGGTGCCGGCGAACCCCGCAAGCTCGAACGGGGCGGGCTCATCAGCTACGAATCGGCGCAGTTCTTTCCGGACGGCAGGCGGATCGTCGTCTGCGGCCATGAGGAGGGCCGGGCCGTCCGGTGCTACGTGCAGGAGATCGCCGGGGGCAAGCCCCGCCCCGTGACGCCGGAAGGGACGAGCCAGGGCTTCGTGTCGCCCGACGGCCGGCTGATCCTCGTCGCCGCGAGCGGCGGCGCCCCCGTCCTCTATCCGGTCGACGGGGGCGAGGCGCGGCCCGTGGCTGGCGCGACTCCCGAGGATTCGGTGATCCGATGGAGCGCGGACGGCCGCTCCGTTCTCATCTGGCGCAGCGGCGAGGTCCCCGCGCGCATCGAGCGTCTCGAGATCGCCACGGGCCGGCGGGAGCCGGTTCGCACGATCGGCCCGGCTGACATGACCGGTGTCCTGCGCGTCGGACCGTTCGCGTTCAGCGACGACGGGAAGAGTCACGCGTACGCCTGCCGGCGCATGTCTTCACATCTTTTCCTCGTGGAGGGGGCGCGATGACGCTCGCAGCGGGTACACGTCTGGGTCCGTACGAAATCGTCTCGCCGATCGGCGCGGGGGGAATGGGAGAGGTCTACAAGGCCCGGGACACGCGTCTCGACCGGACGGTGGCGGTCAAGATCCTGCCGACCCGCTTCTCCGAGGACGCCGAGATGAAGCAGCGCTTCGAGCGGGAGGCAAAGGCCATCTCGGCGCTGACGCACGTGAACATCTGCGCGCTCTACGACGTGGGGACTTACGAGGGCACCGAGTACCTCGTCATGGAGCATCTCGAAGGGCAGACGCTCGCGGAGCGCCTCGCGGACGGCGCGCTCCCGCCGGACCTGCTCCTGAAGGTCTCGATCGAGATCGCGGCCGCCCTCGGCTCGGCGCACCACGCCGGCATCATTCACCGCGATCTGAAGCCGGGGAACGTCATGCTGACGAAGTCCGGCGTGAAGCTCCTCGACTTCGGTCTCGCGAAGGCCGCGCTGCCCCCCGTGAAATCCTCTTCGGCGACGTCGCTTCCGACCGAGATGCCGCGGGCGATCACGCAGCAGGGGACGATCCTCGGGACGTTCCATTACATGGCGCCGGAGCAGCTCGAAGGGAAGGACGCCGACGCCCGGAGCGACATCTTCTCGTTCGGCGCGGTGCTCTACGAGATGGCCACGGGGCGGAAGGCGTTCGAAGGGAAGAGCCAGGCCGCCCTGATCTCGGCGATCCTCAAGGACGAGCCCGCTCCGGTCTCGGCGGTCGCTCCGATGACGCCTCCGGCGCTGGACCGCGTCGTGAAGACCTGCCTCGCCAAGGACCCCGAGGACCGCTTCCAGACTGCTCACGACATCGGGCTCCAGCTTCAGTGGATCGCGGAAGGCGGCTCGCAGGTGGGCCTCCCCGCGCCGGTCGCCAAGCGAAGAAAGAGCCGCGAGAAGCTCGCCTGGGGCCTCGCGGCGGCGGCGGCCGTGGCGGCAGTGATCCTGGGGATCGGCTTCGTGCGGCGCACGCCCGCGCGTCCCCGCCTGATCCGGTTCGAGATCGCGAACCCGGAGGGGATCACGACGATCGACGCGCCCCGCATCTCCCCGGACGGACGCCACCTCGCGTTCAACGCGATCGACTCGTCCGGGAAGAGCCGCATCTGGGTGCGGGCGCTCAACGCGCTGGCCGCACAGCCTCTGACCGGCACGGAAGGGACGACGCGGCCCTTCTGGTCGCCCGACAGCCGGTTCATCGCGTTCTTCGCGGAGGGCAAGCTGAAGAAGATCGAGGTCTCGGGCGGGCCGGCGCAGAAGATCTGCGACGCCCCGAGGGGCTCCGACGGCTCCTGGAGTTCCGAAGGCGTCATCCTCTACGACGGCACGGCCATCGATCCCATTTACCGCGTCTCCGCCGCAGGGGGAGCGCCCGTCGTCGCCGTGAAAGCCGAGGCTTCGCGCAAGGAGACGCAGGTCGCCTGGCCGGAATTCCTGCCGGACGGCCGGCACTTCCTCTACATGGCCACCGGCCAGAAGGCGGACGACAACGCGTACCGGATCGGCTCGCTCGACTCGAACGAGACGACGCTCCTCGCGCCGGCGCAGACGCTCGTCACCTATTCCCCGCCGGGTTATCTCCTCTTCGTGCGCGACAAGACGCTCGTCGCCCAGCCCTTCGACGCGAAAGCCCTGAAGACGACGGGTGAGCCGGTCCCGCTGGCCGAGCACATCGGCACGGACAGCGTCGGACTCGCGCGTTTTTCGGTCTCGCGCGACGGGACCCTCGTCTACCGGACCGGTGAATCGGGGGACAAGTTCATCTGGGTGGACCGCTCCGGCAAGGAGGGCGAGACCGTCGGCGACCCGGGCGACTACCACAACCCGGCGTTCGCGCCGGGGGGCGATCGGCTCGCGTTCGACCTCGGCGATCCGCGCAGCGGGAAACCCGACATCTGGGTCCGGGACCTGAAACGCGGCGTCAGCTCCCGGTTCACTTTCGGCGTCGGGAACGCGTTCTGTCCTCTCTGGTCTCCCGACGGTCGGCGCATGGCCTACACCGTGGGCGACGATCTGTTCGAGAAAGGCGTCGAGGGCCAGGGGGAGGAGAAGCCCCTCCTCAAGTCGGACGAGCTGAAGTTTGCCTGCGACTGGTCTCGCGACGGGCGATACATCGCCTTCTGCAGCCAGGGAAAAGAGACGGGCTGGGACATCTGGGTGCTGCCGACATTCGGCGACCTCAAACCGGTGCCGTTCCTGAAGACCCAGTTTCTGGAGCTGATGCCCGTGTTCTCGCCGGACGGCCGCTTTCTGGCGTATCAGTCGAACGAGTCCGGACGCCAGGAGGTCTACGTCCAGAGCTTCCCGGGCCCCGGGGGGAAGTGGCAGATCTCGACGGCGGGCGGCACAGAGCCGCATTGGCGCGCCGACGGCAGGGAGCTGTACTACCGCGCTCCCGGCCAGAAAGTAATGGCGGTCGACGTTCAGACGGGAAACGGCGTGACGGCAGGCACGCCACAGTTGCTTTTCCAGGGACGTTTCGACATGTCACTCGCCCGGAGCCGCTTCCTACCGACGGCCGACGGGCGGCGCTTTCTCACGGTCGCTCCGCTCGGGCGCGAGGCGATGACCCCGACGACGGTCGTGCTGAACTGGTTCGCGGATCTGGGACGCTGACGTGACGCTCGCCCCCGGTACCCGCCTGGGACCGTATGAAGTCCTCGCCCCCGTCGGCGTTGGCGGGATGGGGGAAGTGTACCGGGCGAAGGACACGCGCCTCGAACGGGTCATTGCCTTGAAGGTCCTGCCGGAAGAACTCTTCGAAGAGAGGGAAAGGCGCGAGCGCTTCGAGAGAGAGGCAAAGCTGCTGGCCGCGTTGAACCATCCCAACATCGCAGCCATCTACTCATTCGAAGAGACCCCGGCTTCTCCCGGCTCTGCCGGCCGCCACCTTCTCGTCATGGAGCTTCTCGAGGGCGAGACGCTGCGCCATCGGCTCGACGAGGGGCCGATCCCGCAGCGCAAGGCCTTCGAGTACGGTCTGCAGATCGCCCAGGGGCTGGCCGCGGCGCACGAAAAGGGGATCGTCCACCGGGACCTGAAGCCCGAGAACATCTTCGCGACCTCCGAAGGGAGGTTGAAGATTCTCGACTTCGGCCTGGCCAAGGTGGCGTCGTCGGCGGCCGGCGGGACGCAGACGCCGACGTTGAC
Source organism: Thermoanaerobaculia bacterium (assembly GCA_035519355.1). Classification (GTDB taxonomy): domain Bacteria; phylum Acidobacteriota; class Thermoanaerobaculia; order UBA5066; family UBA5066; genus DAOMFB01. The sequence goes on along the minus strand of DATIWM010000075.1, from coordinate 1,780 downwards.
GGCGACGGAGCCGGGCACGGTGATGGGGACGGTGGGTTACATGTCGCCCGAGCAGGTGCGCGGGAAGCCAGCGGATCGGCGCTCGGACATCTTTTCTTTCGGCTCGATCCTCTACGAGATGCTCTCGGGCGAGCGGGCCTTCCGCGGCGACTCGGCGGCCGAGACGATGGCGGCGATCGCGCAGAAGGATCCGCCGGAGCTCGCGCAACCCAGCGGCCGCTTCCCTCCGGCGGTCGAGCGGGTTCTGCGCCACTGCCTGGAGAAGAGGCCCGAGGACCGGTTCGACACGGCGCGCGACCTCGCCTTCGCGCTCGAGACGGCGATGGGTGGTCAGAGTGCGCCGAGCGTTGCGTCCACGGAGAGAGCGCCCCGGAAGGTGCTGCCGGCGGCGCTTGCCTCCATCGCGATCGTCGTCGCTCTCGGGGCGGGCCTGTTTCTCGGCGATCGCATTCGCCCCAGGTCCGTCCCGCGAATCCGCCAGATCACGTATCACCGGGGGATCATCGAGGATGCCCGCTTCACTCCCGACGGACAGACCGTCGTCTTCGGGTCGACCCGGCGCGACGAGCCCCTGCGCACATACGTGACGCGCCTCGACTCGATCGAGTCGAGGACTCTCGACCTGCCCCCGGGCGCCACGGTGCTCGGGATCTCCCGGACGGGCGAGATGGCGCTCCTTCTCGGCTGCGTCCACCGCGGCTACTGGATGCGGAGCGGCACGCTGGCACGCGTGGCGCTGGGTGGCGGCGCGCCGCGGGAGATCCTGGAGCACGTGGCGGACGCGGACATCTCCCCGGACGGGAAGGATTTCGCCGCGGTCCGGGAAGCGGGAAAGCTCCGGCGGCTGGAGTTCCCGATCGGCAAGCCGGTTCTCGAGACCGACGGCTGGGTCAGCCACCTGCGCATCTCCCCGGACGGAACAAGGTTGGCGTTTCTCGACCATCCGGTCTACGGCAACGACTCCGGCTACGTCAGCCTGGCGTCGCCGGGCGGCCCCGTGGTGCGGTTGACCGGCGAGTGGGCGGGTGCGCAGGGTCTGGCCTGGTCGCGCGACGGAGAGGAGATCTGGTTCACCGCGTCCCTGGAGGAGACCGAGGGGGTGGCCAACGGCGGACGGCACCAGCTCTGGTCCATCCGGCCGGGCGGGAAGCCCCGGCTGGTGTACGGCCCTCCGATGGACCTCAACCTCCGCGACATTTCGTCCACGGGCGCCGTCCTGCTCTCCGGCGAGGACCGGCGCGGCGAGGTCGGAGGGCTCCTGCGAGGCGAAACGAGGGAGCGGGACCTCTCCACCTGGAAAGACGAGGCGGTCAACGGGATCTCCGAAGACGGTTCCATCTACACCGGAATCGAGCAGAGCGCCCCGGGCGCCGGGCTCGAGCCTTTTTTCTACTACCGGCGGGTCGGCGAGTCCGCGCCCGTCCGTCTGGGCGGCGGCACCTCCGTCGGCATCTCCCCGGACGGCCGTTGGATCCTGAGGCGCACCGTTTCGGACAAGGGCAGCGCGTCGCTGACGCTCATCCCGACGGGTCCCGGGGATCCTCGACCGCTGCCGATCGGAAACGTGCGCCCGCGCGCCGTCCTGCACGAACGCGCGCACTGGTCGCTCGACGGACGCCGGATCCTTTTTTCGGGGGCGGAACCCGACCATCCGGCCCGGACCTTCGTCCTCGACCTTGCCGGAGGTCCCCCGCGTCCCGCTACTCCCGAGGGGAGCAGCCTGGCGGTCCTTTCGCCGGACGGAGGATCGGTTGCGGCGGTGGATGCGGCGGGACGGATC
>DATIWM010000074.1:0-3751 GCA_035519355.1 Thermoanaerobaculia bacterium | reverse complement strand
AGACGATCCGCGCCGGGGTGCGGGGGCTCTTCGCGCGGCCCGATCTCGGCTTCTATCTCGTGGCCGAGGACGGGGACCGGATCGTCGGGCAGCTGATGATCACCTACGAATGGAGCGACTGGCGAAGCGGCCTCGTCTGGTGGATCCAGAGCGTCTACGTCCGGCCGGAGTTCCGGGGGAAGGGCGTCTACCGCGCCCTCCACGCGCACGTGAGGGCGATGGCGAAGCGCGCCGGGGGCGTCCGCGGATTCCGTCTCTACGTCGACAGGGAGAACGCGGCCGCTCAGGCGACCTACCGGCATCTCGGGATGCGCGAGACGGACTACCGCCTGTTCGAGGAGATCTGGGAGGAACCCGGGTGAAGAAGATCGCCGTCCTCGGCGCAGGCCTGGTCGGCTCGCTCATGGCGCGGGAGCTGGCCGCCGACGGGAGGTTCGAGGTCACGGCGTTCGACCGGGACGCGGAGGCCCTGGGCGCGCTCGCGCGAACCCCGCGCCTTTCGACGCGACGCGCGGACCTGGCGTCGAGCGCCGAGGTCGCGAGGGCCGCGGCGGACGCCGACGTCGTCGTCGGGGCCGTGCCCGGCTCGATCGGCCACACGGCCCTGAAGGCGGCGCTCGGCTCGAAGAAGCCCGTCGCCGACATCGCCTTCTTTCCGGAGGACCCGCTGGTCCTCGACGCCCTCGCGAAGGAGGCCGGGGTCCCCGCCCTCGTCGATTGCGGCGTGTCGCCGGGCCTCTCCAACATGGCCGCCGGCCGCGCCGAGAGCCTCCTGGACGAGACGAATGCGATCCGGATCTACGTCGGCGGGCTTCCCTTCCGGCGGGTGAAACCGTTCGAGTACCGCGTCGTCTTCTCGGGCACCGACGTGATCGAGGAGTACACGCGCCCCGCGCGGATACGGGAGCACGGCCGGACGGTCGTGAAGCCGGCCCTGTCGGAGCCGGAGGAAATCGACGTCCCCGTCGTCGGGACGCTGGAAGGGTTCAACACGGACGGCCTCCGGACCCTCCTGGCCACGGCGAAGGCGCCCAACGTGAGCGAGAAGACGCTCCGCTACCCGGGGCATGCCGCCCTGATGCGCGCCTTCCGGGACGCCGGGTTCTTCTCTCAGGAGCCGGTCGAGGCGGCCGGCGTCCGCGTCGTCCCGCGCGCCCTGACCGAGATGCTCCTCTTCTCGGCGTGGAAGCGCCCCGAGGAGGAGGAGGAGTTCACGCTGCTCCGCGTCGTCTGCGACGGGACGAAGGGGGGGCGCCGGACGAGGCTGACCTACGACCTCTTCGACCGGACCGATCCGGCGACCGGCGCCACCTCCATGGCGCGGACCACCGGCTTCCCGTGCGTCATCGCCGCCGGGTGGCTCGCCGAGGGGCGCTTCGCCGAGCCGGGGGTCTTTCCGCCGGAGCGGCTCGGCGTGCGGCCCGCTCTCTGGGACGCGATGGTCACCGGCCTCGCGGCGCGCGGGGTGGCCTTCACGGAATCCGTCTCGGAGGGAGCGTGAGAGGGATCCGGAGCCCGATGGGAACCCTCCCGGGCGGAGAGTGGTCGGGGGGGCGGAAGAATCGGGCCGACGAGCCGAAGGCGTCGAAAGGGGAGCGGCTGGTCGCCCTCCTTCCCGACATCTGGACGCTCCTCAGGCCACGACGCGGCCTTCTCGCCGGCGGCCTCGTCCAGATGGGGATCAACCGCGTGTCGGGACTCGTCCTGCCGGCCTCGGCCAAGTACCTGATCGACGACGTGATCGGGAAGGGCCAGCACCAGCTGCTCTTTCCGCTCCTCGGCTTCATCGTGTTCGCGACGGCCGTCCAGGGCGTCACCTCCTTCGCCCTGACGCAGCTTCTCTCGAAGTCGGCTCAGCGGCTGATCGCCGACATGCGCCGGAAGGTGCAGGAGCACGTCGGGCGGCTCCCCGTCGCCTTCTACGACGCGAACAAGACCGGCAACCTGATCTGGCGGATCATGTCCGACGTCGAAGGGGTCCGGAACCTCATCGGGACGGGCCTAGTGGAGTTCGCGGGAGGCCTCCTGACGGCGGCGATCTCGCTCGTGGTCCTCTTCCGGATCTCGGCGACCATGACGAGCCTGGCCTTCGGGTTCCTCCTCGTCACCGGCATCGCGCTCCAGTTCGCCTTTGCGACGATCCGGCCGATCTTCGGGGAGCGCTCGAAGATCTACGCGGACGTGACGGGCCGCCTCAACGAGACGCTCGGCGGCGTCCGGGTCGTGAAGGGATACCACGCGGAGACCCGCGAGGCCGCGGTCTTCTCGCACGGCGTCCAGCGGCTGCTCGAGAACGTCTTGAAGACCCTGACGGCGACCTCGGTCATGAGCCTCTCCTCCACGCTCCTGCTCGGCGTCGTCGGGGCCACGGTCATGTTCGTCGGCACCCGGCAGATCCTCGCCGGGACGCTGACGCTGGGCGGCTTCTTCACCTACACGCTCTTCCTCGGCTTCCTCATCGCGCCGATGTTCCAGATCGTGGCCATCGGCACGCAGCTGACCGAGGCCCTCGCCGGCCTCGAGCGGACGCGCGAGATCCTGCGCGAGCGGCCCGAGGACGAGGATCCGCGCCGGACGGTGGCGCTCCCCTCGGTCGAGGGGCGCGTGGTCTTCGAGGACGTCAGGTTCTCCTACGCCGAGGGGAAGGAGGTCCTCCGCGGGGTCTCCTTCGAAGCGGCGCCGGGGACGGTCACGGCGCTCGTCGGGCCCTCGGGGTCGGGAAAGTCGACGATCATCAGCCTCGTCGCCGCCTTCGCGGTTCCGGCCTCCGGCCGGGTCCTCGTGGACGGTGTCGACCTGTCCACGGTCCGCCTCGATTCCTACCGGACGGCCCTCGGCGTCGTCCTCCAGGAGTCGTTCCTCTTCGACGGGACGATCCGGGAGAACGTGGCCTTCTCGAAGGCGGAGGCGACTCCCGATGAGGTTCTCGCCGCCAGCCGGATCGCCCGGGTGGACGAGTTCGCCGAGCGGTTCGAGAAGGGCTACGACACGGTCGTCGGGGAACGGGGCGTGAAGCTCTCGGGCGGGCAGCGCCAGCGGGTCTCCATCGCACGGGCCCTCCTCGCCGACCCGCGGATCCTGATCCTCGACGAGGCGACGTCGTCCCTGGACACGGAGTCGGAGGCGCTGATCCAGGAGGGGCTGGCGGTCCTGATGAAGGGGCGGACGACCTTCGTCATCGCCCACCGCCTCTCCACGATCCGGCGGGCCGACCAGATCCTCGTGGTGGAGGACGGTCTCGTGGTCGAGTGCGGGACGCACGAGGCGCTCTACGAGGCGCGGGGACGCTACTTCGAGATGTACACGAAGCAGCACGGCCTCGAGCGGAACCTCTTCCTGGCCCCCGGCGAGGGGGACGAGAGGGCCTTCGAGGCGGAGGGGCCGGGCGGGGAGGCCGAGCCGCCGCCGGGCCTCACCGACGCCCTGAAGATCCTCCGGAGCGGCCGCTAGGGCGCGGACCGGGACTGATTCCAATGACTCATGGGGCCCGACGCGGCCTTTCGCTACCTTTTCATGAGGACCAAAGAGGGAGGTTCCTGCCATGAAGATCCTGCTGGCCGATTCCTTCGACGAGTCCCTTCCCAGGAAACTGGCCCCCTTCGGCGATGCCACGACCGACATGGCGCAGCTTCCCGAGGCCGACGTGGTCCTCGTCCGCTCCAAGACGAAGGTCACCAAGGAGTTCCTCGCGGGCGCCCCGAAGCTGAAGCTCGTCATCCGGGGCGGCGTCGGCCTCGACAACGTCGACATC
>DATIWM010000073.1:0-5969 GCA_035519355.1 Thermoanaerobaculia bacterium | reverse complement strand
CGCCGTCTTTCTCGCTTCGGATCTCCTCGCGGCCGCCGTGGCGATCTTCGGCGCCGTCCTGATCTCCGGATTCGCTCCGCTCCTTCCCGGGCTCGCGGGGAGCGCGCGGTTGGGCCCCGTCCTGGCGCTCGTTCTCCCGCTCGCGGTCCTCGTGGCCGCGGGGATCGCCGGCGTCGCGACACGCCGTCGCGTCGTTTACGCGTACGACGATCTCGCCCCGCACGTGAAGCGGATCGTCGAGCGCGAGCGGATCAAGGCGGAGATCGACGCGGCGAACCGGATCCAGTCGGCGCTCCTGCCGAAGGGCGCGCCCGACCTTCCCGGCACGTCCATCGCATCGCACTACCGAGCGGCGACCGAGATCGGGGGCGACTACTTCGATTTCCTGCCGGTTCCCGGCGGGAAGCTCGGCCTCGTCCTCGGCGACGTCTCGGGGCACGGGCTGACGAGCGGAATCGTCATGGCGATGGCGAAGTCCGCCCTGCTCGTCCAGGTGGGCTACGACGCCTCGCCGCGCCGGGTGCTCGAGGTCCTGAACGAGACGGTCCTCCGGACGGCGCCGAAGCGGATTCTGATGACGTTCTTCTTCGGCGTCCTCGACCTCGACCGCCGGAACCTGACCTATTCCTCGGCCGGACACCTGGACCCGTACGTCTTCCGGGCGGCCACGGGGACGCTCGAGGAGCTGTCGGCCTGGGGCTTCCCGCTCGGGGTGAGGCGCCGGATGCCGTTCGCGCTCCACGAGACCTCGTTCGCGCCGGGCGACCGCCTGATCCTCTACAGCGACGGCCTCATCGAGGCGCTGGACGACGACGGGGAGCCCTTCGGCTTCGGCCGGTTCGAGACCCTCCTCCTGAAGCACGGGGCGGAGCCGTCGGAGGAGATCCGCCGCGCGCTCCTCGACGCCGTGGCGTCCTTCACGCGGAACCGGCCTCCGGAGGACGACCAGACGCTCGTCGTCGTCTCCTTCGAGGAGGCCGCGGAGACCGCCTCCCGCCTTCGCCGCGCCGGGTGACGCTCCGGATGGCGTTGTAGACTTCCCCCCCGACGATGAAAGGAGCTCATCACGTGAAGACCTTCCTCAGGGGCGCGGTCGCCCTCCTGTTCGCCGCGGGCGTCGCGAACGCCCAGTTCGAGGGGATCGCCGAGATGAAGATCACGACGACCGGGGCCGGCCACGGCGAGACGACGATGAACGGCCTGGGGAAGACCTACATCTCGAAGGTCGGCTGGCGGAGCGAGATCGAGATGTCGAGTCCCGAGATGACGAAGGCGGCCGGCGGCAAGTCGTTCCGGATGGTCATGTTCGGAAAGCTGGCCGAGCCCGACATCGCCTACTCGATCAACGACACCATGAAGACGTACGCGGTGATCAACACGAAGGAGATGCGGGACCTGGCCGGGAAGATCGAGAAGCCGGAAAAGAAGTTCACCGTGACCAGGCTCGGAAAAGACGTCGTCGCCGGCCTTCCGTGCGAGAACGTCCGGGTGACCGAGGAGAAGGGCAAGCAGGAGATCGAGGCGTGCGTCTCGAAGGAGTTCCTGAGCGGCGAGTGGCTGCGGGCGATGAACCGGGGCGGCCGCGGCGGCGACTGGATGAAGGCGCTGAAGGACGCCGGCCTCGAGGGGTACCCCGTCCGGATGGTCATGACGATGAAGGACCAGCCCGGGATGAAGACCCTGATGGAGATCACGAAGATCGACCGCCGAAGCGTCCCGGCGTCGATGTTCGCGGTGCCGCCCGGCTACAAGGAGACCAGCATGATGGGCAACTTCGCGCAGACGCCGGAGCAGGCCAAGCAGATGGAGGACGCCCAGAAGCAGCTCCAGAAGGCGATGGAGAACATGACGCCCGAGCAGCGGAAGATGCTCGAGGAGATGATGAAGAAGCAGGGGGCGGCGCCGCCCAAGCAGTAGAGCGGGGCCGTCAGCGCGCTCTCGACTTCGGGGCCGGGCCGTTCGCCCGGCCCTTTCGCTTTGTCGTCCCGAGGCGCCGCTCGAGCCGCGCCACGAACTCGAGGATCTCCTCCGCGCCCCGCTCGCCGGGGGCGAACTCCACCTCGATCGAGGCGTCGCCGCGGCTGACCTTCACCTTGACGCTCCGCCCCGGCCGGAGCGCCATCCAGGAGCCCAGGAGCTCGACGAGCTTCGGCAGGACGGCCGGCAGGACGGCGACGACGACCGCTCCGGCCACCGCGGCCTCGGCCGAACGCGCCGCGGCGCGCCCGCCGGCGAGCGCCTGGATCCGCGCCGCGAGCGCCCGCGCCCCGGCGGAAGGACGCGCGAGAACCTCGACGCGGAACGGACGGCGCGCCGGCATGGCGGCATTCTAGGCCGCGGCTTCCCGGTCCTTGAGCTGCAACGCATAGAGACGGGCGTAGAGGCCCCCCTTCGAGAGGAGCGCCTCGTGGGTTCCCGATTCGCGGACCTCGCCGTGCGAGAAGACGAGGATGTTCTCGGCCCGGACGACCGTGGAGAGGCGGTGGGCGACGACGATCGACGTGCGGCCGGCGAGGAGGCGCGCCACGGCCCGCTCGATCGCCGCCTCGGTCTCGGGGTCGACGCTGGACGTCGCCTCGTCGAGGATCAGGAGGCGCGGGTCGCGGACGAGGGCGCGTGCGAACGACACGAGCTGCTTCTCGCCGACGGAGAGGCCGCCGCCCCGCTCGGAGAGGCGGGTGTCGAGCCCCTCGGGGAGCCGTTGGAGGAGCCGCCCGAGACCGACCTCGCGGCAGGCCGCCTCGACCGCCGCGCGCGGCACCTTCGGGTCGAAGAAGGAAACGTTCTCGGCGATCGTGCCGGTGAAGAGGAAGGTGTCCTGCTGGACGATGCCGACGTGCTCGCGGAACCGGTGGGGGTCGAAGCGGCGGACGTCCGTGCCGTCCACGAGGACGCGCCCGGAGGTCACGTCGTAGAAGCGGAGGAGGAGGTTCAGGATCGTCGACTTCCCCGCGCCCGTGGCCCCCACGAGCGCGACCGTCTGTCCCGGGGGAACGTGGAACGAGACTCCCTTCAGGATCTCCTCGTCCGGCTTGTACGAGAAGCGGACGTCCTCGAAGACGACCTCGCCGCGAAGGGGATCTTTCACGGGGGCCGGCTCGGAGGGCGCCGTGACGGCCGGGGCCTTGTCGAGGAGCTGGAAGATCCGCTCCGACGAGGCCATGGCGGCCTGGAGGATGTTGTATTTCTCCGACAGGTCCATCAGCGGCCGGTAGAAGCGCTTCGAGTACTGGAGGAACGCGACGACCGCGCCGATCGTCATGGAGCCCTTGACCACCTGGAAACCGCCGTACCAGATGATGGCCGCCATGCCGACGGCCGAGAGGAAGTCGAGGGCGGGGTAGAACACCGCGTAATAGAAGATCGAGTCGATGTTCGCGGCGCGGTGGGCGTCGTTCACGACCGAGAAGTCCCGGCGCGCGACGGCCTCGCGCCGGAAGAGCTGGACGACGCCGATGCCGGAGAGGTGCTCCTGGAGAAAGGCGTTGACGCGGGCGATCTTCACGCGGACGTCGCGATAGGTGTCGCGCGCCCCCTTCCGGAACCAGTTCGTCACCCAGAGCATCGGCAGGAGGATCGCGAACGTGATCGCCGCGAGCGGCGCGTTCATCGTGAAGAGGAGGGCCACGATCCCGGCGAGGACGACGACGTCGCCGAGGAGAGCGACGAAGCCCGACGTGAAGAGTTCGTTGAGCGCGTCGACGTCCGTCGTCAGCCGCGTCATCAGGCGGCCGACCGGCGTCCGGTCGAAGAACGCGATGTCGGCCCGCTGCAGGTGGCCGAAGATCGCCTTCCGGAGGTCGTACATCACCCCCTGCCCCATCCGGGACGTCCAGGTCACCATGACGAACGTCAGGCCGAAGCCGAGGAGGGCGGCCGCGACGGACAGCCCCGCGATCCACTCGATCCCGTGCGGCCCGGCCAGGTCGATCCCGAACAGGCCGAAGAAGGCCGCCAGGCCCCGCACGGCGGCCGGCGCCTCCGTCTTCTCCCGCGTGAAGAGGAGGTCGACGGCCGCCGCCGTCAGGAGGGGCCCCGAGAGCTGGACGGTCGACTCGAGGAGGAGGACGGCGACGGAGCCGGCCACGTAACGCCGGTAGGGACGCGCGAGCGTCAGGAGCCGCCGGAAGAGCCGGGGCTCGAAGGCCTTGCCGAGCGACTCCTCGTCGCGGTGTTCGGACGCCTCTTCGGCCATCAGGCGGCCTCCACTTCCTCGGCGAGCCGCTGGCGCTCGGCCAGCCCGGCGTAGACGCCTCCCCGTGCCAGGAGCTCGTCGTGGGTGCCCGTCTCGGCGACAGAGCCGTTCTCGAGGACGACGATCCGGTCGGCGTTCTTCAGCGTCGAGAGGCGGTGCGAGACGAGGAGGACGGTCCGGCCCGCCGCGGCGTCCTTCAGGCCGGAGAGGATCCGCGCTTCGGTCTCGGTGTCCACCGAGGAGAACGCGTCGTCGAGGAGCAGGACGGGGGCCGAGCTCAGCAGGGCGCGCGCGAGCGCCGTCCGCTGCTTCTGCCCGCCCGAGAGGGTGATGCCGCGCTCGCCGACGATCGTTTCGAGCCCCTTCGGGAAGCGGTCCAGGTCTCCCGAAAGGCCGGCGGCCGCCACGGCGCGCTCGATCTCCGGGCGGGAGGCGCCGGGGCGGGAGAAGGCGACGTTTCCGGCGAGCGTGTCGGAGAACAGAAACGTCTCCTGCGGGACGGCCACGACGCTCCGGCGGAGGACCGGGAGCGGAACCGAGGCGACATCGCGCCCGCCGACGAAGATCGTGCCCGGCGGCGGCTCGTCCATCCGGAGGAGAAGCGACAGGACCGTCGACTTCCCCGCGCCGGTCCGCCCGACGAGCGCGACCGTCTCTCCGGCCGCCACGCGGAACGTCACGCCGGACAGGACGGGCCGGCTGTCGCCGTAGCCGAAGGTCAAATCCCGGAACTCGATCTCTCCCGAGAGGCGTCCCGGAGGGTCGCCTTCCTCCGGGAGCGGCTCCGCCTCCCAGATCTCGACCATCCGGTTCCAGGACGCCGCGCCGCGCTGCCAGAGGTTGACGACCCAGCCCAGCGCGGTGGCGGGCCAGATCAGCTCCATCATGTAGAGGGTGAACTCGACGTATTCGGCGACCGACATACTCCCGGCGAGGATCTGACGGCCGCCGGCCCAGAGCGTCACCGCGAAGCCGCACCCGACGATGAGCTGCAGCACCGGGAAGTAGAGGGCGTTCAGCCGGGCGAGCCCGAGGTTCCGGCGGCGGAGCTCGCGGTTCTTCGCGTCGAACCGCGCTTCCTCCGCCGCTTCGCGGGCGAAGGCGCGGACGAGACGCGCGCCGGAGAAGTTCTCCTGCGCCTCCGCCGAGACCTCGCTGAAGAACTCCTGGATCCGCGTGAAGCGCCGGTGCGTCGCCTGACCGACGACCTGGGTCGCGATGGCGACGACGGGGAGCACCGAGAGGCCGACAAGCGAGAGCCGGGGCGAGACGAGGAACATCAGGACGATCGCCACGCTCCCGACGAAGAGCGTGTTGGCGGCCTGCATGATCCCCGGGCCGATCATCATCCGGACGGCCGAGAGGTCGTTCACGGCGCGGGCCATCAGGTCGCCCACGCGGTTTCTCCGGTACCAGACCGGCGGGAGGCGGAGAAGGTGCGCGAAGAGGTCGTCGCGCATCTCGAACTCGATGTCGCGCGAGGCGCCGATCAACAGGCGGCGGGTCACGAAGAGGCAGATCGCGTCCCCGACCGCGAGGAGGACGATGATCCCTGCCGCCCGCGCGATCCGGCCGGTCGTGACGCCGCCGGAGAGCTCTTCGATGGCGCGCCGGACGAGCCGCGGCATCGCGAGGAAGAAGGCCGTCGAGCCCGCCATGGAGAGGAATCCCCAGAGGTACGGGGCGGGGCGGCGGCGGAAATAGGCCCAGAAGCGGCGGAAGTCTCTCAAGGCCGGGTATTGTAAGGAGGCGTTGAACGGCCCGGGTCCTTCCC
>DATIWM010000072.1:0-2228 GCA_035519355.1 Thermoanaerobaculia bacterium | reverse complement strand
TCTTCCCGGTCGCCCTCGCGATCGACCACGTCGACTGGACGACCGGTCGGCCGCTTCCCGAAGAGCGGGTCATCCTCCTCCTCAAGTCCTCGGTCGCCGCAGAAGCCGATCATCTCTTCGGCGAGATCCGGGTCGGACGGTCCGCCACCCGCTCCGCCGACGTCGCTCTCGCCGTCATGAAGGTCCTCGGAGGCACCGCGCTCGCCGTCTTCCTCATCGCGACGCTGATCGCCGCCGTCCTGGTCCTCCGGATCTCCCGGGCCACGCGGCGGCTGTCGCAGGGGGTCGCCGAGATCGAGAAGGGGAACTTCGCGCACCGCGTCGCGCTCGCGGGGAATGACCAGCTCTCGCGCCTCGTCTCCGGCTTCAACGAGATGGCCTCGCATCTCGAGACGAGCGTCTCGGAGCGCGCCGAGAAGCAGGCCCTCGAGCACGAGCTGCAGGTGGCACGCGACCTCCAGCGGCGACTCCTCCCGCCCGCCGATTTCGCCTGTCCCGGCGTCGAGATCGCCATCGACTTCCACCCCGCGGCGGCGATCGGCGGCGATTTCTACGACCTCGTCGCGAGCCCGCCCGGCGCCCTGACCGTCGTTCTCGCCGACGTCTCGGGACACGGACTCCCGACGGGGATCGTCATGGCCTCGGCCAAGGCGTCGCTCACCGCCCTCGTCCGGGCGGGAGCCACGGGCGAGAAGCTGCTCTCGAGCCTCGACGCCGAGATCACCCGGACGACGGACAGCCGGACCTTCGTGACGATGGCCTATCTCCAGCTCCTCCTGGCCGAACGGCGCGTCCTCTACACGAACGCGGGGCACGTCTACCCGTACCGGATCACCCCCGCGGGCGCCGTCTCCGCCCTCGTGAACCCGGCGCGCCCGCTGGGACTCGGCCTTCCGGTCCGTTTCCGGACGGTCGAAGCGCCGCTCGAGGCAGGAGACCTCTGGGTCCTCCTCTCCGACGGAATCGTCGAAGCCACGCGCGCGGGGGGTGACGACGAGTTCGGTTTCCCGCGGCTGGAGGCCGCGCTCCGCGGGACGGCGGGCGGCACGGCCGTGGCGGCGCGGGACCGCGTCCTCTCGGCCTGGCGCGACTTCACCGGAGGAGACGAGCCGGTGGACGATCGGACCCTCATGGTCCTCCGGATCGGGAGCTCCCCGACGGATGGCTGACGCCCGCCGCCGCGCCGCCTACCTCTTTCTGACCTCCGTCGCGGCGACGGAGGCGCTGATCCAGGCCGGGCGGGCGTTCTTCCACCCCAAGCAGGGGCTGGACCTCGCCCCGCCGTACCTCGCCGCGAGGCTCCTCCTTCGCGGCGACACGCGCTTCTACGACGATGCCGTCGTCGGTGCGGCCGGGGCGGCTCTCGGACTTCACGGGCCGGCGGGGCCGGGAGACGCAGTTCTCAACTTCATCTATCCGCCGTGGGTTCCCGCGGCCTACGCCCCGCTCGCCCTTCTCCCGTGGGAAGCGGCGCGTGTCGTCTGGTTCGCCCTGTCGGCCGCCGCGATCGTTCTCGCCCTGGCGCTCTTCGCCCGGGCGACGGCGCGCGACGCGGCCGAGGAGCGCGACCTCGCGCTCTCCGCCCTGGCGGCGACGGCCTTCTTCTTCCCGGTCTTCTACGGGCTCATGACGGGGCAGGTGAATGCCGTGCTTCTTCTCCTGCTCGCGGGGTCGCTCCTTCTCTTCCGGAGAGGTCGTGCCTTCATAGCGGGGCTCGTTCTCGCCGCCGCCGCCCTCGTCAAACCGTTCCTCGCCTTTCCGGCGCTCGTCTACGCGGCCCGGAGGTCCTGGAGCGCCCTCGCGGGCTTCTCCGCGGGGGGGGCCGCGCTGGCGCTTCTCGGCGTGGTGACCGGAGGCGCCGCCGGCTGGCGCCAATGGGAAGCGCAGATTTCAGTCTTCAACACCCTCGGTCCGTTCGAGTGGCGGACCCACTCGATCGCATCCGCGGCCCGCGCTCTCTTCTCTCCCGGAGGCCTCGTCGAACCGGTCCTTGCCGCCCCCGCCCTCGTCCGACCCTTCACGTTCGCCCTCTCCGCCGTCGCGATCCTCCTGACTCTCCTCGCCGTCTGGCCCTCCCGCACCGGCGCTGCGCGGCCCGAGCTCGGCTTCGGCGCCGCGCTGGCCCTCGGCCTCCTCCTGGCGCCGAGATCGTGGGAGCACTACGGCGTCTTCCTCCTCCCCGCGTTCCTCGCCGTCTTCGCCGCGCTCCGCGCGGAGGACGGCGCGCC
>DATIWM010000071.1:0-25447 GCA_035519355.1 Thermoanaerobaculia bacterium | reverse complement strand
CGCCGCCTCCGAAGGTGAAGGGAGGCCAGGCGGTCCCCGCGAAGGCCGAGACCGTGAACGCGACGAGCGACGTCATGACGCACCGCGAGGCCGACCGGTTCGTCCGCCTCGAGGGGCATGCGACGATCACGTCCGGACCCTGGACGATGAACGCCGACGTGACGGACATCCGTCTGACCGAGACGCGGGCGGTCGAGTACGCCGAGGCGCGGGGCGCCGTCGTCGTCGAGGACCGGGCCGAGCATCGGCGCGGCGAGGGTTCGAAGGCGATCTGGCGGCCCGTGAGCGAGGCCGTAACGCTCGAGGGCGCGCCCGCGACCGCGCTCGACGGGCGCGGCAACCGATCGACGGGAGCCGTGCTCACGTTCCGGCAGGGCCGGTCGGAGGTGGACGTCGAGACCGGCGGCCAGGTCCCGACCGAGACCGTCCTCAAGCCGGAGGGCTCGTGACGAGGCCGCTCCTCGAGAGCCGCGGCCTGAGGAAGTCCTACCGCGGCCGCACCGTCGTGAACGACGTCACCGTCACGGTGGAGGGCGGCGAGGTCGTCGGACTCCTCGGGCCGAACGGCGCGGGGAAGACGACGACGTTCTCGATGGTCGTGGGCCTCGTGACCCCCGACGCGGGCTCGGTCCTCCTCGACGGAGAGGACGTCACGACGCTCCCCATGTTCCGGCGCGCGCGTCGGGGCCTCGGCTACCTCCCGCAGGAGGCCTCCATCTTCCGCAAGATGACGGCCGTCGAGAACCTCCTCGCGATCCTCGAGACGCTGCCGGGCGAGCGGGCGGGCCGCGAGGAGACCGCGCACGACCTCCTCGACCGGTTCAAGCTCTCGCACCTCGCCCATGCGGTCGCCGACACGCTCTCGGGCGGAGAACGGCGCCGGCTGGAGATCGCGCGCGCCCTCACCCTCTCGCCGCGCTTCGTCCTCCTCGACGAGCCGTTCGCCGGGATCGACCCGATCACCGTCCTCGACCTCCAGCAGGTCATCCGCGACCTCGCGGCGGGGGGCATCGGCGTCCTCGTCACGGATCACAACGTCCGCGACACCCTCGCGATCGTCACCCGGGCCTACATCATCCACTCGGGGACGATCTTCCGGACGGGTTCGCCGACGACGCTCTCGGCCGACCCCGAGGTCCGCCGGGTCTACCTCGGCGAGACGTTCCGGCTGGACTGAGCGGCCGACCCCTCAGAGCTAGAATCGTGCCAGCCGGCCCCGGCGGGTGGGCGACGACTTCATTCGGATGGGACTCGAACAGAAACTCTCGCTGAAGCTCTCGCAGCGGCTCGTCATGACGCCGACGCTGCAGCAGGCGATCAAGCTGCTGCAGATGACGCGCCTCGAGCTGCAGGACGTCGTGAACCAGGAGCTCGTCTCGAACCCGGTCCTCGAGGAGCAGGATCCCGAGGCCACCCCGGCGCCGGACGAGGATCCCTCGACGACCGAGTCGCGGGAACGGGAGCTGGCGGAAGCGCCCCAGGCGGCGGCGACCGAAGGCGAGGCCGCCGGCGAACCGGGGGCCGAGGCGTCGTCCGACGCGTCGGCGGACGTCCCGGCGGAGGAAGCCGTGGCGCCCGAGCCGGCGGCACCGGAGCCCGTCGTCGACCCGGCCACGCCCGAGGCCGAGGAGCCGTTCGGCGAAATCGACATCGAAGCGTTTTTCGGCGACTACCTCGAAGGGACGGCCACGGCCCCGCGGATGACGGAGGAAGGGGAGGAGTTCTCCCTGGAGAACCGCGCCGAGGCGGTGCCGGGCCTCGAACCCCATCTGACCGAGCAGCTCGGCCTCTCGGACGCGCCCGCCGATGTCCGGGAGGCCTGCGGCTTCCTCATCGGAAACGTCGACTCGGACGGCTATCTCCGCATCACGCTCGAGGAGGTCACGTCGGCCGTTCCCTGCCCCCTGACGACCGCCGAAGCGGCGCTCTCCCTGCTTCAGTCCTTCGACCCGGTCGGCGTGGGAGGCCGGAATCTCCCGGAAGTCCTCCTCCTCCAGGCCCGCGCGGCCAACGTGGCGACGCCGCTCCTCGTGGACCTCATCACGAACCGGCTCGCGGAAGTGGGGGCGAAGGCGGCGCCGCTCCTGGCCCGTCAGCTGAACGTGCCGCTCGAGGAGCTCCAGCAGACGCTCGAGTGGATCCGGAAGTTCGACCCGAAGCCGGGCCGGCTCTACGACCAGACCCGGACCATCTACGTCGAGCCGGACGTGGCCGTCGCCAAGGTCAAGGACGAATACGTCGTCCTCTTCAACGACGACGGGCTGCCCAGGCTGAGGGTCTCGGCGCTCTACCGGCGGATGCTGCAGGCGCGCGACGCCTCCCTCGACGGGGAGAGCCGCAGCTATCTCCGCGAGAAGATGCGGGCCGCGCAGTGGCTTCTCAAGAGCCTCGACCAGAGAAAGCGGACGATCGTCCGCGTGGCCGAGTCGATCGTCCGGAAGCAGAGGGATTTCCTCGACTACGGGGTCGCCCACCTGAGACCCCTCGTGCTCCGGGACGTGGCCGAAGACATCGGCATGCACGAGTCCACGGTCTCCCGCGTCGTCTCGAACAAGTGGATGACGACGCCCCGCGGCCTCGTGCCGATGAAGTTCTTCTTCCACTCGGCGATCGCTTCGTCGGCGGGCGAGGACGTCTCCTCGCTCGCCGTGAAGAACAAGATCCGTACTCTCGTGGAGGCGGAGGACCCGGCGCATCCGCTCTCCGACGCCCGGCTCTCCGAACTGCTCGCCCGCGACGGAATCCGCATCGCCCGTCGGACCGTCGCAAAATACCGGGAAGAACTGCGCATCCCCTCGAGCTCGCTCCGGCGGACCGAGGCTCCGGCCGCCGCCGCGGAGCCGCAGCCCGCCCTCGCGGCCGCGGGGGAGCGCGGGGACGAGGGCCCGCCCGACGAGGAGGCTTCATGAAGACCGTTTACATCGCCCGGCGCATCCGCATCCACCCGTCGCTCCCGGACACCGTGGACGCCAAGCTCGCAAAGCTCGAGCGCTTCCTCCCGCATACCGTGCAGGCGCACGTCACGGTGAAGCGGGAGAAGAACCAGGTCGCGGTCGAGGTCGCCGTGGCCGCCCGCCACAGCACCTGGAAGGCCGCGGCGAGCGGTCCCGACCAGCGCACGGCCGCGCAGGAGGTGATGGACCGGATCGCCGCGCAGGTCAAGAAGTCGAAGGCGCTCGTGAAGGACGAGAAGAAGCGCTCACGTCCCTCTCTCCGGAAGCCCGAGACGTGGCCCGAGTCCGGGGCCGCCCGCGCCGACGCCGGCGGCGGCGACCCCCGGCGCGAGACCTCCTCCGCCCGGACGATGTTCGAGGAGGACGCCCTCACCGCCTTCCACGGCTCGAGGAACGACGTGCTTGTCTACCGGGACCTCGGCGCGGACGAGGCGATCCGCGTCCTGTACCGCCGCCGCGACGGCCGCGTCGGCCTCGTCGTGCCCGAGTGATCCGATGATTCCCGCCGGCGAGACCAGCCCGTCCGTCCGCATCGGCGACCTGCGCTCTCCGGCGATCGCGCATCTCGGCCTGAAGCTCGTCGCCGGGCACAAGGGACTCGACCGCCCGATCGACTGGCCCCGCGTCCAGAAGCCCGGCCTGGCGATCGCCGGCTACCTCGAGTACGTCAAGCCGAACCGGGTCCAGATCCTGGGCAACAGCGAGTTCGGGTACCTCCGGACGCTGAGCCCGGCGGTCGCGCGGGAGCGCCTCGACGCGTTCACCCGGCTGCCGCTGTCGGGGGTCGTCGTCACGAAGGGGATGGAGCCGCTCCCGTCGCTCGTCTCGCTCTGCCGGACCCGGCACGTGCCGCTCTTTACGACCGACCGGATGACGAGCGTCGTCATCGAGGGACTCACGGCCTTCCTGGAGGAATCGCTCGCGCCGCGCGTCACGATGCACGGCGTTCTGCTCGAAGTGGGGGGCCTCGGCGTCCTCCTTTTCGGCGATTCCGGGGTGGGGAAGAGCGAATGCGCCCTCGCGCTCGTGCAGCGGGGGCACCGGCTCATCGCGGACGACCTCGTCGTCATCCAGCGCTTTCCGAACGACGTGCTCATCGGCTCTTCGGCGGGCCTCATCCGTCACCACATGGAGCTTCGCGGCCTCGGCATCGTGAACGTCCCGATGCTGTTCGGCGTCTCGGCGGTCCTCGAGCGCCACACGGTCGAGTTCGTCATCCACCTGACCCACTGGGTCGAAGGGCGCGAGTACGACCGGCTCGGCCTCGACGAGGAGTCCCAGAAGATCCTCGGCGTCGACGTCCCGAAGGTGACGATGCCCGTGGCCACCGGCCGCGACGTCGCGCTCCTCGTGGAGATCGCCGTCAGGAACCAGCTTCTCCGCCGCCGCGGCTACAACGCGGCGCGCGAGATGGCCGCCAAGGTGCACGACGAGATCGCGCGAAAGGCCGCCTCCGATCGGTTCCGGACGGGACGTCAGAAGCGGAGGGTCCTGGCGCGGGTCCGGATGCGATGAGCGGGGGCGACGTCCAGCTTCTCGTCGTGACCGGGCTCTCGGGCTCGGGGAAGTCCTACGTCGGCCACGCCCTCGAAGACGTCGGCTACACGACCGTGGACAACCTCCCCCTGTCGCTCCTGTCGGAGTTCGCGGCGGAGGTGGCCGCCGGGCGGATGCCCCGCCGGAAGAACGCCGTCGTCCTGGACGTGAGGAACCCTGATTTCGCGGGACAGTTTCCGGCGCGGCTCGGGCCCCTTCGGGAACGTCTTCCGATCCGGGTTCTCTTCCTCGACTGCGACGATCGGGCGCTCCTGAACCGGTTCTCGGAGACGCGCCGGCCCCACCCTCTCGCGGACGGGCGATCGCTCCCGGAGGCGATCGCGCTGGAGCGGAGGATCCTCCGCGACGTGAAGGAGAAGGCGGACCTCGTCCTCGACACGAGCGGGATGACGGTTCATGAATTGCGCGCCGCGGTCGGCCAGCATTTCCGCGATCCGGGCGACCCCGGCGAGCTGGCCGTGTCGATCGTCTCTTTCGGCTACAAGCACGGCGTCCCGGCCGTCGATCTCTGCGTGGACGTGCGGTTCCTCGCGAACCCGCACTTCGACGCGGCGCTCCGGCCCCGGTCGGGGCACGACGCGGAGGTGGCGCGGTTCATCGAGGCCGGGGAGCTGACCGAGCCCTTCTATCGCCGGTTTCTCGACTTCCTCGCCTGGTGCCTCCCGAACTACCGGCGGGAGAACCGGGCCTATCTCACGGTCGGCGTCGGCTGCACCGGCGGCCGCCACCGCTCCGTCTACATCGCCGAGCGGCTGGGACGCGACGTCGCCACCCTCGGCTATCCCGTGCGCGTGACGCACCGCGACGAGGCGCTCGACTGACATGAACTCGCCGGCCGCCGCCCGACCTCCGGTCGGACTCCTTCTTCTCTCCCACGGACAGCTGGCCGCAGCCCTTCGCGAGACGCTCCGGAAGCTCGAGCCCGACGAGCCCGGGGACGTGGGCGTCCTCTCGCTGGAGTGGGACGAGGTCCCCGAGGCGGCGAGCCGCCGGCTCGAGAAGGCGATCGCGGCGGCGGACCGCGGCTCGGGCGTCGTCCTCCTGACCGACCTCTTCGGCGGCACGCCGTCCAACCTTGCGCTGGCGTTTCTCGATCCGGGCCGGGTCGAAATCGTGTCCGGGGTCAATCTCCCGATGCTGATCAAGGCGCGGGCGTTCGCCCGCGAGGGGAAGAACGCTCGGGAGATCTCCCACGCCTTCGTCGAGCGCGGCCGGCGCGCCATTCTCGCCGCGACCGAGCTCGTCGCCGGCCCCGCCCGGAGCTGAGGTGATCGAGGAGACCATCGTCCTCCGGAACCGGCTCGGCCTCCACGCCCGCGCGGCGGCCAAGCTCGTCCACACGGCGGCGGGCTTCAGTTGCCGGATCACGCTCGAGAAGGACGGCGACGAGGTGGACGGCAAGAGCATTCTCGGACTCCTGCTGCTCGCCGCCAGCAAGGGAACGAGCCTCGTCCTGCGGGTCGACGGAGCGGACGAGAAAGAGGCTCTCGCCGCCGTGAAGGATCTCGTCGATCGGCGGTTTGACGAAAGCGAATAGGACGGGCGCCCGGCGCGACGTAAAATCGACCGCGTGAAGCGGGCCCTGTCGCTCAGCGGGATTCCTGTATCGCCCGGCGTCGCCGTCGGGCGGGCCGTCCTGTGGCTATCCCGCGAGGACACGGCGCCGCACCGGACGATCGAGCCCGAGGAGATCCCGGACGAACTGGAGCGCTTCCGGCGCGCCATCGAGTCGGCCATCGTGGAGATCCAGAGCACGGCTGCCCAGGTCAACGATCGACTCGGCCCCGACTACGCCGCGATCTTTCACGCGCACGCGATGGTCCTCAAGGACCGCGCGTTCGTCGGACCCGTCGAAACGCGGATCCTGAAGGAGGCGGTCAATGCGGAGTGGGCCGTGTCCGAGACGACGAAGGCCCTCGTCGGGACGTTTCGCGACCTCCCCGACGAGGATCTGGCCCTCCGCGCCACCGACCTTGACGACGTCTCGCGGGTCGTCCGGAAGCACCTCGGCGACGAGAGCGACAGCCGGCTCCGGATGGAGGACCTGGCCGGCGAGGCCATCGTCCTGATCGCCGACGAACTGACTCCCTCGGATGCGGTCCGGATCCCGCGCGACCGCGTGGTCGGCTTCGCGACGGAGCGCGGCGGCGCCACCTCGCACGCGGCCATCCTGGCGCGCTCGTTCGGCATCCCCGCCGTCGTCGGCGTGCAGCGCCTTCTCGAGGCGGTGGGGGAGGACGACCGCGTCGTCGTCGACGGGCGCGACGGCATCGTCTGGCGGGAGCCGTCGGAGGAGATCCTGGGCCTCTTCCGGGACCGGCGCGCCGAGGAGGCGCTCCGGGAGAAATCCCTGAAGGAGCGAAGCGTCTCGGGCGCCGCGACGACGACGGACGGGGTGGAGATCGCGGTCGGCGCCAACATCGAGCTGGCGAGCGAGGTCGCCGACGTGCTCGAGTACGGCGCTGACGGCGTCGGCCTCTTCCGGTCCGAGTTCATGTATCTCGCGGCCGGGGACCTTCACTTTCCGGACGCGGCGTCGCAGACCGCCATCTATGCCGACGTCCTGCGCCGTCTCGCGCCGCGCCCCGTCGTCATCCGGACCTACGACCTCGGGGGCCGGAAGGGAGCGCGGCAGCTCGTCGGTGCCGACGAGCTGAACCCGGTCCTCGGGCTCCGGGGCGTGCGCCTGTGCCTCGCCCGCCCCGAGATGTTCCGGACGCAGCTCACGGCGCTGCTCTCGGCGGCGACCGCCGGGACTCTCCGCATCCTCGTCCCGATGGTCTCCGGCGTGGAGGAGATCCGGCTCGTCCGCGCCATGCTGAACGAGGCGCGGTCCGACCTTGTCGAGCAGGGCGTCCCGGTCCCCGAAACGGTTCCCCTCGGCGCCATGATCGAGGTGCCGTCGGCGGCCATAACCGCCGACCTCCTCGCGCCCGAAGTGGACTTCATGGCGCTCGGGACGAACGACCTGATCCAGTACACGCTCGCCGTGGACCGGGCCAACGAGACCGTCTCGGATCTCTTCCGCCCGGAGCATCCCGCGGTGCTTCGGCTGATCGCCCGGGTGGCCGACGCCGCCCGCGCGGCGAAAAAGCCGCTCAGCGTCTGCGGCGAGATGGCCGCCGACCCGCATCTCTTCCTGCTCCTCCTGGGCCTCGGCATCCGCGAGTTCTCGATGGGCCCGCGCACGGTTCCCGTCATCAAGGAGCTGGCCAAGAGCGTCTCGGTCGCCGAGGCGTCTCGCGTCGCGAAGGCTGCGCTCTCGCTCACGACGCCCGAGGAGGTCGCCTCGCTCCTCGCCCTCGAAATGCGCGACCTCCTTCCGGCGGCGCGGCGACCCCGGGCGGTGGCATGAGCGGCCGGCCGGCGGCCCGCGCGCCGCGCGTGGTCCCGAAGCCCTGGGGCGAAGAGCGGATCTTCGCCGAGGAGAGCCGGTACGCCGGGAAGCTCCTGAAGATCCGCTCCGGTGAAGCGCTCTCCCTCCAGTACCACGTCGTCAAGGACGAGACGATCCACGTCCTCGAAGGGACGCTCGGACTTCTCGTCGAGCGCGACGGCGTGCGCGAGGAACTGCTCCTCGCGCCCGGCGAGGGTTTTCACGTCGAGCCGGGAACGCGGCACCGTATGTCGGCGCCCGTGGGAGACGTCCTCGTCGTGGAGGTCTCCACCCCCGATCTGGACGACGTCGTCCGGCTCGAGGACCGATACGGGCGACAGGGGACCTCGTCTCCATGAGACGGCTCTCCGCGCTCGCGGTCGTTCTCATGGCCGGGACGGCCTTCGCCCAGGAGCCGACGCCCGAGCCTTCGTCGTCCGCGGCCGTCACGGCGCCGGACCTCTCGGCGACCCCGGCCCCCGAGACGCGCGCCGCCCCCGCGGTCCCGCCTCCGTCCGCCCGCCCGATCGGGACCGGCGGCTCGTCTCTCGCGGACATCGCCCGCCGGCAGAAGGAGCAGCGGGAGCGCGAAGGAAAGAAGGCCTCGCTCGGTGTCATCAGCAACGAGACCCTCCGGAAGAGCGGCGCGGCGGCGGACGCGGCGGCGGCCAAGGGCGGCGCGAAAGCCAAAGCGACTCCCACGCCCGTGTCGCGCCCGGTGCCGGCTTCGGCTCCCGCCCCGGCTCCGGCGACGATCCCGGAGTGGCGGGATCTGAAAGGCCGCACCGAAGCGGACTGGCGCCAGCTCATCGCGGGAGTCCGGGACCGGGTGGCCGCGGCCGAAGGCCGCGTCAAGGCGCTCGAGTCGGACGCCAAGCGATACGAGAACGACTTCTATGCCTGGAGCGACGGCAACTACCGGGACCGCGTCATCCGCCCGGCATGGGACCAGGCGCGCACGGATCTGGCGAACGCCCGCAATGAGCTCGAGTCGGCGCGGGCTCAGCTCGCCGATCTGGAGGAGGACGCGCGAAAATCGAGCGCGCCGCCGGGGTGGCTCCGCTGAGATCTCCGGACCGGACGCCGGAGACCGGACCCCTCTGGTCGCCGAGAGGATGGAACCGTTGACCAGAAGAACGGTCTTCGTGGAGACCTGGGGCTGCCAGATGAACGTGCTGGACGGGCGACGCTTCGTCGGCCTCATGGTCCGCGACGGTTACCTGGAAGCCGGGGCGGCCGAGTCCGCGGACGTCATCCTCCTCAACACCTGCTCCGTCCGCGACCGGGCCGAGCAGAAGGTCTATGCGCGCCTCGGACGCCTCGCCCGTCTGAAGCGGAAGAAGCCGGATCTCGTCCTGGGAGTCTGCGGCTGCGTGGCCCAGCAGGAGGGGGAGAAGCTGCTCGCCCGCCTGCCGCACGTGGATTTCGTGCTCGGAACCGGACGGATCGAGGCCCTTCCGACCGTGGTCCGGCGGGTGCGGGAAGAGGGAGACCGCCCGTGCGAGACCGGCTTCCCGGCGGACGAGGTCGCCTACACGCCCGGCGCCATCGCCCGGGACGTCGCACACCGCGCGGCCATCACGGTCGTGGAAGGCTGCAACAAGAACTGCACGTTCTGCGTGGTTCCGTTCACGCGCGGCCGCGAAAGAAACCGGCGCCTCGCGGACGTGGTGGAGGAGAGCCGCCGGCTTCTCGCCGACGGCGTCGTGGAGATCGAGCTCCTCGGGCAGACCGTCAATGCGTACCGGGATCCCGGGGGCGCCGGTGACTTTGCCGACCTGCTCCGCGCGGTGGCGGGGCTGCCGGGGCTCCGCCGCCTCCGGTTCGTGACGTCCCACCCGAAGGACTTCACGCCGAATCTCGTCCGCACCATGGCCGCGTCCCCCGCCATCTGCCCGGCGCTCCACCTGCCCGTGCAGAGCGGCTCCGACGCGGTCCTCCGGCGGATGAAGCGTCAATACACGCGCGCGGAATACCGCGCCCTCGTCGAGGAGCTCCGGGGCGCCCTCCCGGATCTCGCGCTCTCGACGGACCTCATCGTCGGCTTTCCGGGTGAAACGGACGGTCAGTTCGAGGAGACGCTCACGCTCCTCGAGGACGTGCGCTTCGCCCAGATCTTCGCGTTCGCATACTCCGCGCGGCCCGGAACCGCCGCCGCGAGGTGGGAGGCCGACGTGCCTCTCCCGGTGGCGTCGGCGCGGCTGGCGCGGCTGCTCGACCGCCAGCAGGAGATCCAGCGCGCCCTCCACCGGACGTTCGAGGGCCGGGTCGTGGAGGTTCTCGTCGAAGGGCGCGACAAGCACGGCCGCCGCGCGTCGGGGCGCACGCCGTGCAATCGCGTGGTCAACATCGAGGGGGAGCCGTCCCTTCCCGCCGGCACGTTCGCCTCGGTCCTCGTGGAAAGGGGATATCCGAACTCCCTTCTGGGGTCCCTCGTTGGGATCGCGCGAAGGACGTCGGCGGCCGTGGCCGCCTCCGAGAGCCCGGGAGAGATGGCACAACCTACCTGAGAGCGAATCTCAATTAGATATCTAACAGTTTGGACTGCAATAACTTACATCGATAGAAATTGCGTTGTTGCGGCTCCTTCCTTGAAATCGTCCTGCCGGGCCCCTAGATTGGCGATGAGGGGGACCTCGTGACCGTCAGAATGGGAGTCAAGGCGCTGATCGTGGATCCGATCGCCAACATGCCCGTCGTCATCCTGAGGGACGACGCCGAGAAGAACCTGCTGCCGATCTGGGTCGGCATCTTCGAAGCGAACGCGATCGCGCTCCAGATGGAAGGGGTCACGACGCCCCGACCGATGACACACGACCTTCTGAAGAGCGTCATCGACAAGGTCGAAGGGGGCGTCGTCCGGATCGTCATCAACGCCCTCGAGGAAAACACCTTCTACGCCCAGATCCATCTTCGGATCGCGGATCGCGAGCTTCTCGTCGACAGCCGGCCCTCAGACGCCATTGCGCTGGCGCTTCGGACGAACGCACCGGTCTTCGTGGAGGAGGAGGTCCTCGAGAAGAGCCGTCACCACGACGACACGGCCGACGGGCAGAACAGCGCCCGGCTCCGGAAGTGGCTCGAGGAGGTCGATCCGGACTCCCTCGGCAAGTACAAGATGTGAGGCGGGCGAAAGCTCCACAGGGTCCTCAGTTTCGGCTTGCCGTCGACGAGTGGCTGTGAATATCATCGCGGCCTCTCGTCGATGATCATCACCATCGCAAACCAGAAGGGGGGCGTCGGCAAGACGACCACGGCCATCAACGTGTCCGCGGCCCTCGCCCAGAAGAAACTGCGGACGCTCCTGATCGACCTCGATCCCCAGGCCAATTCCACGATGTCCTTTCTCGACCGCCGGTCCGTCCAGCAGTCGATGTACGACGTCCTCACCGACCCGACGGTCCCGCTCGACGCCATCGTCCGGGAAACGAAGCTCCCGATGCTCCGGGTGGCGCCGTCGCGCATCTCCGTCGCGAAGGTGGAGTCGAAGCTCGTGGGGGAGATCGACGGGCTCTTCCGCCTCAAGGACAAGTTGCAGAGCCGCGACGGTTCGGCCCCCGTCTACGACGCGGTCGTGATCGACACCCCGCCGACGCTCGGAATCCTCACGGTCAACGCGCTCGTCGCTTCCACGCACATCCTCATTCCGATCCAGTCCTCCTACTTCGCTCTCGAGGGAACGGACGACCTTCTCGAGACGATCGAGAAGATCAAGGGACGGCCGAATCCCAACCTTCAGATCGTCGGCGTCGTCGTCACGCTTCACGACAAGCGGACGACCCTGGGGCGCGACATCCGGAAACAGATCGAGTCGGTCTTCAAGGGGAAGCTCTTCCGCACGACGATCTCGAAGTCGGTGCGGCTCGAGGAGAGCCCCGCCTACCGGGAGACCATCTTCACCTTTGCGCCCCGTTCGACGGGCGCCCTGGAGTACTACAGCCTGACCGAGGAGATACTTTCCCGTGTCTAGAAGACGAGGACTTCCGGAGACGTCGCGGATGCGTCATGACGCCCACTTCGTCGAGCAGCTCGTCCGGGCCGACGAGCTTCCCGTCGGACGGCGCATTCCCATCCACCTGATCGAGGCGAACCCCAACCAGCCCCGGACCGCCATGGGAGATCTCGAGGAGCTCACCAGATCGATCGCCAGCCGGGGGGTGCTCGAGCCCATCCTGGTCCGCGCTCGGGAGGACGGGCACTACACGATCATCTCCGGAGAGCGCCGCTACCGCGCCGCCCTGGAAGCCGGACTCGCCGAGATCCCGTGCATCGAGATGGAGGTGACCGACAGCGAGCTTCTCGAGGTGGCCCTCGTCGAGAACCTCCAGCGGAAAGACCTGACGCCGTTCGAAGAGGCGGACGGATACCGGGCCCTCAAGGAGCGCTACGGCTATACGCATGAACAGATCTCGGAGGCGGTCGGTAAGTCCCGCGTCACCGTCACGGAGGCCCTCGCCATCGGACGGCTCCCCGAGGCCGTCAAGGAGGAATGTCGGCACGCCGACATCGTCTCGAAGTCGTTTCTCCTCGAACTGGGACGCCTCCGCTCGGAGGAGCTGATGCTGGACGCCCTCCGCGCCTGGACGGAGGGAGGGGACATCACAAGAGACTCCCTCCGCGACACGAAGAAGGAGAGCCGCGGAAGCGGCAAGGGAAAGCCCGGCGCTCTTCGCAAGACGTACGCGTTCGACTTCATTCCGGAGGACCGGCGTTACAAGGTCAGCCTCGTGTTTCTGGGAAAGGGCCAGAAGAAGGACGACGTCCTCGCGGCGATCCGGGAGATCGCGCGCCGTATCGAGGCCGGGGAAATCGACCTCGAGAAGGGGGGCCGCTTCCTGAAGCCGAAGAAGTCTCCGAAGAGGCGCGGCTCCGGCGACTCCCCGGAGGAATGATCCGGTCAGGGGAGTAATACTCTCTCTTCAGAAGAAAGCGCCTTGGCCGAATTTTCTCAGGTGTGCCGTCTCTGTAATTTAACATAATAAATCTTATCGGACATGAGCTCGGGCAGGATCCGTCAGGGTCTTCCGCTAAGATCCGGCGTGTCCTTCTTCTCGCGCATCGACCGCTACCTCCTCCGCGAGATCGCCGGGCCTACGGCCGTCGGATTCCTCGCCTACACCGGTTTCATGCTCGTCCGGGGCCTTGTTCTCTTCTCGGACCTCGTTTTCCAGAGCACCGATCCGCTCGGCGACACGCTGCGGGTCCTGGCGTTCTCCCTTCCTCACATCGTCGTCCTGACTCTGCCGATCTCGTTTCTCCTCGGCCTCTTGATCGCCTTCGGGAGACTGAGCGCGGATTCCGAGGTCGTGGCCCTCCGCGCTTCCGGCGTCGACCTGAGCCGCCTCTACCGTCCGGTGGCGGTCCTCGCGGTGGCTGTCAGCCTCGTCTCGCTGGTCCTGATCCACGAAGCCGTCCCCCGCACCAACCGCCGACTCTCCGAGATGCGCCTTCGGCTTCTCACGTTCGCCGTGGCCCAGCGGATCGCTCCGGGCGTCTTCAGCCCGGAGTTCGCGGGAAAGAGCATCTACGTGGACGACGCGTCGCCGGACCGCAGCCTCCTGACCGGGCTCTTCGTGGCCGACCGGTCCCCGGAGGCCGAGGGCGAGCGCCTCACCCTCGCCCCGCGCGGCCAGCTGGAAATCGACGAACTGGAAGGGCGCCTCTGGCTCCGCCTCGACGACGCCAGCAGCCATCACGTCGGCACCGACCCCCGGAAGTACGACGTCTCTTTCGGGACCGTCCGGTATCTCCTCCAGGAGACCGGCGCCCGGACCGACCGCCCGCGGGAGAAGCTGCTCCGGGAGCAACGGCTCGACGAGCTGCTCCGGACCGCTCGCGTGACGGCCCGCAGCGAGGTCGAACGGCGCCTCGCCTGGGTCGAGATCCACAAGAAGTTCGCCCTGCCGGTGGCCGCCCTCGTCTTCGGGCTTGTCGGCCTCCCGCTCGGTCTGGCCACCCGGCGCGGCGGGCGCGCCGCGGGCTTTGCCGTCTCGGTCGTGATCGTCCTCGGCTATTACGTTCTCCTGGCCGTCGGCGAGGCCCGCGCCATCGACGGACGGCTCTCGCCGGGTGTTGCCATGTGGCTCCCGAACGCGCTCCTCGCCGCCGTCGGGCTCCTGGCCCTCCGGCGCGTCCGGAAGGACCGCCCGCTCTTCCCGGAGGTCCGGCTCGGCCCGATCGGCTCGCGCCGCATCCCCCGGAGCGTCCCGCCGGACGAGGCCGCTCGTCCGGCGCCGGCGGGCGCCCTGGCCCTCGCGAATCCGCGATTCGGCCGGCTCCTGGACCGCTACGTCGCGGGCCGTTTTCTCCGGGTCTTCTTCCTCGTTCTTCTTTCCTTCATCGCCGTCTACGTCCTGATCGACTATCTCGAGATCGCCGACGACCTCGCCAAGACGCGACCCCCGGGCCGCCTCCTCCTGGCCTACTACGAGGAACTCCTGCCACCCATCTTCGTGGACGTCCTCCCCTTCGCCTTTCTCGTGGCCGCGCTCATCACCGTCGCCGCGCTCGTCCGCTCCTCCGAGGCGACCGCCTGCCTCGCCAGCGGCGTCTCCCTCTTCCGGCTCGCGGCGCCGCTCTTCTTCCTCGCGGCCGCGGCGGGGATCCTTCTCTTCTTCCTCGCGGAGCGCGTCGTCCCGCGCGCATCGGCCGAGTCGGAGGTCCTGAAGGCGCGCCTCAAGGGCAAGGGCACGACGCCGGCTCCCCGCGTTCTTTCGAGCAGCTGGGTCCGGGGCCAGGGGGGCCGCTTCTTCGCGGTCGACGCCTACGACCCGCGAAGCCGCGGAGTGGCCGGGCTCCAGATGATCGAGATCGACCCGGCGACATTCCGGGTCCGCGTCCGGGCAGCCGCGAGCCGGGCCCAGGTTCTCCCCGGCCAGGGACTCCTCGCGGAGGACGGCTGGATCCGGACGTTTGCCAGAGGCGGGGAGTCGCTATTCCTCGCCAAAGAAGGGCAGTTCCTGCTCGACGCTCCCGAGGCGGCCGACAGCGTCTCCGCCGTCCAGGCGAATCCCCGGCAGATGACGCTCGGCCAGCTCGCGCGTTTCATTGCGGCCCGCCGGCGGGCCGGCGGCGACGTGTCGGAACTGGCCACCAGCCTCCATCAGAAGCCGGCGAGCGCGGCCTCCGCCCTCCTGCTGACACTCGTCGGTCTCCCCTTCGCGTTCCGGTTCGGCCGCCGCGGCGCCGTCGCCGGCGTCGGCGTGGCGATCCTCCTCGGCCTCGCCTACTTCTTCGTGAGCGGCCTGTTCATGAAGCTTGGCATGACGGGCGCCCTTCCCGCCGCAGCGGCGGCCTGGTCCGCGGACGTCCTCTTCGGTCTCGGGGCGGCGTGGGGGCTGGCCGGCGTCCAGACCTGACGGCGCGCCGTCAGGTCCCCTCTTCCCAGCCGGTGAGGTAGCGCTCCTGCTCGGGCCGGAGGGTATCGATGCCGATGCCCATCGAAGCCAGCTTCAGCTTGGCGATCTCCGCATCGATCTCCGCGGGAATCGGGTAGACCTTCCGCTCCAGGCTCCGGTGACTCTTCACCATGAACTCCGCCCCGAGGGCCTGGTTCGCGAACGACATGTCCATCACGGAGGCGGGGTGCCCTTCCGCCGCCGCCAGATTCACCAGCCGGCCCTCGCCGAGAAGGAAGATCGCGCGGCCGTCCGTGAGGCGGAATTCCTCGACGAACTCGCGGATCGTCCGGCGGGATCCGGCCCTCTTCTCGAGGGCCGGGATGTCGATCTCGACGTTGAAGTGTCCCGCGTTCGCGACGACGGCGCCCGACTTCATCACGGCGAAATGCTCGTCGCGGAGCACCCCCTTGTTCCCCGTCACCGTCACGAAAACGTCGCCGATGCGTGCGGCCTCGGCCATCGGCAGGACACGGTAGCCGTCCATCGCCGCTTCCATGGCCTTGACCGGGTTGACTTCGGTCACGATGACGCTCGCGCCGAGTCCCTTGGCCCGGAGCGTCACGCCCTTGCCGCACCAGCCGTAGCCCGCGACGACCACGTTCAGGCCGGCGATGAGGAGGTTGGTGGCGCGCACGATGCCGTCCATCGTCGACTGCCCCGTGCCGTACCGGTTGTCGAACAGGTGCTTCGTCTCCGCGTCGTTGACGGCGACGACCGGGAACCTCAGAACACCCTCCTTCTCCATCGCCTTCAGGCGGATGACGCCCGTCGTCGTCTCCTCGGTGCCGCCCACGACCGCGTCGAGGAGCGCCTTCCGCTCGGCGGCGCCGAGCCCTTTCGCCCACGCTGCGAGCGACGGCTCCAGCTTCTCCTCCTTACCGAGGGCGAGGAAGAGAAGGGAGGAGACGAGGTCCGCGCCGTCGTCCATCGTCACGTTCGGCTTCACGGCGAGGGCCGCGCGGATGTGGTCGTAGTAGGTCCGGTGGTCTTCTCCCTTGATCGCGAAGACGGAAACGCCGAAGTCGGCGACGAGCGACGCCGCCACGTCGTCCTGGGTGGAGAGCGGGTTCGAGCCGCACAGGACGACCTGGGCCCCGCCGGCCTTCAGCGTCCTGGCGAGATTTCCGGTCTCGGTCGTGACGTGGAGGCACGCCGAAAGGCGGACGCCCTTCAGGGGCTTCTCGGCCTCGAAGCGCTCGCGGATCCGGGCGAGGACGGGCATGGAGCGGTCCGCCCATTCGATCCGGAGCTTTCCCTTCGGGGCGAGGGCGAGATCCTTGACGTGGTGGGGAGGAAGCGGAGTCGGCTTCATCGAATCTCCTTCTTCGTTGAGATACCTGTTCGATTCGGGGCACCGCGCCGGGCGCCGAGGATTCCGTCCGCGATGTAGGCGGAGAGATCGATCTCCGGCGAGCCGTCGCCCGTCCGGACGCGGTACGGCTCCGCGAGCGCCTCGAAGCGCAGTTCGGTGAAGCCCGTGCGGTGAAGGGCCGCCCGGAGCGTCTCCCGCGGCAGGCCCAGGTGGACGGAGCCGGTTGCGGCGCGCAGCGCGCGGACGCCGTGGGGCTCGAGCTCGACGACCACGGCCCGCCCGCCCGGCCGAAGGACGCGCGCGAATTCCGCCACGGCCTCCGCCGGACGGGGCAGGTGGCGCAGCAGGTGAAAGGCGAACACGGCGTCGCAGGAGCCCGCCGGGATCGGGAGGGACTCGGCCTTTCCCTGCCGCACCGCGACGTTCGTCAGGCCCGACCGTCCGACTTTCTGCCGCGTCTTCCGCACCATCTCCGGACTTTCGTCGACGGCCACCACCCGGCCGGCGACGCGCGACAGGGTGAGCGTCAGAAGGCCCGTGCCGCACCCCACGTCCGCCACCGTGAGCCCTCGCGGCACGAGCCGGACGAGGGCCGCTTCGCGGACTCCCGAGGCGTAGAAAGGCGCCTGGATCCGGTCCCAGCGCCCCGCCACGGCATCGAAGCCGTCTCCCGCCTCGGCGGCGCGCCGCTCCTCGAGGACGTCCGCCAGGCGGGCGTCGTCTCTCTCGAATGCCGCGTCCCGGAGAGTGCCGGCCAGACTCTGCCAGAGCTTCCGTCCGACGGCGGTCGGTGCGTACCGCTCCCCCGCCGCCTCCCGCCGGGTCTCCACGAGGCCCGCGCGGCGGAGGACGGCGAGATGGTTCGAGACGCGGGACTGCGCCGCCCCGAGGACGCGCTGGAGCTCCCGCACCTGGAGCGACTCCCCGGTCAGGAGCCGGACGGCCCGAAGGCGGAGCGGGTCGGAGAGGGCGGCCAGGGCGGGAACGACGTCGCGCACGGAGCTCTTATATCATGAAAATCTGATTAACTGATAACGATTTCCGCGCGCCCCTGCTCCCGGGCGCGGCGCCCGCCGCATTACGCCTTGGCGGGAACGGAGAGGCCCGCGGCGGCCGCCAGGGCCTCGGCCTTGTCGGTCCGCTCCCAGGTGAATTCAGGGAGCCGCCGGCCGAAGTGCCCGTACGCCGCCGTCTTCCGGTAGATCGGACGGAGGAGGTCGAGCGCCTGGATGATGCCTCGCGGCGTCAGCTTGAAGTGCTCCCGGACGAGGACGGGGAGCTTCGCCGGGTCCACTTTCCCCGTGCCGAACGTCTCGACGTGGACCGACACCGGCTCGGCGACGCCGATCGCGTAGGCGAGCTGGACCTCGACGCGGTCCGCGAGGCCCGCGGCGACGAGGTTCTTCGCGACGTAGCGGGCCATGTACGAGGCCGAGCGGTCCACCTTCGTCGGGTCC
This sequence comes from Thermoanaerobaculia bacterium, assembly GCA_035519355.1. Taxonomy (GTDB): domain Bacteria; phylum Acidobacteriota; class Thermoanaerobaculia; order UBA5066; family UBA5066; genus DAOMFB01. Next base: position 7,391 of record DATIWM010000071.1, on the reverse strand, counting down.
TTCCCCGAGAAGGCGCCGCCGCCGTGCCGTCCGCTCCCCCCGTACGTGTCGACGATGATCTTTCGCCCCGTCAGGCCCGTGTCCCCCTGCGGGCCGCCGATGACGAACCGCCCCGTGGGGTTGATGTGGAACTTCGTCTTCGCGTCCAGCATCGCCGCCGGCACAACCGCCTTGATGATCTCCTCCGTGACGGCGTCGCGAAGCTCCGGAGTCGGCACCGACTCGGCATGCTGCGTGGAGACGACCACCGCCTCCACCCGGACCGGCTTGGCCCCGTCGTACTCGACGGTCACCTGGCTCTTTCCGTCCGGCCGCAGCCAGTCCAGGACGTGCGTCTTGCGCGCTTCCGCGAGACGCATCGTGAGGCGGTGGGCGAGCGTGATCGGGAGGGGCATCAGCTCCTCCGTCTCCCGGACCGCGTAGCCGAACATGAGGCCCTGGTCGCCGGCGCCGCCCGTGTCGACGCCCTGGGCGATATCGGGCGACTGCTTGTCGATCGTGGAGATGACGGCGCAGGTCTCGTAGTCGAAGCCGTACTTCGCGCGCGTGTACCCGACCTCGCGGATCGTCCTTCGGACGATTCCCGGTATGTCCACCCACGTCTGCGTCGTGATCTCTCCGGCGATCAGGGCCAGGCCCGTCGTCACGAGCGTCTCGCAGGCGACCCGCCCCGTCGGGTCGTCGCCCAGGATGGCGTCGAGGATGGCGTCCGAGATCTGGTCGGCGATCTTGTCGGGGTGGCCCTCGGTGACGGACTCGGACGTGAAGAGTGTGCGGGGTGTCGCCATGCTTCCTCTCGGGGGCCGGGAGGCCCCGAAACAGACGGCGGAGTTTACCAGCAGGCCGCGCCGCCTCCCGTCTACCCCTCGAAAAAGAGAAGGCGGGTCCGTCCGTACCGGCGGACGTCGTCGGGCGGCCGTCCGACGTCGGGGATGAGCCGGTCTCCGCGCTCATGGACGAGCATTCCCCCCCGCGCGAGAAGGTGGAGGAGCAATGCCAGATCCTCGACGGACGATTCTTCGAAAGGAGCATCATGAAAGATGAGATCGAAGCACCGCGGGGACAGGCCGGTTCCGGCAAGGGCCGCGTAACCCGCCACCGTCCGGAGCTCCACCGTCGTCTGACCGCGCACGCCGATCGTCTCGATGTTCCTTTCGAGGACTCTTCCGTTCTTTCTCTCGCTCTCCACGAACGTGGCATGGACGGCGCCCCGTGAGAGCGCCTCGAGCCCGTACGCCCCCGAGCCGGCGCAGGCGTCGAGCACATTGGCTCCGGCCACGCGGGTCCCCAGGATGTCGAACGCCGCCTTCCGGGCGATTTCGGTCGTCGGCCGGACGTCCCGCGGCACCTCCAGCCGACGCCCCCGGTACCTCCCTCCGGTGATCCGAACCATCGCCGCCTCCTCAGGGCCGCGCCGTCGGAAGCGGCGGCGCGCCCGAGTCCGCCGGGTTCTCGAAGAGCTTCGGAAGCTGGTCGCGCTGCAGGAGCATCCTGTTCCGGAGCCCCCCCGTCTCCTGAAGCTCGAGGCTCGGCTCGAACGAATCGTCGCGGACGACGACGTACCAGGCGCCGTCGGACCGGTAGCGCAGGAGGTCTCCCTTCCGGACCCCCTTCGGATCCCAGCGGGTCTCCTTCGGATCGGCCTTGAAGAAGCGGCCCCGAAGGTCCTCGAGCGCGGCCTTCGCCCGCCCGACGGCCAGCGGGAGCTGCGTGAGGTCGTCCGTCTCGAACAGGCGGACGCGCCCCGCCGGGTCGGCGACCTCCACGCGGATCCGCCGCCCCATCAGGTCCCCCAGGGCGCGCTCCCTCATGCCCCACGTGGTCGGCACGAGAAGCGCATCGGCGCAGACCCATCGGAAGAGGTCCACCTCGGCCGGCGTCAGTTCCTTCTTTCGAAGCGTGTGGCGTCCCTTGTAGGTCTGCACGATGACGAGAGCGCCGTCGTCGAAGAGCGCCACCCGTTCCGTGTCCTCGCCTTCGGACGATTCGAGCGCCGCGACGAGCTTCGGGTGCGAGAGCGGCGTCGGCACGGCCGTCGGCTCCGACGTCACGCGCCGGAATCCGGGTGGGGGCGGGTCGGGACGGATCGGCTCCGGGCGGGGCGCTTCGGCGGGTGTCGGCGTCGGAGCGGGACGCTCCTGTCCAGACCCCATCGCGGGGACGACCGCGAGGCAAGACGGAATGATGAGCACCCCCCAATTCATCTCAGGGGGACCCCAGTGGCCCGCCGGAGCTCACGAGAGAACTTCAGCCGTTCCGCCACGGCCAGCTTCTGAGAAGGTGAAAGAGAGGAAAGCAGCGATGCCCACCGTCTCGTCAGATCGGGGGCCCCTGCTTCAGCGTGTCGGTCTCCCCCTTTCGAAGAATTCTCTCTTTGCAGGCCCTCTCCCCAGCCGGAACAAACTTCGTCGAGGAGGCGAAACGTCAGCAGAAGCTCCCTCGCCTTGTCGAAGTCGTCCTCGCCGAGCACTTCGTCGATCGCTCGCCGGAAACGGTCGCCGGAGAGAGAGCGAAACGCGCCCTCGCGTCGCGCCAGCGCGAGAGCGGGTCGAATGCTCCGGTCCACGGCGAACCGGAGCCGGACGGCGTACCGGACGGCGCGGAGCGCCCTCGTCGGGTCGTCGACCAGAGAACGGGCGTGGAGGAGGCGCACGAGGCTGCGGAGAACGTCGTCTTTCCCTCCAAAGGGATCCAACAGCGGGCCGAGGGATCCGTCGGGGGCGATGCGCCGGGCGATCGCGTGGATCGTGAAATCCCGGCGCCCGAGATCCTCTGCGATCCGGGCCCCCGACACGACCACGGGAAGGGCGGCGGGCCGCGGGTAGCTCTCCGTCCTCGTCGCCGCCAGGTCGACCCGAAAGCCGCCCGGTCCGGCGAGGGTCGCCGTGCCGAAGCGCGCGTGCGAGGCCCGGAGGCTCCACGCCGGACGCGAAGCGAGTCGGGCCGCGAGCTCCGCCACCTTCCCGGCCGTCCCCTCGAGGGCCACGTCGAGGTCCTTCGACGGCCGGCCGAGGAGGAGATCGCGGACGGCGCCGCCCACCAGGTAGGCCGCGCGACCCGACTCCGCCGCGCCGCGGCCGACCGCCGCAAGAACCGCCGTCCGCTCCGGTTCTTTCGAAGGAATCGCCTTCTCCCCCCGCGATCCTACGGCGTGGCGAACTGGTAACGGACCGATTTCGGGCCGAGCAGGTGTTCGAGCCGTGCCGTCAACTCCGGCGTCGGTTTCACCGCATAACGCGGGCCGAGCTTCACCCGCGCCTCGAAGTGTCCCGCCCGGCGGAGCTCGAAGGAGACCGGAATGGCCCCGGGCGACGTCTCGAGAAGCTCCTTGACGCCCGCGAAGGTCTCGTCGAGGGTTTCCGGAATCGAGGCCACGAGGAAGACGGCGCGGGCGCTCTGCTCGCGCAGCCCTTCGAGGGGTTCGATCTCCCGGGCGATGACCTCGACGGGGACGGCGCCTCCTTCCCCTTCCTCCGGCGCCGACGACCCGGGGGAGAAAGCCGAGCGGACCGTTCCGGTGACCCGGACCGGGCGCCCCACCTCGAGCCAGGACCCGACTTTCTCGAGGAGGCCCGCGAAGATCGTGACGGAAACGCTTCCCGTCAGATCCTCGAGCGTCGCCTTCGCCATCAGCCTTCCTTCGTTCTGACCCTTCTTGATCTGGTTCTTCTTCAGGGCCGCGACGAGACCGACGAGCCGGACCGGTTCGTCGATCCGTTCGTGGGCCGTCTCGGCGGTGACGTCGCCGAACAGCCCGATCTCCTCCTCGTACCGTGCGAGCGGGTGACCGGTGATGTAGAAGCCGAGCGTTTCCTTCTCGTGACGGATCTTCTCCTCGGCGTGGACCTCCGGCCGGTCCCCAAACCGGTCCTCGAGAGAGGCTTCCGGCGTCACCTCGAACAGGACGCTCTGCGAGGAGCTCTTCGCCTCGCGGTGCGCCGCGGCCACGTCGATCGCGCTGTCGAGCCCGGCGAGGAGCGCCGCCCGGCTCTTTCCGAGCGAGTCGAAGGAGCCCGACTTGATCAGCGCTTCGATCACCTTCCGGTTGTTGAGGCGGAGATCCACCCGGGAACAGAAGTCGGTCAGGGAGCGGAACGGCCCTTCCGCCGCCCGCGCCTCGAGCACCGAGGCGACGGCCCCCTCCCCCACCCCCTTCACCGCGCCGAGGCCGAAGCGGATCGCCGGGCCGTCCGGGGTGAAGGAGAAGTCGGAAGCGTTCACGTCGGGCGGCAGGACCGGGATGCGCATCTCGCGGCAGGTGTTGACGTACTTCACGACGTCGTCGGACTTGCCGGAGTTCGCCGTGAGGGTCGCCGCCAGGAACTCCACCGGGGCGTGGACCTTCATCCACGCCGTCCGGTAGGCGAGGAGCGCGTAGACCACCGAATGGGACTTGTTGAACCCGTACCGGCCGAAGGGCAGGATCAGCGCCCAGAGCTCCTCGGCCTTCCTTCTCGGCGTTCCGGCGGCCACGGCCTTCCGGAGGAACTTGTCCCCTTCGGCCTTCAGAAGGGCGTCGTCCTTCTTCCCGATCGCCTTCCGGAGCTTGTCGGCCTCCCCGGGCGTGTAGCCGGCCACCTCCCGCGCCGCCCGCATGACCTGCTCCTGGTAGACGAGGATTCCGTACGTCTCCTTCAGGATCGGTTCGAGCTGCGGGAGAGGGTAGTCGAACTTCTTCCCGCGGCGCCGCTCGATGTAGACCTCCACCATGCCGGCGTCGAGCGCCCCCGGCCGGTAGAGCGCGTTCAGGGCGCAGAGGTCCTCGAAGACCTCCGGCTTCGACCGCCGGAGGAGGTCCCTCATGCCGGACGACTCGAACTGGAAGACGCCGTCGGTCCGTCCGTCGGCGAAGAGCCGGTAAACCTCCGGGTCGTCGAGCGGGATCCGCCCGAGGTCCGGCCGCGTCCCGGTCCGCTTCTCCACGAATTTCAGCGCGTCGTCGAGGATCGTCAGCGTGATCAGCCCGAGGAAGTCCATCTTCAGGAGGCCCATCCGGTCGACCGACTTCATCTCGAACTGCGTCGTGATCTCGTCGTTGTTGTTCCGGTAGAGCGGCAGGTACTCCACGAGGGGCTTCGGCGCGATCAGGATTCCCGCCGCGTGGACCCCGGCGTGTCGCGACACGCCTTCGAGCCGCTCCGCCAGGTCGAAGAGGCGGCGGTAGGTCTCGTTGTCCCGCAGCGTGTCGGCGAGCTCTTTCACCGACCGGCGCGCCTCGGCGAGCGTGACGGGTTTGCCGGGACTCGCGGGGATCATCGAGCAGAGGCGGTTGACTTCCGGGAGCGGCACCTCGAGGACCCGCCCGACGTCCCGGATCACGGCCCGCGCCTTCATCGAGTTGAAGGTGATGATCTGTCCGACGTTTTCCCGCCCGTACTTCTGCCGGACGTACTCGATCACTTCGCCGCGCCGGCGCTCGCAGAGGTCGACGTCGATGTCGGGCATCGAGATCCGGTCGGGGTTCAGGAAGCGTTCGAAGAGGAGGTCGTAGGCCAGCGGGTCGACCTCGGTGATGCCGAGCGACCAGGCGGCGAGCGAGCTGGCCGCGCTGCCCCGGCCCGGCCCGACCGGGATGGCGTGGTCACGGGCGAACTTGATGAAGTCCCAGACGATGAGGAAGTAGCTCGAGAGCCCCATCTTGCGGATGACGCCGAGCTCCCAGGCCAGCCGCGCGTCGTACTCGTCCCGGCGGTGCCGGGTCCGCCCGGCCGCAAAGTCCGCCGCCAGCGGGTCGAGCCGGGCGAGCAGCCCTTCCCGCGCCAGCGTCTCGAGATACTCGTCGGGCTCTCCGAGCCCCTCGGGAACCGGGAACGTCGGGATCTTCAGCCCGGTGTCGACGATGACCCCGGTCTGGACGCGCTCGGCGATGGCCCCGGCGTTGCGGACCGACTCGGCCGACCACTTCCGGAAGGCCTCCGACATCTCGGCCGGGCTCTTCACGAAGAACTCCGAGTTGTAGAACTTCATCCGCTTCGGATCGTTCAGCGTCTTCCCCATGCCGATGCAGAGAAGGACGTCCTGGGCCGGCGCGTCGTCCCGGGTGATGTAGTGCGCGTCGTTCGTGGCCACCGGCGGGATGCCCGTCTCCTTCGAGAGGCGGAAGAGGTCCGGAAGGATCTGACGCTGCTCCGGCAGGCCGTGGTCCATCACCTCGATGAAGTAGCGGTCCTTTCCGAAGAGGCTCCGGTACCTCAGGGCCGTCTGCTTCGCCCCCTCGAAATCGCCGCCGAGAAGGCGCTTCGACACCTCGGAGTTGAGGCAACCGGAGAGCGCGATGAGTCCGGCGTGATGCTTCTCGAGAAGCTCCCAGTCCATCCGGGGCTTGTAGTAGAAGCCGGTGAGGTACGCCTCGGAGACGAGCCGGGTCAGGTTCCGGTACCCCTCGGGCGTCTCGACGAGGAGCGTCAGGTGATAGTTGTTTCCCTCGCCGTCGATCGTCCTCACCGATTCGCGGTCGAAGCGGGAACCGGGAGCCACGTAGGCCTCGACGCCGAGGATCGGCTTGACGCCCGCATCGAGCGCCGCCGTCTGGATCTCGTAGGCCCCGAACATGTTCCCGTGGTCGGTCACGGCCACCGCGTCCATCCCCAGCGCTTTCACCTGGTGGATCAGGTCCTTGACGCGGCTCGCCCCGTCCAGAAGGGAGTACTGCGTGTGGAGATGGAGGTGAGCGAAGTCGGTGGGCATCCCGGTTCGCGATTCTAGCGTCTCGCGCGAGACGGTCCGCGTCACGGGAGAATCAGATAAGCCGCCGCCATGACCGCCGTCGGGAAGAGGGCGCCGAGGAACAGGCCGAGTGGCGAAATGCCTTCCGGGAAGTACTTCGCGAGCGTCGCCTGCCCCGCCGGGTTCGGAGCGTTCGCGATGACCGTCAGGCCGCCTCCGACCACCGCCCCGGCCACGACCGCATACTTCAGCGACTCCGTGAATCCCGGGACGAGCGTCGCGAGATACGTGATGGCCGCGTTGTCGTTGAAGGCCGTCAGGGCGACCGCGCCGAAGAAGAGAGGCAGCTCGGCGAGGCGCCCGAGGACCGGTGCGATCCACCACTGCTGGAGCGTGCCGTGGATCACGAGGCCCGCGAGAAAGAAGCCGACGAGGAGCGGCGTCCGGAGGTTCGGTGGGTCCTGGTGCGGGGCCGTCGCCTGCTGGAATGCGAGGAAGATCAGGAAGACCCCGATGAAAAGGGGCGTCGTATGCGCCGACCAGACGACGAGGGCCAGCACCCCGAGGTGCACTCCCGTGACCCAGGCCGGGACGCCGGCCCGCGCGGCGTCGTCCGCCGGACGGCTCTCGGGGACCTTCCGCGCCAGGACGGCGAACTCCCCCCGGAAGACCAGCGCGTAAACCGCATTCGCCAGCACGATGCCGACGACCGCCTTCCAGCCGAA
>DATIWM010000070.1:0-25115 GCA_035519355.1 Thermoanaerobaculia bacterium | reverse complement strand
TTCTCGCTGGTCGACCTCGCGATCGTCGCCTTCGTCCTCATCCTCTGGAACCTCTCGCGCGAGGAGAAGACGCGGGCGGCCTCCGTGGGACCGCCTCCCGGACTGGCCCCGCCCTCCGAAACGGGCTGACGCCCGACTGGTATCGTGACCGCGTGACCACTCACGCCTCCCGTGCCGAGGAGATCGCCAACGCCGTCACGCACGGCGTGGGGACCGTGCTCTTTGCCGCCGGCGCCGTCGTCCTGATCACTCTCGCGTCCCTCCGGGGCGACGCCTGGGTCGTCGTCTCCTGCAGCGTCTTCGCGGCGAGCCTCGTCCTCTTCTACACGGTCTCGACGCTCTACCACGCCTTCCGGGGCCCGCGCGTGAAGGGGATCTTCCGGCGACTCGACCATGCGGCCATCTTCCTCGTCATCGCCGGGAGCTACACGCCGTTCCTCCTCGTCAGCCTCCACGGGACGTGGGGATGGACTCTCTTCGGCGTCGTCTGGGGGCTGGCCGTCCTCGGCATCGTTTTCAAGTCGCTCTGGACCGGAAAGCTCCCCATCCTCTCGACGGCCCTCTACGTCGTGATGGGGTGGTGCATCGTCGTGGCGTGGAGGCCGTTGACCGCCGCCGTACCGCCGGCGGGCGTCGCCTGGCTCATCGCCGGGGGTGTCATCTACTCGGCCGGAGTCGCCTTCTACGCCCTCGACCGGCGAATCCGCTGGGCCCACCCCGTCTGGCACGTCTTCGTCCTGGCGGCGAGCGCCTGTCACTTCGTGGCGGTGCTCTTCTACGTCGTCCCGCCCCGCGCCTGACCGGCACTCCCGGAGCTGGAGAATCCGGCCGGCCGGCGATGGCGTTGAGGATGACAGGGGGGGCCATGCCGAACCGCGCCGCTCTCGTGCCGGCCACGATGGTGGTCCTGGCCCTTTCGACCGCCGTCACGCCCCCCGCCCGCGACGACCCGTCCGGATTCGCGGTCCGGAAGCTCCGCGTCGGCCGCGAGCCGTGCAGCGTGGAGATCGCGGACGTCAACCGCGACGGAAAGTCCGATCTCCTGGTCGCGAATGCGGGGAGCCACGACGTGACGGTCCTGCTGGGAGACGGTCGGGGCGGATTCACGCCGGCGCCCCTCTCGCCCTTCCCGGCGGGAAAGAGCCCGAACGACGTGGCCGTCGCCGACCTGAACCACGACGGAAATCCTGATCTCGTCTTCGCAAACCACGACACGTCGTATCTGACGGTCCTCTTCGGCGAAGGCCGGGGCGACATCGTCACGGCCGACAGCGCCGACGGCAGCGTGACCCTGTTCCTCTCGGAGTCCACCGCGGAGGGGCGGGCGGAGCGCCCGGCCTCCGCGCCGGCGTCCGCTCCGGCCGCGGCGTCCGCCGGTGTCAGCTTCCCGAAGGACGTTCAGCCGCTCCTCGCACGCCGCTGCCAGCCGTGTCACTTCCCGGGCGGGAAGATGTACGAAAGGCTCCCCTTCGACGACCCCGCAACCGTCCGGCGCCTCGGCGAAAAGCTCTTCACGAGAATCAGGGACGAGAAGGAGCGCAACCTCCTCAAGGCCTGGTTCGTCTCGACGCCCTGAAGCGCTCCGTTCCGCGTCAGGCCGCCGGAAGGAACGACGGCGGAAGGGCGGCGGGTTTCGGAAGAGCGGCGCCTTCCTTCGGCGGGACGAAGGTCATGGCCCGCTCGGCGAGGGCCGTGATCGTCAGCGAGGGATTGACGCCGGGGTTCGCCGACATCGCCGACCCGTCGATCACGTAGAGCCCCTCGTAGCCGAAGACGCGGTGGCGGTGGTCGATCACGCCGGTTTCCCGGGAGTCGCCCATGCAGCAGCCGCCGAGGATGTGCGCGGTCGTCGGGATCCCGAGAAGCGTCTCCGTCAGAAGGCTCTGCGTGAAGCCGCCGAGCCGCTTCTCGACCTTCTTCGACAGCTCTGTCGCCTCGGGGATCCAGGCCTTCGCCTGCGGACCCGTCCCGTGCGCCGTCGTCACGCCCCGCCGGAAGGCCGTCCGGATGCCCCGGCCCAGCTTCATCCGGATCGTCCCCTCCACCGTCCGCATGTAGAGAAGGATCATCGTGTGCTTCCCCCAGTCGGGAGTCACCCACGCCTTCAGCGTCCGGAGCGGCTCGCGGAGGAGGATCGAGAGGGACGCCCCGAAGCGCTCGAGGATCGTGTTCCCCGGCGCGTGCGGCATGGCGAGGAGCCGGAAGACGCCCGAACCGGCGGGGTACCGGACCGGCTCGAGGTGGGAGTGCTCGTCGGTGTCGATGATCGACCCGATCGCGATTCCCGCCGAGAGGTCCTCGTTCTTGTCGCTCACGACCCCCATCAGGACCTCGGAGTTCGTCCGGACGAAATCGCCGAGCCGGTCGGAGAGGTCCGGCAGGCCGTCCGGGCTCTCCTTCAGCTTGAGAAGCAGCTCGACGGAGCCGAGGACCCCGCCGGCGAAGACGACGTTCGTCGCCGTGTACGTCTTCGGCTCCCGGAACGCCGGGAAGACCGACCGCCCGTGCCGGGCGGAGATCTCGTAGCCGCCCTCCGGAAGGGGCTTCACCCAGGTCACCTCGGTGTCGGCCTCGATGACGAGCCCGCGCCGCTCGGCAAGCCAGAGGTAATTCTTGTCGAGGGTGTTCTTCGCCCCGTGCCGGCAGCCGATCATGCAGCCGCCGCACGACTCGCACCCCGTCCGCTCGGGCCCCTCGCCGCCGAAGAAGGGGTCGGGGACGGTCTCCTTGGGCGTCCCGAACCAGACGGCCACGTCCGTCGGGTGCCACGAGCGCCCGATCTCCTTCGCCACCTCGCGCAGCACTTCGTCGGGTGTCGTCAGGAGCGGGTTCCGCGCCGTGCCGAGCATCCGGCGGGCGACGTCGTAGTGAGACGCCAGCTCCCGCTTCCAGTCGGCGAGATGTCCCCACGAGGGCGAGGCGAAGAAGTCGTCGCGGGGGATCGGGAGCGTGTTGGCGTAGACGAGCGACCCGCCGCCGACCCCGACGCCCGTCAGGGCCGTCACGTGCGGAAGGAACGTCATCTTGAAGAGGCCCCGGCAGCCGAGCGACGGCAGCCAGAAGAACTTCTTCACGTTCCAGTTGGTCTTCGGGTACTCGTCCGGCGAGAAGCGCTTCCCCTTCTCGAGAACGAGAACGCGGTAGCCCTTCTCCACGAGCCTGAGGGCGCTCACGCTGCCGCCGAAGCCCGAGCCGATGACGACATAGTCCCACCCGGCGGTCATGTGCGTGGAGTCTATCGAAGGGGCCGGAGGCTCACGCCGCCGGCAGGCCCATGACGAACTTCGCGAGGATGTCGGCCACCGCGGTGACGCGGCCCGTGTACCAGTAGTCGGCCCCGCGCACCAGCGTGATCGCGACCTGCGGCGAGGAGCGCGCGCCGTGCCGGAAGAGGCCCAGCTCGCCTCCCCGGTCCCGGCCGTCCGAGCTTCGCTCCTGCGAGCCGAAGAAGGCGAGGATCGGGATCTTCAGCTCCTCGGAGAGCGGCGCCGTCCGCGAGTGCCCGGTCAGGCTGAAGACGTTCGAGAAGGGGGCGTCAGGGTCCTCGTGGTCGAGGTACGTCGAAGCGCTGATGCTGCACCCCTCGGGGGGCCACGGCATCAGGTCTCGGCCGCGCCCCGCGGCCACCATCTGCCGCGCCACCGCCAGGAGGCTTCGCTCCTCGTCGCTCGGAGCGCCGCCGGGGTACTTCAGGACGATGGGCGAGACGGCGGCCAGGCCGACGACGCGCGCGTCCTGACGCTCGGAGACGTAGAACGCGGCCTTCCGCGCGCCGAGTCCGTGGCCGGCCACGACGACCCGCCGGAAACCGGACGCCGCGAGGAAGTCGACCCAGGCCCCCACGTCCCGCGGCGACTCCTCGAGCCGCTCCCAGCCGCTGCCGCCCGTCACGGGCAACCCGTTCGGATTCCGGAACGTCGCGCCGAAGTCGTGCCCCCGGGTGTTGACCGACAGGAAGACGTAGCCGCGCCCCGCCATCTCCCGCCCCAGGGCCACGTACATGTTCTCGTAGAACGAGGCGAAGAGCCCGTGGATCCAGAGGATCGGGATGTTCGCCGTCGGCGAGGCCGGCCGGAAGAAGGCCCCGTGCAGCGACAGCCGGTCCTCGCTGTCGACGAAGACCAGCTCTTCGCTGAAGGAACGTGACGCGTCGGGCACCCGGGGGAAGTCTACGACCGGTCGGGCCGGGGGGTTACTTTCCGGCGATCCGGATGCTCCCGCTCGAGGTCCTCACCTTCACCGGCACGCCGCCCCCGGCCACGGCCAGCTCCAGTTTCCGTTCCACCCGGAGCTTCGTTCCGGCGACGTCGACGTCGATGTCTCCCGAGGACGACCGGAAATTGAGGCTCATCCCCGGGGCCTTCGCCATCTTCAGAACGACGTCGCCGCTCGCCGTCCCGACCTGCGCGTCGAGAAGGCCGGCGAAATCCCCCGAGAGGGTGACGTCGCCGCTGCCGGTCGAGACCGCGAGGGCTCCCGAGACCGTCAGTGTGTCCCCCTTGATGTTTCCGGAGCCCGTGTCGAATTCGAAGCTTCCCCGGGCCCCGTCGAGCAGGATCTCGCCCGAGCCCGTTCGCACCCGGACCCGTTCGCCTTCCTGGCGCCGGATCGTCACGTTCCCCGAGCCGGAGTGGGCGTCGACCGAGCCGGTCACCCCGTCCAGGCTGGCGTTCCCGGAGCCGGTGCTCACCGAGACGCTCCCGCCGACTCCCGAAACGGAAATGTCGCCCGAGCCCGTGCCGGCTTCCAGGCTTCCCTTCCGCTCCTTCAGGACGATGTTGCCGCTTCCGGACCGCGCCGTCGTCGGGCCGTCGCCTCCCTCGATCCGGACGTTTCCGGCGCCCGACCGCGCCGTCACCGGACCGTCGACGTTCCTTGCCACGATCGAACCCAACTCGTTCCGCAGATTCGCCCCCGTCCGGGGCGGAAGGCGGAGGACGAAGTCGGCCCAGAGCTCGACGCCCCGGGACGAGCCCCCCGGGACGATCTTCACCTTCCGGCCGAGATACGTCGTGGAGGTGGAACCCCAGCCCCGACTCCCCTCGCCGGCGTACCGGTAGACGTCGTACCGGTCGAGGGGGTACTTCGCGGTCACCTCGATCCGGCTGCCGTTCTCCGAGACCTCGATCGGAAGCAGCTCCAGGAGGTCGGCGCTCCCGGCGTGGATCGTGGCCAGGATCTCGATCGGGCCCTCCTTCTTCCCCTCCACCGTCACCGTTCCGGCGAGGTTCTCGAGGACGACGAGGGCGTCCGGCCTGGGGGCCACCTCTTTCCGGAACTCCCTCGTGACGGGCTCGGCGGCCGCGAAGAACGGGAGAAGGAGGAGGGTGGCGGCCAGGAGAACGAGAAGGATCCGGGTGCTGCGGGACGGCTTCATTTCATCTGCCTCCAGGGGCGGCTCTCGGGCTCTTCCCTTCAGATACGCAGGCCCCCCCCGGACGGTTCCCGGGCAGCCGCCCTCTTGCCAGACCTCGCCGGGCGGAGGAGGATGGCGTCATGTGGGGCCGCCTGCTCGTCGTCATCCTGGTCGTGTTCGGAGTCTGGTACTACCTCAATCAGAAGAAGGCGCCGCCGCCGCCCGCCGGCTCCGACACCGAGACGGCCGCCGAGGGGGCTCAGTCCGACTGCTTCCTCTTCGCCGACCGGGCGAACTCCAACCTCGCCACCGCGTCGGCCATGCTCGGCCGCCTCCCCGTCGATCAGGGCGAATGGGCCCGCGTCGAGGCGGAGACGAAGACCTCCATCTCGGCGGCCGAGTCGACCTGCCTGGCATCGGGAAACGCCATGCAGGCGCTCGGCATGATGCGGACCTCGCTCTCCGAGCTCTCCTCCGCCTCGCGGGGCGAGGGGGGGGCCACGGGCGTCGCGGCCCGCCAGGGCGAGATCGACTCCCTCCTGAACCGGGCCCGCGGGCGCTGACGCCGCCTCGCCGGGCCGGCGCCCTACTCCACGTACTTGTAGCCCGTCCCCGTGTCGAAGACGACGACGCGCTCGCCGCGATCGAGCTTTCCCGCGGCGAGGAGCTTCTCGACGGCGATCCAGGCGGCGCCCCCCTCGGGCGCGGCGTAGAGCCCTTCGCTCGAGGCCATCTCCACGACGCCGCGGCGCATCTCGTCGTCGGTGACCGTCACGGCCTCGCCCCGTGAGACGCGGAGGATCTTCAGGATCAGGTAGTCGGCGTAAGCCTTCGGGACGCGGAGGCCGCTGGCATAGGTCCGCGCGTTCTCGAACCGGACCGAGACGTCCTTACCCTCCGCGAAGGCCTTCGGGATCGGCGCGCACCCTTCGGCCTGCACCGCGATCATCCGGGGGCGCTTCGGGCCGATCCAGCCGAGCACCTCCATCTCGTCGAAGGCCTTCCACATGCCGATGAGCCCCGTGCCGCCGCCGGTCGGGGTGACGATCACCTCGGGAAGCGTCCACCCCATCTGCTCGGCCAGTTCGTAGCCCATCGTCTTCTTCCCCTCGACGCGGTACGGCTCCTTCAGAGTCGACACGTCGAACCACCCCTCGGCGTCCTTCCGCTCCGCCACGAGGCGCCCGCAGTCGTCGATGAGACCGTCGACGAGCGTCACCTTCGCGCCGCAGGCCTCGCACTCGATCCGGAAGACCTTCGGCGTGTCGGCCGGCATGAAGACGTGGCACGTGAGCCCCGCCTTCGCCGCGTAGGCCGCGGCGGCGCCCCCGGCGTTCCCCGCCGTCGGCAGGGCGATCTTCCTGGCGCCGAGCGACCGGGCGACCGTCACCGCCGCCCCGAGGCCGCGTGCCTTGAACGAGCCGGTGGGGTTGCCGGCCTCTTCCTTGATCCAGACGTTCGGCATGCCGAGCCGGGCGCCGAGCCGCGCGGCGTGATGAAGGGGCGTTCCTCCTTCGCCGAGCGTGACGATCTCCTCCTCGCGCCGGGCGGGCATCAGCTCGTGCCAGCGCCAGATGTTCCGCGCCCGGCCGGCCGTGTCGTCGCGCCTCACCGGCAGGAGCTGGTAGTCGGCGAAGAGCGAGCCGCCGCACCCCGGCTCGGGGCAGACGTTCATGAGGCGCGTCGCGTCGAACGTCCGGCCGCACTTCGTGCACGACAGGTGCGAGAGATGCGAAAACGCCATCGAGCGACCCTATCATCGGGGCGTGGGGGCGGCGAAGGCGCGGAAGAGGAAGGACCCGGCGGCTTCGGAGCCGGCCGCTCCGCGCGAGGCCTCCCCCCGCCTCTACCGGATCCACCTCGCCGCCGCCTCCCTCCTGGCCGTCCTCCTGGCCTTCCACCGCTACGCCACGGTCATGTCCGAGCCCGGCGGCCGCTTCGAAGACCCCGACGCCATGTTCCACGCCCACCGCGTCGTCCGGACGATCGCCGACGGAAAGCTCCTTCCTCCCGTGTTCGACCCTTTCGAGAACTTTCCCGACGGCGGACGCGCCCTCTGGCCTCCCCTTCACGACGCTTCCCTTGCCCTGATGGCACGCATCGGCGGCTCGACGGCGCAGGATCCCCGCCGTGGCCTTCCCGTCGCCGCGGCCTTTCCCGTCCTCGAGGTGGTCCTCGCCCTCCTCGTCGCCGCCGCGCTGGCGAAACGGGCGGGCGGTTCCCGGGGCGGCGTGGTCGCCGCCTGGCTCTTCGCCGTGACTCCCTGTCTGCCGCGCCGGGGCTCCTTCGGCGACATCGACCACAACCTCACCGAAGTGCTCGCCGCGCTGCTCCTCCTGCTCCTGGCCGGGACGATCGTCCGACGCGAGGAGGAGAAAGCCGCGGGAGGGCGGGATCCTCGCCTTTCGCCCCTTCTCTGGGCCGCCGCCGTCCTTCTCGCCCTCGGCTTCTACACGGGGCTCGTCCTTTCGGCCGGAATCGTGGCCGGCGCCGTCGCCGTGCGCGACCTGGCTTTTCCGTCCATCCGTGCGCTTCCGCGGATCTCCCTCGGCTTCGGCCTCGCCGCCCTCCTCCTCCCCTTCTTCGCCTCGCTCCGCGTCACCCCCGATCCCGCCGATCCCTGGCGCCTCGGACCTCCCTACGTCCTCATTCTCGCGCTCGGCGCCACCGGCACCGGCCTCTTCTCCTTCGCTCTCGCCGCGCGGCGCGGCTTCTCGAAGGACCCCGATCTCTTCGCCGCTGCCGGCTTCCTCGCCGGCGCCCTCGCCCTCGCTCTCACCAGCTCCCGCGCCTGGCCCGCCCTGGTCCGGGGCCTCGGCTTTCTCGGCTCCCGCGATCCCTGGCTCGCCACCATCGACGAGTTCCGTCCGCTGCTGGTGGACACGACGTGGGCGGGAACCGCCCTGCCGGCCGTCCCGGTCGCCCTCGCCGGCTTCGTCCTCGTTCTCGCGCTTCGGAGAAAGGAGACGGCGCGCCTGTCGCCGGATCTCCTCCTCCTCGCGACGCCCTTTGCCGCCGTGACGATGCTGACGCTGGTGCAGAGCCGCTTCCTTCCGACGGCGGTCGCGCTCTCCGCCGCCATGGGGGGCGCCGCGTGGAGTCTTCTCGCGCGGCGGGGCGGCGCGCGCGCGGTTCTCTGGGGACTCACCCTCGTCGGCCTCGTCCCGGCGGCCGTCCTGTACCAGATTCCCTTCCTCGGTGCGACGTTCCGCGGGATCTCGACCGCCGTCACCCTGCCATGGGAGACGGCCGCCCAGGCGATCCAGGCCCGGACGCCGGACCCGGGAAGCCCGCCCCGCTGGGCGGTCCTCGCGCCCTGGGACTTCGGGCACGCCATCGTCTTCCGCGCCGCGCGCGCCGTCGCCCTGAACAATTTCGGGAGCATGCAGCCCGGCTTCGTCGCGGCGCAGAAGCTCTGGCTCACGCCCTCGCCGGCGAAAGCCGTTCGGGAGCTGGACCGGCTGAAGGTCCGCTACGTTCTCGTGGTCTGGCCGCCGTACTTCGTCCCCTCGGCTGCGGCGAGCCTCGGCCTCGTTCCGGACGGGTATTTCGAAGGCCGTTGGACGCCGGAGAACCCGCCGGCCTACCGCCCCACGTCCCTCGGCGAGCGGACGCTCGCGGTTCGGCTCCACCTTCGCGACGCCGCGCCGCGAACGGACGACGGGACGGAAGACCGCGGCGCGCTCGCACGCCTGCGTCCACTCTGGTCGTCGGACGAGCAGGGGCCCGGGCCGCAGGGTTCCGTGCCGGTCCAGAAGCTCTTCGAGCTCCTTCCGGAGGGGGCCGCTACCGCGTCTCGGTGATCTTGTGAAGCCCGCGCGGGCGGTCCGGGTCGAGACCGCGCGCGAGGGTCGCGTGGAACGCGAGAAGCTGGCCCGGGACGACGGCCACGAGGGGCGACAGCATTTCGGGAACCCCGGGGAGCGGGATCGCGCCCCTCACGGGAAGACCGATCGGAATGAGCGGGCTGCCGCGCGCCCGGAGCCGCCGGGCCAGCGCCAGAAGCTCTCGCTCGGGACGGCCTCCCGGCGCCGAGACGAGGACGGCGGGAAGCCCGGGCTCGGCCAGCGCGATCGGGCCGTGCGCAAAGTCGGCCGAGGAATAGGGCTCGGCGAGGATCAGCGCCAGCTCCTTCAGCTTCAGGGCGATTTCCCACGCCGTCGGGTAGTTCACGCCGCGCGCGAGGACGACCGCGCGCGACGAGAGGGCCAGGCGACGGGCCATCCGGCGGACGGCGGACTCGGTCGCCAGGGCGACGGACATGGCCTCGGGAACGGCGGCGAGCTTCTTCAGGAGCGTCCGCCTTCCCGCGAGCGAGAGCGCAAGAAGCGCGACCGCCGCCAGTTGCGCCGTGTAGCTCTTCGTCGCGGCCACGCTCCGCTCCGGACCCGCGTGAAGCGGGACGACCTCTTCCGCCGCGCGAGCCAGCGGGCTCTCCGCGTCGTTGACGATGGCGAGCGTGGGCACCCCCGCCCGCCGCGCGGCGGCCACCGTCTCGACGATGTCGGGCGACCGGCCCGACTGGGAGATCCCGACGACGAGCCCGCCCCGCGCGTCCGGCGGGCGGCGGTAGAGCGTCGTCAGCGACGGCGCCGCGAGCGCGACCGGGAGGCCGTCCAGGGCGCCGAAGAGGTACTGCGCGTAGCGGGCGGCGTTGTCGGACGTGCCCCGCGCCGCGATGACGACGAACCGGATCCCCGCCCTCCGGATCGGGACGGCCAGCCGCGCCACGCGCGCTCCTTCGCGTAAGAGGAACCGGGCGACGGCCTCCGGCTGTTCCCCGATCTCGCGGCGAAGAAGGGAGCCGGATGTTTCTCCGGGCACGCCGCGATGCTACCGTAGGCGCGTGAAGCGCCTGACCGTCTCCTTCGCCGCCCTCGCCCTCCACATCGCCGCCTCGCCTCTCCCGGCGCAGACGATCACCACGATCGCCGGCAACGACCTCTTCGACCGCGCGAAGGAGGGCGTCGCCGCCTCGGCCTCGTCCTTCTCGTTCCTGGAAGGGACGCCGGGAGGCCTCGCCTTCGACCGCGACGGGAACCTCTACGTCTCCGAGACGGCCGCCGAGCGCGTCTGGAAGATCGACCGGAAGTCGGGCCTTCTCGTCGCCGTGGCGGGGACCGGAGAGTCCGGCTTCTCCGGCGACGGCGGCCCCGCCACGGCCGCCCGCCTCCGGGAGCCGGGCGATCTCGCCTTCGACCGCGACGGCAACCTCTACATCTCCGACCTCGGAAACAACCGGATCCGCCGCGTCGACAAGAAGAGCGGCCTCATCGGGACGTTCGCGGGAGCGGGACGGCCCGTCTTCATCAAGGACGGCCTCCCGGCGAAGGAGACGCAGATCGGACGCCCGTCCGGCATCGTCTTCGACAGGGCGGGGAACCTCTTCGTCATCGAGAGCTACGCCGGACGGCTCCTCCGGATCGACGCGAAGACGGGGATCGTGAGCACGATCGTCGGGAACGGCACGAGCGACTTCCACCGGGACGCGAAGACCGGGACCGGGACCGGCCTTCCGGTCCCGAGCTCGCTCCGGATGATGTCGACGGGCGAGGTCGTCTTCTCGGTCACCGGATTCAACACGCTGATGAAAGTGAACCCGGCGACCGGAGAGCTGACCTGGCTGGCCGGGACGGGCATCCCGGGGTATGCGGGAGACGGCGGGCCGGCCCGGAACGCGCAGATCTCGCAGCCCTCCTCGATCGCCGTCGACCGGGACGACAACGTCTGGTTCGTCGACTGGGACAACAACGTCGTCCGGCGCGTCGACGCGAAGACGGGAATCATCGAGACCCGCGTCGGGAGCGTCCGGACCGACCGGCGCGGCGACACGCACACGGCCGGCTTCGCCGGCGACGGCGGCCCCGCCACGAAGGCCCAGCTCTGGCGTCCGACGGCCGTCGCCTTCGACAAGGACGGGAATCTCTACATCGTCGACGCGAAGAACCACCGGATCCGGAAGGTGGAGAAGGCCGCGCGCTGAGCGGCCGTCAGGCTTTCCTCTTCGCGGCGTACCTCACGACCTCGACGGTCTCCATCGTCATCAGGACGCCGCACCCCGATTCCTCGAGGAGCGGGTCGAGGCGCTCGAGAAAGGCCCGGACCTTCTCCTCGGCGTCCACGATCTCGACGACGACCGGCAGGTCCTCGGACAGCTCGACGAGGCGGGAGCGGTGGACGACGCTGGAGGCGCCGTACGACTCGATTCCCCGGAGCACCGTGGCCCCGGCGAGGCCGGCGGCGCGCGCCTCGGCCACGAGGACTTCGTAGAGCGGCTGGCGGCGGGCCCGGTCGGCCTCGCCGACGTGGATCCGGAGGAGCTTGGCCGTCTTCAGGTCTTTCATGTTGCGATCCTCCCGAGAAGCCGCCCGAGCCACGCGCCACAGAGCCCCAGGAGCACCGACCCGCCGACGTAGAGCGTGGCGCGCAGGACGTCGCGAACGGTGAGAAGGCCGAGGGTCTCCCACGCCAGCGACGAGAACGTGGTGAAGCCGCCCAGGATCCCGACCATCAGGAAGACGCGCGCCTCCGGGGAGATCGCCGCCCGCTCGAGCCCCAACGCGCCGACGAGCCCGATCGCGAAGGAGCCGAGGAGGTTCACGGCGAAGGTTCCCGAGGGGAACGGGCCGGGCGAGACCCGCTGGACGGCCGTCGCAAGGACGTAACGGAAGACGGAGCCGATTCCTCCGCCGAGAAAGACGAGGGCGAGGAGACTCGGCCGCACGGGCGCGACGTTAACAGACCCGGCCTCTCTATAATCGGCCCGACACGAGGCGATGGAGTCCGCCGGAACCGCCCCTGGGGCTGATGACTCCTACCGAAAGGTAGGGCCAGCCATGTCGGTTCCGGATCCGTCGACGAAAAGAGCCGACGACGACGTCGACCCTCTCGAGGCGCTTGCCGGGATGGCCGGCGAGGCCGAAGCACCTGACATCGCCGCAGAAGCCCGTGCCGTCGCCGCCCGGGTCGCCGAGGGGCTCTTCTACGTCGTCTGTCTCGGCGAATTCAAGCGCGGAAAGTCGACACTCCTCAACGCGCTGGTCGGCCGCGAGGTCCTGCCCGCGGGCGTCATCCCGGTCACCTCGGCCGTCACCATCCTCCGGTACGGCTCGGCGACGGACGCACGCGTCCGGCTCTCGGGGGGCGAGGTCCGGCACGTCGCACCGGCCGAGATCCCCGACTACGTCACCGAGGAGAGGAACCCCGAGAACCGGCGGGGCCTCGTCGCAGTGGAGGTTTTCCTGCCGAGCCCGCTCCTCGCCACCGGGATGTGCCTCGTCGACACGCCCGGCATCGGCTCGGTCTTCGCGGGGAACACCGCGGCGACGCGCGGCTTCCTCCCGCACGTCGACGCCGCGCTCGTCGTCCTCGGCGCCGATCCCCCGCTCTCGGGCGACGAGCTCGCCCTTTCCGAAGACGCCGCACGAAGCGTCCATCACCTGCTCTTCGTCCTGAACAAGGCCGACCGGCTGCCCGACGCCGAGTGCACCGAGGCGTCCCGCTTCGCCGAGCGGATCCTCGCGTCGCGCCTGAAGCGGCCGGTCTCGCTCCTTTCGGTCAGCGCGGCGGAGCGCCTCCGGGGCGACGGGCCGGCGCGCGACTGGGACGCTCTGGTCCGATCCCTGGAAGGCCTCGCGCACGACTCGGGAGCCGACCTGGTCCGCTCCGCGGCCGCGCGCGCCGTCCGGCGCCTCTCGCAGCGCCTCCTCCACGAGATCGACGAGCTGCGCGGAGCCCTTCTCCGTCCTGTCGAAGAGTCCGAACGGCGTCTTTCGAGCCTCGAAGTTGCTCTCGCCGACGCGGAGCGCGCGCTCAGCGATCTCGGTTACCTCCTCGCCGCCGAGGAGGACCGTATCGGCGCTCATGTTAGGGCCGACCGCGAGGCGTTCCTCGTCAGAGCCCTCCAGGGAGCGCGCGAGGAGCTTCACCGCACCCTCGAGGCCGTGCCGGACTCGCCGAAGTTTCGCGAGAACGCCGCAGAGGCCGCCCGGACGATCGCCCACCGGACGCTCTCCTCGTGGGCCGAGATCGTGCGCCCGGCGGCCGAGACCCTCTACCGCGAGGGAACCGACCACTTCGTGAAGCTGGGCAACCGCTTCCTGGCCCGTTTTCTCGGGGCGGACGAGCCGGGCCTGGACGGGCCGGAGGCGGAACTCAGCCGCGAGAGCGGCTTCCGGGGGCGATCGCGCTTTCAGTTCACGGAGCTTCTCGCGGTTTCCGAGCCGGCGCCGCTCTTCGCGGTTTTCGACCGGCTGCGGACGCGGCGCCGCCGTCTCGCCGCGGTGGCCCGCGACGCGGACGCCTATCTCGAACGCCTCCTTTCGTCGAACAGCGCGCGCGTCCAGAACGACCTGATCGACCTCGTCCGGGAGAGCCGGCGGCGCCTCGAAGCGGAGATCCGCACCCGACTCTCCCAGGCCGTCCGCTCGGCGTCGGCCGCCCTCGACCGCGCCCGGGCGTGCCGCGCCGAAGGCGAGGCGAGCGTCAGCGCCGAAGTCGAACGCCTCGACGCCCTTCGGAGGAGGGTCGAGGCCGCGGGAGGCGCCGCGTGAGGCCACCGGCCCGGCAGCGGGCTGCGGCGGCCGTGCGGCCATCCGAGGGCGGACCGCCGTCGTATCGTCCGGGTGGGAAGGAGAGATCCATGAAGCACGCGCTCGCGCTCGCCATCCTCGTCCCCTTCGCCCTCGCCGCGACCGCGGGGGCCCCGACCTCGCTCTTCGACTTCTCCCTGAAGACGATCGACGGGAAGGAGCAGCCCCTCGGGGCCTGGAAGGGACAGGTCGTCCTCGTGGTGAACACCGCGTCGAAGTGCGGCTACACGCCGCAGTACGCCGGTCTCGAGGAGCTCTACCTGAAGTACAAGGACCGCGGATTCGCGGTGCTCGCCTTCCCGGCGAACAACTTCGGCGCTCAGGAGCCCGGGAGCGACCCCGAGATCAAGCAGTTCTGCACGTCGACCTACAAGACGACCTTCCCGCTCTTCTCGAAGATCAGCGTGAAGGGGGACGACATGGCCCCGCTCTACCGCTGGCTCACGTCACAGGAGGGCTTCTCGGGCGACATCAAGTGGAACTTCAACAAGTTCCTGATCGGTCCGGACGGGAAGGTCGTGGCCCGCTTCGACTCGAAGGTGACCCCGATGTCCTCCGAGCTGACGGCCAAGCTCGAGACGGTCCTCCCGAAGAAGTAGGCGGGCGTCCGGGCGGCTGGACTCCCGGCTCCATGACGGTCACGCGAACGCGGCAGCGCGCGCCGGGGCGGGCCCGGGCTCTCCGGACCCCTCCCCCGCCTTCCGGGCGCTTCGACCTCGTCGTCCTCGCGCCCGGCGACTCCCTCTCGCGGGCGCAGCTCGTCGCGTCGTACGCCGGCGCCACGGTCGT
This sequence comes from Thermoanaerobaculia bacterium, assembly GCA_035519355.1. Lineage (GTDB taxonomy): Bacteria > Acidobacteriota > Thermoanaerobaculia > UBA5066 > UBA5066 > DAOMFB01. The sequence goes on along the minus strand of DATIWM010000070.1, from coordinate 10,379 downwards.
TACCCCGTTCGAAACGAGGGGAGGCGCGGCTGGCGAACGGATGCGCCGGATCGTGGAGCTGCACGAGAGACTCCTCCGGGCGCTCGACGGGCGCGCGCCGCTCGCGTCGCTCCCTGCCGAGCGCGAACTGGTCCGCTACGGGACGGCCCTCTTCGAGACGCTCTTTCCCGGCGACGTCCGCCGCCTCTGGGACGCGGCTCTGGCCCGCTCGCCGCACGCGCCGGTGGACGTCGTCTTCACCTCCGCGCTGGACTGGATCGCCGACAAGCCGTGGGAGCTCTCCTTCGACCCGTCGCGGAAGGCTTTCCTCACGCACGGCGCCGCGACCTTCGTCCGGAACGTCTTCTCGGCGGTCCCGGCCGATCCGCCGAGGCCGCGACGCGGGCCCCTCAGGATCCTCTTCGCGGCCGCCCGCCCGGCCGGCCTGCCGCCCGTCGCCGCGAAAAAGGAGGAAGACGGAATCCGGTCCGCCTTCGGCCCGCTTCTGACGAAAGGCGCCGCGGCGCTCGACGTCCTCCCGGGCGCCACGGCGGAGGCGCTCCACGCCCGGCTCCGGACGGGGCGGTACGACGTCCTCCACTTCGTCGGCCACGGCGAGTACGACGAGGCGTCGCGGAGCGGCGCCCTCCTCCTCGAAGACGGCCGCGGCCAGTCGAAGCGCCTCTCCGCCGCCGCCCTCGCCCGCCTCGCGACGGGACGCGGCCTCCTGCTCGCCGTCCTGAACGCCTGCGAGAGCGGGCGCGGGGGACGGCACGATTTCCTGCGCGGCGTGGCGCCCGCGCTCGCTCATGGAGGCCTCCCCGCCGTCGCCGCCAACCAGTACCGCGTCTTCGACGACGCGGCCGCGGCCTTCGCCGCGCATTTCTACGCCGCTCTCGCCGACGGGCTTCCCGTCGGGGCGGCGCTGCGCGAAGGTCGCGTGGGGCTCGGAACCGACGTCGGTGACGAAGCGCTCGACTGGGCGGTGCCGGTTCTCTACGCCCGGGACCCGCGGGCGGTCCTCTGTCGAAGACCCGTAAACGGCTGAATCCGGGCGAGTTGTCTGTATCGAGGGGAACCCGGGTCTTTTGTCCTTTGGGACTCCGGACTTTTTCCCTCGCGATTCCGATCTCGAAGTGGGCATTTTCGGCTCTTCGCCGGATGGTTCCGGCGGCCGCGCGCGCCTATCTTTCGCACGTGACCGAAAGAAGGAGGCAGAACATGAGACAGCACGAAGGCGGAGAAAAGGTTCCGGGCGGGTTCTACTGGAAGCAGAACAACTGGGAGATCGAGGTCGTCAAGGGGGACGAGGGGACGCTTCCGGGAGATACCGACACCACTTACGTGCGGATCCCGACGCTGGCGATGCTCCTCGGCGCGCCGGTGATGGGCGGACTCTTCGTCGTGTTCCTCCCCTTCCTCGGCTTCGCGATGCTCGCGAACCACCTCGGCAAGAAAGCCATGTCGGGTCTGAAGCAGGCCGCCGACGAGGTCGGGGCGGCGGTGGGGCCGGCCTGGCAGCCGGGCGAGGCGCGCTTCGCCGGAAAGAAGAAGGCGAAGAAGGAAAAGAAGGCGGCCGCGGCGAAGGACGAGAAGGCCGAGAAGACCGAAGAGAGCGACGACGAGAAGAAGTGAGCCTCCCCGCACCCCCGCCGGTGCGGCGCCGCCCCGCGCGAGCGGGGCGGCTTCTTTCTCTGCCGGATCCCTTCAGCCCTGGATGACGCCCATCTTCAGCGCGAGGCGGATCAGGTCGGTCCGGTTGTGGAGGCCCAGCTTCTCCATGACGCGCTCGCGGTGCGACATGGCGGTCTTGACGGAGATGCCGAGGACCTCGGCGACCTCCTTGTTGCTCTTCCCCTCCGCCACGAGCTTGAGCACCTGCTTTTCGCGGTCGGTGAGCGACTCGTAGGGGTCTCCCTCGCCGCCGGCCGCGGGCTCGGGCTCGCGGAGGGCGTCGCGCGCCACCTGCGGGTCGAGAACGAGACCGCCGCGCTGGACGCTCCGGATGGCGGACGCCAGCTCCGCGCCGGCCGAATTCTTCAGGACGTAGCCCGCGGCCCCGACCTTCAGGAAGCGGGTGACGTACTCGCGGTCCTCGTACTGCGTCAGGACGAGGATCTTCGTGTCCGGGCACTCCTTCCGGATCTCGAGGGCCGCCTCGAGCCCGCCGAGCCCCGGCATCGCGATGTCCATCAGGACGACGTCCGGCTTCAGCGCCCGGCACCGCGCGATGGCCTCGCGTCCGTCCGACGCCTCGCCGACCACCTCGAAGTCGTTCTCCCGCGAGAGGAGCGCGCGGATCCCCTCGCGCAGGAGGGCGTGGTCGTCGGCCAGGACGATCCGGATCCTCGCCACGTCAGGCCTCTCCGGGAAGCGGAACCGACAGGGCCAGCCGCGTCCCCTGACCCGGCGACGACTCGATCTGCACGTGCCCTCCGAGCAGCTCGACTCTCTCACGGATGCCGAGGAGACCCAAGCCGCGGCCGGACGACTCGGGCGTGGCGACCGTCGCGGGGTCGAAGCCCTGCCCGTCGTCCTCGACCTCGATCGAGAGCCGCCCGTTCTCCCGCGCCATCTGGACGAGGACGGTCTCGGCTTTCGCGTGGCGGACGACGTTCGTCAGGGCTTCCTGGACGACGCGGAAGACGGCCGTCTCGACCTCGAGTGGGAGCCGTTCGTCGAGCCCTTCGATCTCGCAGCGGTAGGTGATCCCGAGCGGTTTCAGCTGGCGGTCCGCGGTCCACCGCACCGCCGAGGCGAGGCCGAGGTCGTCGAGAACGGACGGGCGCAGGTCGTAGATGACGCGGTGGATCTCCGAGAGAGCCCGCCCCGCCAGAGCCTTGATGTCCCGGAGCGGGCCCCGGTCGGGGTCGGGAGGCGCCGCGAGGGCCGTGTCGGTCGCCATGGAGAGCGCGGCCACCGTCTGGCAGGTCTCGTCGTGCAGCTCGCGGGCGATCCGCTTCCGCTCGTCTTCCTGGGCCCGGATGAATTTCGCGAGGAGATGGGCGCGCCGCTCGTTGTGGTCTCTCAGCTCGCGCGCCAGGGCCGTCAGGTCGCGGGTCCGCTCGGCCACGCGCCGCTCCAGCTCCTCCTGCGCCTGCCGTTCGCGCGTGAAGGCCTCGGCCAGCCGTTCGCGCATCGTCTCCAGGGAGCGCCCGAGGCGGCCGACCTCGTCCTCGCCGAGCGGCGGGATCTCGCCGGAGAGCTCCCCGGCGGCGATCCGCTCGGCGGCCGCCGTCAGGACGGCGATCGGCTGGGTCAGGCTCCGGGCGGCGCCCCACGCGAAGAGGATCACGATCAGGAGCAGGACCGGAATCGCGACCAGGACGCGGCGCTCCGCCGCGTGCAGCGGCGCCAGGAGCTCGGCTTCCTCCTGCCGGACGACGACGGAGAGAGGGAGGAGCGACAGGGGCACGGAGGCGACGACCTCGCCTCCCTCGAAGGCCACAGCCGCCCGGGCCGTCCCGGCGGCGGACGGAAGGACCGCCGTCCGGCCGATCCGTTCGGCGTGCGACGACGCGAGGACGCGTCCCGCGGAGTCCACGACGTCGACCGATGCCCGCTCGCCGGCCCGCCCCGGTCCGAGGACGGAGGCGAGCGCGGGCCGGGCGGGATCGAGGACCGCGCCCGCGCACTCCGCGACGGCGGCGTCCGAGCCGTGAAGTGGGACGACGATCATCAGGTTCACCGCCGGGCCGTCCGAAACCGTGAGGAACGCCGCCTGCGACTTCTGCCGCGCCTCGGCGACGGTCCGCGCGATCGCATCGGCCGGCGGGAGCGACGCGTGGGACGGCTCGTGCCACGTCACGGTTCCCGAAGCATCGGCCAGGAAGACCTTCTCGAGAAACGGAGAGCGGAGGAGGGACTCGTGAAGCCGCTCGCGGGCCGACTCGGGGGGAATCGTCCCGGCCTGAAGCGCCCAGAGATCGCCCAGAGACCAGTGAAGCGTCGTGTTGACGTGGCCGGCGATCGCGTTCGCCAGCCGCTCCCGCTCGGCGAGGAGCTGGCCCCGGTACTCCCACAGGGTCCGCGCCCCCGAGAACCCGAGAAGAACCGCCGGCACGACGAGCCCGATGACCATGAGGACGATGGCGCGCTCCGTGAGCCCGCGGCCGGTGCGCGGCGTCAGGTCGCTCATCGCCGCCCGCTCCGACCCAGGCTCGAAGCCATCTTCAGGATCTCCTCGGGATCGCCCTGGAAACGGAAGACGACCCGCCGGCCGTCCGCGACGAAGGAGATGTCGTGAAAGGTCCCGTCGGGCGGAAGAAGGACGTCCGTCATCACGGCCGGTTGTCCGCCGAGGTCGAACGAGACGCGATGGAGCTCTTTCCCGGGCGGGAGGAGCCGGTCGGCCACCGGCGCCCCGCCGTCGAGCGACTGGACGATCAGGAGGGACGTCCTCTCCGGGTCCGCCGGGGCCAGGGTGACCGCCGCCGCCCGGGCCGGCCGGGAGACGGTTCGGACCTCGGCCGGTGGCCACCGGAACGCCTGCGGAAAGTAGGCCGGCACGAGAAGCGTCGTTCCGAGAGCCCGCTCGGCGTCTTCCACGCTCGGGTGGGCCACGACCCCGCGGGCCACGCCCTGGAGGAGCCACGGCACGCCGTCGAGAACGAGGAGCGCCGAGGCGGCCGCCGCCACGACGGCGACGTAGCGGCCGACGAGACCCCCGAGACCCCGGGACGGAAGCGCCGTCGCCGCTTCCATCAGGCCACCACGAAAAAAACGAGAAGGGCGATCGCGACACCGGCGAGCGGCAGGCGGAGAGGGTCGAGGCCGTCCGGCTCCGGGTCCCCGGCTGCCTCCGCGAGCCGGAGGAGCCTCGCCTTGACCACCGAGAAGCGGAGGCCTCCGGGACGGTTGATTCCGTCGTCGTCCGCCATGACGCCGAGCTTCGCGAGCGCCGAGGCCACCGAGGCCGGGCGTCCGGTGACGGCGGCGGCCGCCGCGTCGGCGGCCCGCTCCATCTCGAGAACCGCCGTTCGCCCGACGATCTGCGCCACCGGGTTCCAGAACAGGAGGCAGCGGAGGCCGATGAGCCCCCAGCCCAGGACCAGATGCCGCCCCGCCACGTGGGCCACCTCGTGCGCGAGGGCCGCGTCCAGCTCGTCCGGCGAGAGCGTCGCCAGGGCTCCGGTCGAGACGGCCACCGACGGCGCGAGGAATCCGCGGCAGTAAAGGTACGCCGCCTCGTCGTCGGGAACGAGGCCCGTCGCCGGAGGCGCGACCGCGAGGCGCGCCGCATGCGAGGCGACGCGCCCGCCGACCTCGCGCCCGCGGGGATCTTCGTCGGTGCCGTGAGCGCGGAAGCGCCACCCCTGCCGGAGGGCGGGAAGGAGGTCGCGCAGGAAGAGCGCGAGGCCGGTCCCGGCCAGGGCGACGGCCAGGGCGGGCCCGAGCCGCCAGCCGCCCGCCGGAAGTTCGGTCCATCGCGACGCCACGAAGAGGGCGACGCTCCGGCGGAAGACGTCGGAGGAACGGACGGGAAACGCGGCCGCGTAGAGCGGCGGCAGGACGACCGGAAGCGAGAGGGCGAGGACCCAGAACCGGAGGCGCACCGACGGGCTCTTCACCCGCCAGACCGAGAGGAGCCCTCCCGTCACACCGGCGGCCGCGGCCGACTGAACGACGACGGCGAGGAGCGTCTCGGGCATTCCCGGCTTCAGGCCGGGGGCGCCGACCCGCCCGGGGCGGCGCCGTGTCCGGGCGAGGCGTCCGCCGCCTCCCCGGTCACCCGGGCCAGTTCCAGCGGGTGCTCGTGATGCATCCGTTCCACCGAGATCTTTCCGGTGAAGATGCAGGTGTCGAAGGGGAAGACGTCCGGCGAGAGATGGGCGTTGTAGATGTGCCAGGTGATCACGACGAGAAAGGCCATCAGCCCCTCGTTGCTGTGGGCCACCTGCGCCACCGGGACGAACTCGCCCGGGAAGAAGCGCGTGAAGAGGAGCGGGAGATAGAGGATGAGGCCCGTCACGACCATGACCAGGCTCCCGATCAGCATCCCCCAGTACTCGAACTTCTGCCGGTAGTCATAACGGTCGAACTGGGCCGGTTCCTTCGCCAGGCCGAGGTACCAGCTGATCTGCTGGATCGCGTCCGAGAAGTCGCGCCGGGTGGGCACCATCGTCATCCCCGCGCGCCGCATGAGGGCGAGGAGGGTGATCAGGACGATGTGGAAGATGGTCGCCACGCTGAAGAGGAGGCCCGCCATCCGGTGGAGGAACCGGACGCGGTCGAGCCCGCCGATGGCGTTCACGATGAAGGCGGCCCACCGCGTCTCGTAGAACTTCTGCGGGAACCCCGTCAGCGCCAGGGTCATGAAGAGGAGCATCACGACGAGATGCTCCACGCGCTGCTTCTTCGAGAAACGGACGACGGCTTCGGTCATCGGTTCACCACGACCCGCCAGAGGTGCAGCAGGACCTGAAGGACGAGCCCGCCGATCATCAGGGGGATGAGAATCTTGTAGAAGAGGGCCGTCGCCCAGACGAGCGGCGCCTTCTTCGGGCTCGGCTCGTAGTGCGAGAGCCAGGCCGCGGGGAAGTTCGGCGGGGCGCCGGGATGGCATTTCGTGCAGGTGGCCAGGAGGTTCTTCTGGAGCACCCTGGAGCCCGCGTCCTTGACCCGCGCGATGTCGTGGACGCCGTGGCAGTCGACGCAGACGGCCACGATCTTTTCGGCCTGTTTCTTCTGGCCCGCGATGAGCGACGCGCTCCGGCCGTGGAAGTCCGTCAGGTACGAGCTGTAGACCTTCGTCGAGAGGCCGTACTTCTTCATCTTGGCCTCGTCGGTGTGGCAGCTGCCGCAGGTCTCCGGCGACTTCATCCGCCAGGTCTGCCCCTTGGGGTCGGCGATGGCGTGCGACTTGTGGCAGTCGGTGCAGACGGGAACGTCGGGGCTGTTCGTGGCGGCAAGCGTCTTGCCGTGAACGCTCTGCCCGTAGGCCTCGGCCTCGGCCGAGTGGCAGGACGAGCAGGTGTCGGAGATCTTCGTCCGCGGCTCGTTCGGCTTCTGGACGTCGTGCGCCCCGTGGCAGTCGGCGCAGAACGGCGCGATGGAGTTCCCCTTCGACAGGGCCGCGAAGTGGACGCTGTCGAGGGCCTTCGTGTAGTTGGCGAAATGGCAGCTCTTGCACGTCTCCCGGAAGGACGCCGTGAAGGCCGCGAGGTCCTTCGCCGGCCGCTCGGGGTGCGGCATCTCCTGGTATCCGGGGTGGCATCCCGTGCAGCCGAGCTTGGCGCCGTGGATCGACTTCTCGAAAGAGACCCGGTCGACGAAGAGGGACTGCACCTCGCCGCTCGGCAGCTTCTTGTCGATGCCCTTCTCGCCGTGGCAGGAGAGGCAGGTGTCCACCTCGTCCCTCGCCGCGTCCGCCGCGAGGAGCGGTAAGCCCCAGAACACGAACGCCAGGACCACCGGCGCGCGCAGCCGACGCGTCATCAGCGCTTCACCCTCCCGCGCAAGGCTCTCCTCCGCGGCGCCGGGCCGTCCATGAGACAGTTGCTTCAGTCACCGGACGGCGCCCGGGTGCTCCACGGACTCCAGGGTCCGCCGCCTGAGGGTGTCGAGCATCCAGTCGACGTGCAGGCACTGCTCGCAGTCGCCGCTCGGGGTGTCGCAGGGGGCGCCGTCCGCCTGCATCTCGGCGCACCGTGGCTCCCGGGCGAAATCGAGGACCGCCGCGAAGAGCTCGAGAGCCTTCTCCTTCAGGAGCGAGGAAGGCACCGCGCGCAGCTCGGAGACGAGTCGCCACTCCGCAGAGGTCAGGGCAATCGAAACACCGGGGTCGCTCATGGCCGTCTCCTTCGCCTGGCGGTCACAGGGTCGCGGGAGACAGGGCGTTCACCCCCGCCTGGAAAGCCGCCTCGTTCATCGGAATCAGCTTCGCCTTGTCCTTCAGCGCCTTCCGAACGGCGGTCAGGAAGGTCTCCTTCGGGAAGAGGTTCGTCGAGGCCTGCAGCGCACCGAGCGCCACGATGTTCTTCACGACGGCCTTGCCGAGGCCGACGGCGATCTCCGTGAACGGCACCCCCAGAACGCGCACGCGCGGGTCGAGCGTCGGCACTTTCGCCACCACGGAGCTGTCGTAGAGGATCGTCCCGCCCGGCGAGACGGACGGGCCGAACTTCACGAGGCTCGGCGCGTTGAAGGCGATCAGGACGTCAGGCTTCGGCGCCGCCGTCGAAAAGACCTCCTCGGCGGCGACGTGTACGTCCGCGTACGAGGTGCCCCCGCGCGACTCCGGACCGTAGCTGGGTATGTGGGTCGCGTCGAACCCCTCGTGGATGGCCGCCGTGGCAATGAGCATGGCGGCGGTCTGCGCGCCGTCGCCCCCGGCTCCGGCCAGCTTGAGCGACACGTCGTGGCCGTGGAGATGCGTCGGGAAGCCGGCCGCGAAGCGCGGCGCCGGCTCCACGGAGCCCTCCACCACCTCGAGGACCTTCGCCGGGTCGAAAGTCGGTTTTCCGGGGTGGAACCACGGCTCGGCCGTGACGTCCTTCTTCACGCCGAGGGGGAAGACCGGGAGCATCTGCTCCTTCACCCACTTCTCGGACTCTTCCGGCGTCATCTTCAGGTGGGTGGGGCACTCGGCGAGGACTTCGATGAACGAGAGGCCGCGCCCCTCCGCCTGGAGCTTCATCCCCTTCAGGATCGCCTTCTTCGCCCGCATCCGCTGCTTGGCGTCGAAGAGGGCGACACGCTCCACGTAGACGGGCGCCTCGAGACCGGCGACGAGCTCCGCCATCTTCATGGGGGGACCCGAGAGCCGGTCGCGGCCCCAGGGGCTCGTCGACGTCTTCTGTCCCACGAGCGTCGTGGGGGCCATCTGCCCCCCCGTCATCCCGTAGATGGCGTTGTTGATGAAGACGAAAGTCATCGGGATGCCGAGCTGGCAGGCCCAGACGACCTCCGCGAGGCCGATGGACGCGAGGTCGCCGTCCCCCTGGTAGGAGACGACGATCGAGTCGGGATTGGCCAGCTTGTGGCCGAGGCCGACGGCGGGGGCGCGCCCGTGCGCGGCCTGCGAGTTCCCGACGTCGAAGTAGTAGAAGAGAAAAACGGAGCAGCCGACCGGGGAGATGGCGACCGTCCGGTCCTGGATGCCGAGCTCCTCGATCGCCTCGGCGAGGAACTTGTGGGCGAGGCCGTGGCCGCATCCGGGGCAGTAGTGCGTCGAGTGCCCCTTCAGCCCCTCGCCGTGGGCGTGGCGGTCGAACTTCTCGTAGAAGACGCTCATGCCATCACCTCCCGGCGGGGGAGGACGAGGTCCACGATTTCGCTCTGCTGGGGCAGGACGCCGCCCATGTGGCGGAGGTGCTCGATCTTCGGGTGCGAAAGGCCGGTGTAGGAGAGCGCGAGGCGCATCTCGTCCTCGAGCTGTCCGTTCGAGGCCTCTACGACGACGATCCGCTTCAGTCCCGGCAGGAGCGCGGCGAGCCGGTCGATCGGGAAGGGCCAGAGCGTGACGGGACGGAAGAGCCCGACGGGAACGCCCTTCTCGCGAAGCGCCCGGACGGCCCCCCTGGCCATTCGCGCCGGCGTGCCGAAGGAGACGAGAAGGGTCTCGGCGTCCTCGGCCCGGTAGAGGTCGGCGCGCTGCTCGGTCTCGGCGATCCGGGCGTACTTGGCGTTCAGCTGCCGGTTCCGCTCCTCGAGGTCGTGCTCGTCCAGCTCGATCGAGGAGATCAGGTTTCCCCGGTGCATTGCGTCGCCGTAGACGGACCACTCCGGAAGCGGCGGCTTCAGCATCGTCCGCGGCAGGGTGACGCGCCCCGTCATCTGGCCGAGGTACCCGTCGGAGATGATGACGACCGGGTTCCGGTACCGGAACGCCAGCTCGAACGAGAGCATCGTCAGGTCGAGCATCTCCTGCGGCGTCGAGGGCGCCAGGACGATGCCGTGGGTGTTCCCGTGGCCGAGGCCGCGGCACGCCAGCTTCACGTCGGCCTGCTCGGGCGCGATGTTCCCGAGGCCCGGTCCGCCCCGCATGACGTTCACGAAGACCGCCGGCACTTCCGCGCCGACCATGTAGCTGATCCCTTCGACCATCAGGCTGAACCCGGGCGACGAGGTGTAGGTCAGGCACGGAAGGCCCGCGCCGCCGGTGCCGTACATCATGTTGACCGTCGCCACCTCGCTGACGGCCTGCAGGAAGATGCCGTCGAGCTTCGGCAGGAGCTTCGCCATCAGCTCGGCTCCTTCCGTGGACGGGGTGATCGGGTAGCCGTAGACGTGGCGGCAGCCGGCGAGGATCGCGCCGACGGCCGAGGCGTAGGTCCCCTTCAGGACCATCGGCTCCGTCCGGGGAAGAGGAATGACCTCCCCCGGGATCCGGACCGGGACGGGGGCCGTGGATGGCTTCCGCCCGAACAGTTTCGCGGGGTCTTCGAGCTCGAAGTCGA
>DATIWM010000069.1:0-13074 GCA_035519355.1 Thermoanaerobaculia bacterium | reverse complement strand
CCCTGATCGACCATTCGCTCCGCGCCTCCCCCAAGGGAGAGGCCGTCGTCGTCACCGCGGAACACCGGGAAGGCAAAGTCGAGCTCCGGATCCGCGACGCCGGGCCCGCCCTCCCGCCGGGCCGGGCCGAGGAGCTCTTCGACGACATCGGCGCCGCCCGCGGCAGCGCCGAGTTCGGGCTCGCGGTGGCGCGCCGCCTGGCGGACGCCATGGGCGCCGAACTCTGGGCCCGCGCCGAGACCGGCGGCACGAACGCGAAGATCGTCGCGTGGCCGGCCGGCGTACGCTGACGAGCGCCGAGCTCGTCGCGGCGGCCCGGCGCCGGCTCAGCGCGCGCGCCGACGTCCGCGCCGCTCTGGCTTGCGCCCGCGAGACGTCGGACCGGGTCCACCTGACCGGCGGCGCCGTCCGGGACGCCTTTCTCGCGGCCTTGGCTCCCTCGCGACCGCCGGGGAGGCGCCGGGACCTCGATCTCGCCCTTCCCGCGGGGCGAGCCGTCCCCTTCGCCGGGGCCCTCGCCCGGCGGCTCGGCTCGAGAGCCGTCGCGATCGGGGTCCCGCCCCGGCGGATCCTCCACCTCCCTCTCGCTCGCGGAGAGGTCGACGTCTGGGAACGCGAAGCCGACGTGGGGCGCGACCTCTACCGCCGCGACTTCACCGTCAATGCGCTGTCGTTCGAGCTCCCCTCGTGGCGCTTCCTCGCGCCCGGCTCCGCCCTGGACGATCTCCGGCGCCGGCGGCTCGCGCTCCCCCGCGCCGGCGTCCTCCTCGAAGACCCCCTCCGGGTGCTGCGCGCCGCCCGGTTCCTCGCGGAGCTTCGCGGCTTCCGGATCGCCGCCGCCGCCCGGGCGGAACTCCGCCGCGCGGCCCGGCGCCTCGAAACGGCCGCACCCGAACGGCGTCTCGACGAGCTGGACCGCATCCTCTCGGCGGTTCCCGCCGGCGCCGCGAGAGCGCTGAGGTTTCTCGAGTCGTGCGGGGCCCTGAGAGCTCTTCTTCCGGGCGTGACGGCGACGGAGCGCCGCGAGGGGACGCGCCGCGTGGCCCGCATGGCGCGGCCGTCGCCGGCTGTTGCGCGCGTCCTGCTCGTGTCGCCTCTCGGCGCCCGGAAGGGCGCGGAGATCCTTCGAAGGTGGAAGACCTCGAGGCGTGAGCTGCAGCTCGCGGCGCGCCTCCACGCTCTCGCCGCGCCCCTGAAAGGGCCGTCGCGAGCCCCTGCGGCCTCGCGCCGCGAGGTCGTGGAGACACTCCGGTCCGTCTCTCCTTTCTTCGCAGAATCCGTGCTCTTTCTTTCGGCACTTCCGGGCAGCCGGCCGGCGCGCCTCGCCGAGGCCCTCGCCTCCCTCTCGGCCAGCCCGCGGCGGCGCGCCCGCATCCTCCGCCCCCGGCGGCCGCTGGACGCCGTGGCCGAGCTTCGTGCTCTCGGCGTCGAGGAGGGGCCGCGTTTCGGCGCGATCCTGTCCGATCTCGACGTCGCCCTCGCCGCCGGAGAACTCCGTGGACCGCGCGCGGTGCGGCGGTTCCTCGCGGCGCGTGCCGGGGCCTCGGCGCGTTGATTCGGCCCCGGGCCGGTGCTACCGTGAAGGCGCCGCCGCAATGGACCTGATCGAGCTTCTGAAGTTCGTCACGAAGAAGGAAGCGTCCGACCTTCATTTGAAGCCCGGACGGCCCCCCCTGCTCCGCCTGTCCGGACGGCTCGTCCCGCTGAAGACCGATCCCCTGACGCCGAAGGAGATCGAGGACATGGTCCTCCCGATCCTGACGCCGTACCAGCGGGACAAGCTCCAGCAGAACTACGCCGTGGACATCGGCTACGGCATCACGGGCGTGGCCCGCTTCCGCGGGAACATCTACCTCCAGCGCGGCACCTGGACAGCCGTCTTCCGGCGGATTCCCTTCGTCATCCCGGCCCTCGCGGACCTGAACCTCCCCGACGTGCTCGCCACCCTCTCCGACCTCCCGGCGGGCCTCGTCCTCGTCACCGGGCCGACCGGATCGGGCAAGTCGACGACGCTCGCGTCCCTCGTGAAGCTGATCACCGAGCGGCATCCGGTCCACGTCGTGACGATCGAGGACCCGATCGAGTATCTCTTCCAGGACAACATGGCCTCGGTCTCGCAACGCGAGATGGGGACGGACACGACGACGTTCCAGGAAGCCCTCCGGAACGTGATGCGCCAGGACCCGGACGTGATCATGGTCGGCGAGATGCGAGACTGGGAGACGATGGCGACGGCGATCACCGCCGCCGAGACGGGACATCTCGTCTTTTCCACGCTCCACACGAACAACGCGGCGCAGACGATCGACCGGATCATGGACTCGTGCCCCGTCTCGCAGGCCAACCAGGTGCGCCGCCAGCTGGCGCTCGTCCTGCGCGGCATCTGCTCCATGCAGCTCATCGAACGGTCCGACGGCAAGGGGCTCGTCCCCGTCGTCGAGGTCCTCATCAACTCGCCGAAGGTGGCCAAGTGCATCGAGACGGGCGAGACGAAGGAGATCCTCGAGGAGATCGAGAGCTCCGTGGCCTATTACCGGATGCAGTCGATGAACCAGTCCCTCATCGCTCTCCTCGTGAACGGCGCGACCGACATCGAGGCTGCGATGAAGCTGACCGGAGACCCCGAGGACCTCTCCCTGAAGCTGAGGAAGCTCTTCCCGAAGATCGAGGAGCGCTTCCGTGGAGGCATCATGTCCCCCTCCCCGAACGATTTCGCGGCGATCACCGAACTCCTCGACATCAAGCGGCTCTACGAGGAGCAGGAAGAGAAGTGGAAGCAGCGGCTCGCCGAGAAGGACGACCTCGTCGCGCAGATGGAAGCCGACCTCCAGGAGCGCGACCGGCAGCTGCAGGCCCGCCTCCAGCACGGGGCCGAGGTCGAGGGCGAGGTCCAGCACGTGCGCCAGGAGGCCGAGCGGACGCGCCAGGAGATGGCCGGCAAGATCGCGCAGCTCAACGAGCGGATCAAGGAGTTGAACCAGCGGCTGCTGGCCGCCACCGGCGGTGCGGGCGCGGCCGTGACGTCGACGCCGCCGAGCGGAGGCTTCTTCAAGCGCTGACGGTCAGGGCGCGGGGGAGCGTCCGAGCCAACCCCGGACCAGACGCCTCGCCGCGGCGCCCGCTCCCTCGGCGGGGGCGATTTCGTAGGTGAAGGCGCGCCGCGCACCGAGCACGAGCGGGATCGTCTGGAGCCGCTTCCGCCGGAAGATCGTCACCTCGACGCGAGCGAGAGGGGTCCCGTCCCGCTCGATCCGCGTCAGCTCCTCCGCGTCGGCCTTGACGCCGGAGATGGCGACCAGCTCGTCCCCCGCGGCGATCCCGGCCTCGTAGGCCGGGCGCCCCGCGTAGACCTCCGCGACCGTGAGCCGATGGGCCTCCTCTTTCGTCTTCCAGCCGAAATCGGCCCGCCGCGGCACGCGCACCGGCGTCTCTCCGTCCTCCTTCTCCGGCTTCTCGCGGTGGGTGAGGCCGAAGGCCGGGAGGAGGCGTTCGATCGGAGGCGTCTCGACGCCGCGGACGAAGCGGTCGAAGAAACGGGCGAGGCTCCGGCCGGCGGCCCCCGAGGCGAGCCGCTCGATCTCGCCGGCGGGATACGGCCGGTCGCTGGCGCCGTACCGGCGCCAGAGCCCCCGCATCACGTCGTCGAGCGACCTCCGGCCGCGCGTCGCCTGCCGGATCGTCAGGTCGAGCGCCCAGCCCAGGAGGGACCCGCGGCGGTAGTAGCTCTCGGCGACGTTCGGAGAATTCTCGTCGGGACGGTAATGGCGGATCCAAGCGTCGAAGGACGCGGCTTCCACGCTCTGCACGCGCGCTCCCGGCGTCTCGCGGTGCGCCTTCAGGCGCTTTCCCATCTCCTCGAAGAGGTGCGCGGGCTCGATGAGCCCCGCTCGAACGAGAAGAAGCTCCTCGTAATACGAAGTGATCCCCTCCATCGCCCAGAGGTCGTGGGTGTACGCCTCGGCCGTGTAGTCGAACGGGCCGAGCGGCTCGGGACGGATTCGCTTGACGTTCCAGGCGTGAAACAGCTCGTGGGAGAAGAGCCGGAGGTTTCCGCGGTACGACGACTCCGGCCGGAACGAAAACGGCTCCATCCCGACCGACTGCGACGCGCGGTGCTCCAGCCCGCCTCCCGCGCCGGCCGCGAGGTGAACGAGGAAGACGTAGCGGTCGTACGGCAGGCCGCCGAAGAGGCGCGCCGCCTCCTTGACGAGGGCCGTGAGGTCGCGCACGAGCCGACGCGGCTCCTCGTTCCCCTCCCCCCAGATCGCGAGGACGTGCGGCACGCCGAGGACCCGGAACGGGAAGGTACGGTGCGTGCCGCATTCGAACGGCGAGTCGACGAGCTCGTCGTAGTCGGCGGCCGCGAAGGCGGCGCCGGCCCTCGGCAGCGCGACCGTGACGTTCCACCCGGCCGGCAGCTCGAAGCGGAGGCGCTGCGGCTCGTCCTTCCGGCCGTCGACGTAGAAGAAGAGGTTCGCTCCGTTGCCGTATCCGTGAGAGACGTCGAGGTGCGAAGTCCGGACCGTCAGCTCGTGGGCAAAGACCCGGTACCGGACGGTGAACGGCCCGGCGGACGGATCGTCGAGGAGCCCGACCCGCCAGCGGTTCTTCGAGACCTTGACGACCGGAAGCGGCGCCCCGAGCGGCCCTTCGGCCGCGAGGTCGCGGATGTGCCGTGAGAACTCCCGCACCATGTAGGAGCCGGGCGTCCAGACCGGAAGGACGAGGTCGAAGCGGCCGAGTGGCGACGGGAACGGCGCGATCCGCATGGTCATCTCGTAGAGGTGGGTCTGGGGGCGCGGCATCGCGACGGTGAACGACGTGGCGCGCGGGGATCTCCGGGGGACCATGATGCGGCGCCGGCGCGGGGACATGGGCACATCCTACCGAAAGGCGCCCGTCAGGAGTCCCCGAGGAACGCCTCGACCCGGCGGACGAACGCCAGCGGTCTCTCGGTCGGCGGCACGTGGCCGCAGCGCGGCAGGATCTCCAGCCGCGCGTCGGGAAGAGCCGCCGCCAGCCGGCGTCCGGTCGCCAGCGGGAAGATCCGGTCGCGGTCCCCCCAGAGGACGAGCGTCCGGCAGCGGATGAGCGAGAGCTGGCGCGGCGTCAGCGCGTCCTCCCCCGCCGCGATCGCCGCGAGCAGCTTCAGGAGCTGCGGCCGGTTCCGCCGCCGGCCCTTGTAAACCGAGGCCGCGAGGGCGACGAGCGGGTGCGACAGCCAGGGAGAGTCGACGCTCGTCGCGAGGAGGCGGCGCGAGTCGTCCCAGTCGGCCGGCGCGAACGGAAGCGAAGCCGCGAGCGGCGCGAGCGCTTCCCGGGGCGGTAGACCGGCGGCATCGACGAGAACGAGCCGGCGGACGAGCCGGGGATATCGGCGGGCGATGTCGAGGGCGACGCCCCCCCCGAGGGAGTGACCCAGGAGGTCCACCGGCCGTCCGAGAGAGGGGAGGGCCTCCAGGGCCTCGACGGCCACGTCGGCGAGAAGGCGGATCCGGTAGTCGACGCCGGGGCCCGACGGCTTGTCGGTCCCGCCGTGGCCGAGGAGGTCCGGCGCAACGATCCGGCGCGAGCGCGCGAGGAGTGGCGCCGTCAGGGTCCATTCCCCCTTGTCGGCGCCGATGCCGTGCAGGAGGACGAGAGGCGTTAACGGCGGCGTCCCGCGCGTCGACCGCCGCGGCCCGACGTCGAACAGGGCGACGCCCAGGCCCGAAGGAAGTTCCACTCTGCGAAGAGCCACGGCACCGATTTGAACAGAATCTTCCGTCCGCTGCGGAAGGGGTTTGGGGGAACCCGAAGCCGGGTTCCCCCAGGACATCTCAGAACCTCCGCATCAGGCCGACGACGATCCCCTGCACGTCGACCTCGTCCTCGCGGAAGACCATCGGCGCCATCTTCTCGTTCGCCGGTTGGAGGCGGACGCGGCCCTCGCCCTCCCGGTAGATCCGCTTGAGGGTCGCCTCGCCGTTCACGAGGGCGACGACCATGTCGCCGCTCGCCGCCTTTTCGCGCCGGTTCACGACGATGTAGTCGCCGTCCTGGACGCCGTCGTCGATCATCGACTGGCCGTTCACGCGGAGGACGAAGTTTTCGCCCTTGCGCGTCAGGACTTCCGGAACGGAGACGGTCTCGTCGCCCGCCACGACGTCGATCGGCCGCCCGGCGGCGATGCGGCCGTACAACGGAACCTCCAGCGCGTGCGGGCGGCTCTCGTCGCCGGACGGGGCCAGCGACCGCCTCTTGTTCCAGTCGCGGACCAGCACCCCTTTTTCGAGCAGGAGGCGGATGTGCTTCTGAAGCGTGCCGAAGGAGGAGTAGCCGAACTCCTCGCAGATCTCCCGCTGCGTCGGTGAGATCCCCCGCCGCTCGCGATAGCGGCGGATGAAATCGACGATTTCTTTCTGTCGCTCGGTCAGGGTCGTGACCATCTCCGAATCGCCTCCACCTTTGTTCTAAGCGCGCCTAAAAAAATTAGGAAGACAAGGAAAAACTCCTAATATTTTCTTATAGGGTGGTCCGCCAGGTGGCGGACCACGTATCAGCCAATCTAGGCGTAACTTCACCGCAAGTCAAGGGCTGACCCTTCTCCCGGTGAGTTATCCTCGCCGCCCGATGAAGAGAGCGCTCACCTACGCCGGCCTCGTCCTGGCCGTGCTCCTTCTGCTCTGGGGAGGATTCGTCTTCATGATCAGCCGCCCCTTCACCCGGGACGCCGCCGTCTTCGCCGCCTCGCGATGGACCTCGGGAAACCGCCTCTTCCCCACGCAGATCGCGGTCTATCCGACGAAGGTCGTCCGGTACACGCCGAAGTGGATCGGTCACGAAGAACAGACGATCTCCGTCGACCAGATCGCCTCGGTGCGGGTCAGCGCCGGGCTCCTCTTCGCCGACGTCATCATCGAGACGACCGGCGGCTCGCAGCCGATCGTCTGCCACGGCCACTGGAAAAGCGACGCGGAGGGGATCCGGGAGAAGATCAGCGAGGCCCAGGCCGCGCGGCCGTTCGGCGCCCCGCGGTGACGGCGGGCGCCCCGACGCGCCCCCTCCGTCAGCTCCGGTAGTCCGCGTTCAGGGAGACGTAGTCGGGCCCGAGGTCGCACGACAGCCGGGTCGCCTCGGCGTGCCCCGAGCCGAGGTCCACCGTCACCGGAACGCGTTCCTTCCCGAACAGGCGTGCCGCGTCCTTCTCCCGGTACGCCGAGATCGTCCCATTCGAGACGAGGGTGAGGGACCCGACGGCGAGTGTCACCTTCCGTTCCGAGAACTGAGCTCCGCTCCGCCCGACGGCGGCCAGGATCCGGCCCCAGTTGGGGTCGCCGCCGTGGAGCGCGGTCTTCACGAGCGGCGACGTCGCCACGGCGTGCGCCGCCAGCTCCGCTTCCCGTGCGCTGCGGGCGCCGGTGATCCTGATCTCCATGACGCGCGTCGCCCCCTCGCCGTCGCGGACGATCATCCAGGCGAGGTCGCGGCAGACCTCCGTCAGGGCCCGCATGAAGTCGTCGCCGTCGCCGTCGCCGTCGCCGTCGAGCGGGGCGTTCCGGAGCGCACCGGAGGCCATCAGGAGAACCGTGTCGTTCGTGGAGGTGTCGCCGTCCACGCTGATCACGTTGAAGCTCGCGTCGACCGCCTCCCGGAGCGCCCGGCGGAGGAACGACGGCGTCGCGGCCGCGTCCGTCATGACGAACCCGAGCATCGTCGCCATGTCGGGATGGATCATCCCGGCTCCCTTGGCGACGCCGACGACCCGCCCCCGCCGGACGCCGATCCGGAAGGAGGCCTGCGCCACCTTCGGCCCGACGTCCGTCGTCAGGATCGCGTGCGAGGCAGCCGAGAGGCCGGACTTCGACACGCGCCGGACGGCGTCCGGGAGGGCCGCGCGGATCTTCGCGTCCGGCAGGACGACCCCGATGACCCCGGTCGAGGCGACGAAGACCTCCTCCGGCAGGCACCCGATCAGTTCGGCCGCCCGGCTCCGGACACGTCGGGCCGCGGCGAGGCCGACGGCTCCCGTCGCGGCGTTCGCGCATCCGGAGTTCACGACGACCGCCCTTACGCGGCCGCCGCTCTTCTTCAGGCCGCGGCGCGCGAGGACGACGGGGGCCGCCTGAAAGCGGTTCTTCGTGAAGACCGCCGCGGCGTCCGCCCCCTTCTCGGCGAGGAGCAGCGCCACGTCGGGCCGCTTCTTCCGGATGCCGGCCCGCACGCCCGAGGCCAGAAACCCTCTCGGCAGCTTCACCGGTCCCCTGCTTTCCGCGCGGCCCGGATCCGTCTCGCGGCGACGCGTGCCGCGGCCGCGACCCGTCGGGGCGCGGTCCCGCCGGCGGCGGACCTCTTCGCGAGCGCGCGCCCGACGTCGAGGGCGGCGAGGTCCTTCCGCGTGACGGCCGCGGACGGGCCGAGCCCCCGGAGCGTCGTCCCGCGGCGCTCGGCCTCGGCGATCCGCCGGCCCACGATCTCGTGCGCCGCCCGGAACGGGACGCCCCGCGCGGCGAGGGCGTCGGCGAGCTCTGTCGCGAGAAGGCGGTCGTCTGCCGCGGCCGCCGCCATCCGCCCGCGTTCGAGGCCGAGCGAGGCGGCGAGCTGCGTCAGCGGAGGGAGGAGGGCGCCGAGAACGGCCCGGACGCGGAACGCGGGCTCCTTGTCGAGCTGAAGGTCCTTGTCGTAGGCCAGCGGCAGCCCTTTCACGACGGCCAGGAGCCCCGCGAGCTCGCCGACGGCGCGGCCCGCGTGCCCGCGGGCCAGCTCGAGGAGGTCCGGATTCTTCTTCTGCGGCATCCGGGACGAGCCCGTCGCGAGAGCGTCGGGGAGCGTCACGAACCCCGCTTCGTCGGACGAGAGGAAGATGAGGTCTTCCCCCATCCGCGAGAGGTGGACGAGGAGAAGGCTCGCCGAAAAGAGGTACTCCAGGGCCCCGTCCCGGTCCGACACGGCGTCGAGCGAATTCGCCGTCGGCCGGTCGAACCCGAGCCGCGTCGCGAGCGCGTCGCGGTCGACCGGCAGGGGCGTTCCCGAGAGAGCCCCCGAGCCGAGCGGGCACTCGTTCGCCCGGCGTCGCGCGTCCGAGAGGCGCCCGGCGTCGCGGAGGAGCATCTCCACGTAGGCGAGGCACCAGTGGCCGAACGTGACCGGCTCGGCCCGCTTCAGGTGCGTGTAGCCCGGCATCGGGGTTCCGGCATCGGCCCGTGCCCGCTCCGCGAGGGCCGCAGCGAGGGCGAGGACGAGCTCCCGCGCCTCGTCGAAGGCCCCGCGGAGCCAGAGCCGGAAATCCGTGGCAACCTGGTCGTTCCGGGACCGACCCGTGTGGAGCTTTCCGGCGAGCGGTCCGAGCCTCTTCCGAAGAGTCCCCTCGACGTAGGAATGGACGTCCTCGAAGAGGGCGTTCCGGGGGACCGGCTCGAGGCCGATCGCACGAAGCCCCGCCACGAGCCGCGCCGCCTCGCGCCGCGAGAGGACCTTCGCCTTTTCGAGCGCCGTGGCCCAGGCGATCGAGCCCGCCACGTCCTCGGCCAGGAGGGCGCGGTCGAAGGAGAGCGAGTCGTTCAGGCGCCGCAGCGTCCGGGCCGGCGGCTCGGCGAACCGCCCGCCCCAGAGCGCCGTCCCGACTCCGGTCTTCTTCAACCCTCTCCCCCGACGAGCGCCGGATAGGGCGTGCCCTCCTTGGAGAGCCGCTCGCGCCCCTTCGTCGGGAGGCCGAAGAGCCGGATGAAGCCTTCGGAGTCCTTCGGCGTGAAGCCCGTCATGTCGAACGAGGCGAGCGACGTGGAGTAGAGGGCGTAGGGCGAGGTCCGCCCGACGACGATGCAGCTCCCCTTGTAGAGCTTCACCGTCACGCTCCCCGTGACCGTCTTCATGAGCGCCGTCATGAACGCGTCGAGCGCCTCGCGGAGCGGCGAGAACCACTGGCCGAAATAGACGAGCTCGGCGTAGCGCGAGCCGAGGCGCGCCTTCTCGTGGGCCGAGTCCCGGTCGAGCGTCAGCGACTCGAGGGCGCGGAGCGCCGACACGAGGATCGTCCCGCCGGGCGTCTCGTAGACGCCGCGCGACTTGATCCCGATGAGCCGGTTTTCGACGAGGTCGACCCGCCCGACGCCGTTCCGCCCGCCGATCTCGTTCAGCGCCTCGATGAGCGCGACCGGGGACATCCTCTCCCCCCCGATGGAGACGGGGTACCCCTGCTCGAAGCCGATCGTCACCCGCTCCGCGCGGTCGGGCGCCTGCTCCGGGTTCACCGTCAGCTTGAACATCGAGGCCTCCGGCTCGAAGCCCGGTTCCTCGAGGGGCCCGCCTTCGTGCGACATGTGCCAGAGGTTCCGGTCGCGCGAGTAGGGTTCCTTCTTCGTGGCCGTCACCGGGATCCCCCGTGCGGCGGCGTAGTCGATCGCGTCCTCCCGCGACCGGATCTCCCACTCGCGCCACGGCGCGATGATCGCGAGCTCGGGCGCCAGGGCCTGGTACGTCAGCTCGAAGCGGACCTGGTCGTTTCCCTTCCCCGTGCAGCCGTGCGACAGGCCGTCGCACCCCGTCGCGAGGGCGACCTCCACCTGCTTGCGCGCGATGAGAGGGCGCGCCGTCGACGTGCCGAGCAGGTACTCGTGCTCATAGACGGCCCCCGCCTTCAGGACGGGAAAGAGGTAGTCCTTCGCGAACTCGGCGCGCGCGTCGATCAGGTGGAAGTCGCAGGCGCCGGTCTGCTTCGCCTTTTCGGCGAGGCCTTCGGTCTCTTCTCGCTGGCCGACGTCCACCGCGACGGCGACGACGTCGCAGCCGTAATTCTCCTTGAGCCAGGGGATGATGATGGACGTGTCGAGCCCGCCCGAGTAGGCCAGCGCGACCTTCCGGACCTTCGGTTTCCCGCTGTTCACGAGTTCGTCTCCTTGAGGGTGTCGTCGAGGGCGTCGAGGAAGGTGCGGAGCGCCGCCTTCGGGACGACGTAGGGCGGAAGGAGCCGGAGCACCTTCGTCCGCGCCGTGCCGACGACGAAGCCCTTCGCGAGGAGCTTCTTCTGGACCGGGAAGGCTTCGCGGTCGAGCTCGATCCCCCAGATGAGACCGCGGCCCCGGACGTCCACGATGGCCGTCTGTCGCTTCTTGAGCTTCCGGGCGGCCTTGCCGAACCAGGCGCCGAGCTGGGCGACGCGGGCGAGGAGGCCGCCGTTCTGGATCTCGTCGAGCACCTCGAGGGCGAGCCGGCAGGCCACCGGATTTCCGCCGAAAGTCGTCCCGTGCAGTCCCGGCCTGAGGAGCCCTTCCAGCGCCGGCCCGGAGAGGACGGCGCCGAGCGGAAGGCCGCCGCCGAGAGGCTTGGCCAGGGTCACGAGGTCCGGGACGACGCCGAGCTCCCGGAAGACGAAGAGGTGTCCGGTCCGCCCGAGGCCGCTCTGGATCTCGTCGAAGACGAGGAGGGCCCCCGTCCGGTCGGCGGCCCGCCGCGCCGCGGCGACGTACTCGGCGGCGAGCGGGATGATCCCGCCCTCACCGAGGATCGGCTCGAGAACGATGGCCGACGTGTCGGGAGTCACGCTCCGTTCGAGCGCGGCGGCGTCGTTCGGCGGGACGAAGACGGCCGACGGGACCAGCGGCTCGAACGGGGTCCGGTACGGCTCGTGCCCGGTGATCGAGAGGGCGCCGAAGGTCCGACCGTGGAAACCCTCCTCGAGCGCGACGACCTTCGAGCGGCCCGGGTTCTTCAACCGGGCGAACTTCAGCGCCGCCTCGATCGCCTCGGTCCCCGTGTTGCAGAAGAAGACGCGCGACATCCCGGACGCCCGGACGAGACGCTCGGCCAGAAGGCCCTGCGCCGGGATGTAGAAGAGGTTCGAGACGTGCCAGACGCCCGCGGCCTCCTCCTTCAGCGCCCTCACGAGCCGGGGGTGCCGGTAGCCGAGGGCGTTGACCGCGATGCCGCCGAGGAGGTCCCAGTACTCCTTCCCCTCGGCGTCGACGAGCTTTGCCCCTTTCCCCGTCCGGGGATGGAACGACGTGCGGGCGTACGTCGGCAGGATGTAGGAGGAGTCCCGCGCCTCGACGGCGGCGGGGGCGGCGGCGAGGAGTTCAGACGGCGGCAAGGCAGGTACCTCCGGTTCCGTCCGCGAGGGCCGAAGAATGGCTCTCGGGACCGGCGATGACGATCCGCTTGACGCCGGCATGGACGGCGTCGAGACAGGCCAGGAGCTTCGGACGCATTCCGCCCCCGACCGCGCCGGAGCGGATGAGGCCCCATGCGGTGGCCGGATCGAGGCAGGGGACGAGCTTCTCCTCGGCGTCGAGAAGGCCGGCGACGTCGGTCAAGAAGACGAGCGTCTCGGCCCGGAGCGCCGAAGCGAGCGCCGCGGCGGCCGAGTCGGCGTTCACGTTCAGCAGCGTCCCCTCGCGGCCGAGCGCCACCGAGGCCACCACGGGCAGGAGCCCGGCGCCGAGCACGGCCGCGAGAAGCGTCGGATTCGAGTAGGTCACCCGTCCGACGAAGCCGAAGTCGACCCCGTCGACCCGCGGGTGGAACTCGGCCCAGAGGGTGTCCCCGTCGGCCCCGGAAAGACCGGCCGCGAGGATCCCCAGCGACCGGAACTCGGCGATGAGCGACTTGTTCACGACGCCCGAGAGGACCGACACGACGACGTCGAGGGTCTCCGGGTCGGTGATCCGGAGGCCGCGGTAGGTCTTCTTCGGAATCTTGAGGGCCTGGAGGCTCGCGTCGATCCGCTTTCCGCCTCCGTGGACGACGACGACCTTCTGCCCCGCCGTCCAGCGCGCCGCGATGGCGCCGAGGGCCTTCTCGCGCAGGGCCTTCTCCTCGAGCAGGCTTCCGCCCAGCTTGACGACCGTGAGGCCCGGAAGCGGCCCGCCGCCCGGCGCGCTCATGCGAGACCGTCCGTCTCGGCGAACCCGAAGACCCGGTTCATGTTCTGGACCGCCTGCGACGCGGCCCCTTTGAGCAGGTTGTCGATGACCGAGACGATCACGGCGCGTCGCGCGCCCGGTAGGAGCGCGAACCCGATCTCGCACCGCGGCGTCCCGACGACGTCCGCGAGCTCGGGAAGCTCTCCGGCGGGGCGCACCCGGACGAAGGGCGCCCCCT
>DATIWM010000068.1:0-2597 GCA_035519355.1 Thermoanaerobaculia bacterium | reverse complement strand
GGGCGAAGAGTCGGCCGAGGGCGCGCGTGGATCTGGCCGGGAGCAACCTGCTCGCCTGCGCCCTCGAGGACCTGCCCGGGGCGCGGGAGGCCCTCGAGATCACGGGAGACAGCCCGAACGGATACCCTCCACTCGTTTCGGCGATCGCGGCGCGCTACGGCGTCGACGCGGACCGCGTCGCCACCGCCGGAGGTTGTTCGGGCGCCAATTTTCTCGCCTGTGCCGCGCTTCTCGATGCCGGCGACGAGGTGGTCATCGAGTGGCCCTGTTACGATCCCCTGGTCGGCGCCGTCGAAATGCTGGGGGCGCGTCCGCGGTTCTTTCAGCGCGCCGTGGAAACGGACTTCGCGCTCGAGGCCGGTCTCGTCGAGAAGATCCTGACGCCTTCCACCCGCCTGATCATCGTTTCGAATCCGCACAATCCTTCGGGCGTCCTCGCTTCAGACGCCGAGATGGAGGCGCTCGCCCGACTGTCCTCCCGCACCGGGGTGCCGCTTCTCGTGGACGAGGTGTATCTCGAGACGGTCCTCGATCGCCGGCTCGCCCCGGCGGCGGTCGCCTCCCCCTCGATCGTCTCTTCCAACAGCCTCACGAAGGCCTACGGACTTTCGACGCTGCGCTGCGGATGGACTCTGGCGTCGCCGGAGATCACGAGGAAGATTCGCCGGGCACGCGACATCGTGGACGTCTCCGGGGCCGTTCCGGCCGAGCGGTTGAGCCTCGTGGCGCTCGACCACATGGGGGCGCTCGAGCGGAGGGCCCGCCGGTTGATCGAGGCCAATCGCGCTCTGTTCGAGGAGCTTCTGAGACGGCATCCCGCCCTCCAGTGCGCCCCGTCGGTGTCGACGATCGCGTTTCCCCGGTTTCGCGACGGACGGGACGCGGGGCCATGGGTGCGGCGGCTCTTCGAGGAGCACGGCGTCGCCGTGGTGCCGGGTTCCTTCTTCGGGCTCCCGGCGCACTTCCGAGTCTCGCTCGGGGGCGCGACCGAGGTCGTTCGCGCGGGGCTCGATGCCATCGGCCGAAGCCTCTCGAGGCCGTGACTCCCAAGATGGAGATCGCCGCCTCCGGGTCCCGTCCGTCCCTTCACTCCCACTCGATCGTCGCGGGCGGTTTCGACGTGATGTCGTAGACGACGCGGTTGACGCCGCGAACGGTTCGCACGACGCGGGACGCGATCGCGTCGAGGACCTCGTGGGGCATGCGAAACCAGTCGGCCGTCATGAAGTCGACCGTCTGGACCGCCCGGACGGCCAGGACGTACTCGTGGGTGCGCATGTCTCCCATGACGCCCACCGTCTTGACGGGCAGGAGCACCGCGAAGGCCTGCGAGATTGCGTCGTAGAGCCCCGCGGCGCGAATCTCTTCGAGCACGATCTCGTCCGCCTTCTGGAGGATGGCGACCTTCTCGCGCGTGACCTCCCCCGGAATCCGCACGGCCAGGCCGGGCCCGGGGAAGGGATGCCGCGCCAGGAACTCTCTTGGGAGGCCGAGCTCCGCGCCGAGCGCCCGCACCTCGTCCTTGAAGAGCTCGCGCACGGGTTCGATCAGCTCGAGGCCGAGCTTCTCCGGGAGGCCTCCGACGTTGTGGTGTGTCTTGATGACGGCCGAAGGCCCCTTGACGGACACGGATTCGATGACGTCCGGGTAGAGCGTCCCCTGAGCGAGGTACCGCGCCTCCGGGAGGCCGCGCGCCTCTCGCTCGAACACCTCGATGAAGGTTCGGCCGATGATCCGGCGCTTCTCTTCAGGGTCGGTGACTCCCGTCAAGCGCGCGAGGAAGAGATCCGACGCATCGACGCCGTGGATCCGGATGCCGAGGGGCGCGAAGGCCTCCTCGACCTGGCGGCGCTCGTGCGCCCGCATCAGGCCGTGGTCGACCAGAATCGGATGAACGCGATCCTTCAGCGCCTCCCGCAGCAGAATCGCCGTGACGGAGGAGTCGACACCCCCCGACAGCGCGCAGATCACCGACCCGGAGGGCGCCTGCGCCCGGATGGCGGCGACCTTCTCGGCGCGGAAGGAGGCCATGGTCCAGTCTGGCTTCGCGACGCAGACACGGAAGAGGAAGTTTTCGAGAATGGCGGCACCGTGGACGGTGTGACGCACTTCGGGATGGAACTGCAGGCCGTAGAGCTTCCGGCGAGGGTCTTCGAAGGCGGCGATCGGGCTCGAGGGAGTCGACCCGATGACGCGAAAGCCGGGCGGCGCCTTCTCGACGGAGTCGCCGTGGCTCATCCACACCGTCTGATCCGGCTCGAGCCCGGCAAAGATCTCCGAGTCCGGCAAGACGCGGGCCTCCGAACGGCCGTATTCCCGGTCCCCTCCCCCGACCACCTTCCCGCCCCACGCGTGGGCCATCCACTGCATGCCATAGCAGAGACCGAGGATCGGGACGTGGAGATCCCGAGGGTCGGAAGCCGGCAGGGGGGCGCCCGCCTCGTACACGCTGTCCGGGCCGCCCGACAGGATCACTCCCGCGGGCTTCCATCGCGCGATTTCGGCTGCGGGCGCCGTTCCCGGAAGGACGACGGAGAAGACCCGGGCCTCTCGGATGCGTCTCGCGATCAACTGCGTGTACTGCGACCCGAAGTCGA
>DATIWM010000067.1:0-7464 GCA_035519355.1 Thermoanaerobaculia bacterium | reverse complement strand
CCGAAAGCACAGGGTACGGGGAGAGCCCGGCGATCGTCGACTTTCCGGCACCCGAGGGCCCGAAGAACATCAGACCATCGGCACCCCGGGCCACGGCGGCGGAATGCAGCGCGAGACCGCTTCGAAGGGGGAGGACGGACGCCAGCGCCACCTTCAGCGACAGGATCAACCCGGGTTCCGGTCCGGGCACGCGAAACAGGCGCCCAAACCCCTCGAGGGGTAGCAGCTCCGTCTGGAAGCTTCTCTTCGAGACGCGGAGGGTCTCCCCGGCGCATTCGACCATGGCCGGTTCGCCCGGCCCCGGCAGATCGGTCCCTCCCGGACCGAAGGGAGGTCCCGAAACGAGAATCAACCGAAATACGGGCGGGACCGGGCCGCCTCCGTCGTCCAGGAGGACCAGAGCACGGTTCTCCTCCTCCGTGAGCTCCTCCCGCGGTTCGACCGCGAACGGAAGCCCGGCGAGCCGGAGCAATCAGGGCTCCGCCGCGCGGAGCTTGGCGACGAGAGCGGCTCGTCCTGACGTTCGAGCGTCCGGACGCGTGGGATCGCCCGTGGTCCGGAATGCGAGGGCGGGACAGAAGGCAAACCGGGCGACCGGCCCTCCGGCCTCGAGGAGCCTGTCGTTGGCGAGTCGAGCCACCTCCGCGGCCTGGCGTCGAGCCTCTGACTCGCGCCAGAGGGTCGTCAATCGCGTGTCCCGC
This sequence comes from Thermoanaerobaculia bacterium, assembly GCA_035519355.1. Classification (GTDB taxonomy): domain Bacteria; phylum Acidobacteriota; class Thermoanaerobaculia; order UBA5066; family UBA5066; genus DAOMFB01. Next base: position 6,763 of record DATIWM010000067.1, on the reverse strand, counting down.
ACGTTTCCCAGGGAAGAGTGGCGCCATTGGGGACACGGATAGACGTTCCCTTCGGGATCGACCGCGAGGGTGATCCGCCCGAGGCCGCAGTTGACGCCTCCCTTTTCGCGGACTTGCTCGCCGAGAGAGGTCCTCACGGTCGGGTTTCGAAGCAGGGAGGCGATGACGTCGTCCGATGCGGAGTATTCGAGAGGTTTCATGCTGCCGTCGTCCCTCGGGGAAAGCGTGGGGTCGACCAGATACGGGACGCGGCGCTCCGCCGCGAAGGCAATCATCGCGTCCAGCTCACCCTCGTTCAGGCGTGTGAGGGGCGTCTTCAGGAGGACGCGGACTCCCGACGCCTCCAGGCGGTCGAGCGCCTGAACGAGGGAGGACCACGAGCCGGGCGTCCCCGTCGTCCCGTCGTGAGTGGCGGCTGTGGCGCCGTGAAGGCTCAGCTCCACGCCCATGGGATGGAGTTCGGCAAGACGTTGCGCGGTCTCCGCGTCAATCAGGCTTCCGTTCGTGAACACCCGGAGCGCGAAGCCCTGCTCGCGAACCGCTCGAGCGATCCGGAAGAAGTCGGGATGGAGGAGCGGCTCGCCTCCCGTGAGCGTCACGGTGAGGGTGCCGAGCTCGCGGAGCTCGACGATCACTTCCACCCACTCAGCACCCTTGAGGCCCCGGAGATCGCGATGCCTCGGGTTGTAGCAGAACCCGCACCGCCAGTTGCAGCGATACGTCAGCTCGAGCATCGCGCAGATCGGCTGCGCTTGCTGCAACGCGCGCTGCTTCCACGACAGGCTGCCGGCCGCTGCCGTCATTCCTCGTCGGGCTCCCTCACGCCGGGGGGGCGAGCGTCCCGTTCAGCTTTGCGGCGACGAGTCGCAGGCAAAGCCCTGCCCTCCGAATTTCGCGCAGGCGAGGGAAAGGTCCGCCCGTACGTCGATGCTCTCCTCCCAGGAAATGGCAGGCCTGACGTACGGGCGGCGCGGCTCCCGCCCGTCCGAGGAGCCCTCGACCCGGGCCGAACCCTCCTCCCCTTCCACGGGCGACATCCTATGGCACGACCTTGAAGCTCGCCACTCGCGAGTCGCCGTCCTTGGGCGCATTGAATGGTCCGCTCGGTATCGGGCTCGTTGACACCACAACCGTCCAGGTTCCGTGCAGTCGCGTCAGAGGCTCCCCGGCAACCTGGAGCCGGTAGCGTATGTCCGCGGTCCGCCTGAGAGCCATGCTCACGTTGACGTCACCCACCTGGTACAGATAGCGGGCGGGCTCGTAGAAGGCGACGTAGAGATGCCCTCCGGGGGGAGAGGAAACGACCCGGATGGACACCCACAAGGAGGGATCCTGGCTCGCGGAAACCGTCACGTCCTTGCTCTTCCAGCCCAGCCTGTCCGGTTCGGTCGAGAGAGTGACCTTGACGATGACGGGCTTTTCCGCCTCGACGGCCAGAGGGGCGAGGACGAGCAGGACGGCGGTTGCTACGCTCGAGGTCGCTCTGCGGAACATCTCTTCCCCCTCCCCTCAGAGGCCCCCGGACGAGAGGTCTAGGCTGTGCATCCGGCCGTCGGACGTGCCGAAGTAGAGACGTCCCAGCGAGAGATCGAAGCCGGGGTCCCCCACGGCCGACCGGCAGGCGAAGACGGCCGTCGCGTGCCCATCGACCGGCGAAAGCTGGTAGAGATGGCCGTCGGCAGAGCCGACGTAGATCATCTTCGTGCCGCCGGGAGACACGACGACGGGGAACGACGGGCCGCTGACCGCCACCCACCCCGTGTGGCCGGCGTCGCCCACGCCGTTCTTCCAGGACGCGTTGACGGATACCGACGCGCCCCCGTCCACAAGGCTCCAGACGCGTCCAGGCGAGGACTGCTGGCTCACGTAGATCGTCGTTCCGTCCACCCACGGCGCGCCGTAGATGGTGCCGGCCACTCCCGTCGTGTATGTCCACGTGATGGCGTGCGTCGAAACGTTGATGGCCTTGACCAGCCCCGCGTTGGTCCCGACGTAGAGGGTGCCGCCCGTCGAGGAGAGGCTCGGCGAGGAGTCGATGTCTCCCTGCCCTGCGACGGACCAGTCGCCGGTCGCGCCCGAGCCGACCGGCGTCCTGTGGCCGAAGTCGACGGCCCAGATCGACGGCTGCGACCCGCCGTTCGCCCTGCTCGTGAAGTAGAGCATCCCCCTCGAGTAGTCCAGTGCCGGCCTGGAGGACATCATGTCGATGTTCGGCGACCCGTTCCCGTAGAACCAGTACGTGGCCCCGCTCGAGGCATTCAGCGCATAGAGGGCGGACGTCGTCGCCGTCTTGCTGATCGTGACGAAGACCACGCTCGTCGCGAGGTTCCCGCTGTTGTAGACCGAGGGGGCGTTCCCGGCCGAGCTCCCCACCCCTCCCGGCTGGACGCTCCACTGCTGGACCCCGTCCGACGCCCTGAGGCACGTCACGTTGCCGCCCTGGTCGGCGACGAACAGGTAGTCGGTCCCCCCGATGCTCACCGCCGGAGCGCGGCCCTTCGGCGTGTTCGGGAGCGGCGCGGCCGAAGCCCAGAGCGACGACCCGTCCGTCTGGCTGAAGCTCCGTACCGCATTGTCCGAGAAGCCCGAGTAAACGCCGGAGCCGAGGCGCAGCGAGGCGGCCTGCAGCGTCATCCCCGCGTTCTGGACCGCCCACTTCTGACTCGTGACGGCCGAGGAGACGAGGGCGTACGGCTGCGGACCGGTGACGATGCTCCACGGGAGGACCTGAAGCGTCCAGGTCCCGACGGCCGGCGTCTGGACCCGAACTCCGAGGAGGTTGTCGACGGTGTTGGACGTGAAGGAGCAGGACGGGGCGCACGTGTACGCCTGGGCGAGCGTCCACTGCCCCCGGTTGCGAAGCCCCGTGGCGGTGTCGACGACGTTCCCGGCGTAGACCGTCCCCGTCGAGCAGGGTGCGCTTCCCGGCGGATACGCGAGGAGGATGAGCTGGTTCACGAGCCTCGCGGACGTCGTCGGGACCTGAGCGGTTCCGGGAGCGTCGTACCAGGCCAGGGTGGCCGAGAGCGGCGCAGCGGACGACGTGACCTTGACGCTGTACAGCGTGCCGCCATTGCAGCTCGTGTTGCTGGCCGGGAAGGAGCCCGTCTGGTACGCGAGCGTGGCCGGGTAAGCGGGGTAGAGCGTGTTGAGGACGTCCACCTCGCCCCACCCCTGGCCGCCGTCGGGGCGGCCTGCGATCTCCTGCGTCGCGGAGGCCGTCCCGTACTGCCCGGGATAGAGGTTTCTGGCGCCGTTGGCCATGAGGGCCTTCACGAGCGGGCCGATCGGGACGGTCGGGCCCGTGTCCGCGAAGCCCTTGTCGGTCACCCACTGTCGAAGCAGCGTCGCGGCACCGGCGGTCAAGGGGCACGCCATGCTCGTCCCGCCGTCGAAGGCGTAGTAAGTGTCCAGTGTCGTATTTCCGCCCGGGTTGTAGTAGTTCGTTGCGGAGCCGGCGCTGGAAGCCGTGCACGTGTAGGCGTAGCTGGGCAGGCCCCAGAAATTGGCGCTCGGGGCCCGGCTCGATTTCGTCGAGAGGACGTGGGTCCCCGGCGCGACGATGTCCGGCTTGATCCGGTAGTCGGCCGTGAGCCCTCGGCTCGAGAAGGCGGCGAGTCCCGTCGTGTGAGTGGCCATGTAATCCGTCGCGACGGGCGCCGTGCCGAACTCGCAGCCCCAGTCGTACATCCAGGTCGAGTAGAAAAATCCGCCGGCCAGGTTGTCGATGCAGAACGGATTCGCCCCCATCGACGACCGGTCGTTTTCGGCCGCGCCGACCGTGATGACGTTTTTCGCGGTGCCGGGCGCCCCGATCGTGCTGAAGTTCGCGCCGGTGTCGAGCTGGGTCGTACACGCTGCGTTCTTGAAGGAGACGTTCGCGTTCGCGGAGTCGAGGTAGTCGATCAGTCCGTCACCTGAACCGGCGGCCTCGTCGATGGCCTCGTTTCCGGCGGAAAACGCGATGACGGCGTTCTGGTGCGAGAAGAGCCAGTTGTCGACGTCGGCGGCCTCGGTCGTGTAGTCCCCGTATCTGTAGATTTGAAAGTTGCTGCTGTTCAGGCAGTCCGTGCAGGCGGGGGTGGCGGTGGGTCCCCCCCACGAGTTCGAGAAGACTCTCGCTCCGGTGCAAGCGGCGCACTGGGCGTTCGCCCCCGAGTAGGCGTCGTTGAAAATGGTGCTGTCGTTGGCGGGGCCGACCCAGCCCCCGGCTTGGTTGAAGATCCGACTCTCGATACCCCGCGCCCGGTACGCCATCCCGCGAACCGGTTGACCCGTGTACGACGAGAAGAGGACCGACCGGTTCCCGTTGGAGAAGATCGACCCCGCCGTGTGGGTGCCGTGTCCGTCCGGGTCGCACCACCTGGTTGTGTTCGTGCACCCGCTTCTCCCCGGTCCATAGTAGATCCCTCCCAGGACACGTGCGGCGTCGCTGCAGCCGGCGCCGCCCGACAGGAAATCGCAGTGGACCGTGGCGATGCTACCGGTGTCGAGCCCGGTGTCCGCCACGTCCACGACCTGCCCCGTTCCGTCCAGATTGATCGAGAGGCCGAGCGTGCTCCCCCCCGGATCGGCCGACGGCCAGACGGAGCGGGCGTTCAGGCCGTTGGTGGTTGCCGAGGGGCCGGCCGCAGCGAAGTCGTTATGGAGACGGGGCGGGATGTACTCCGTCGCCCAGACCAGATCCGTGTTCTGGAGGAGCTGCTGGAGGGCCGTGGCGCTCACCGATACCCTGATGACGTGGATCGGCAGATCCGTCCTCTCTGACTCCTCTACGATCTCTCCTCCCGCCTGGAGAATCCCTTCCCCCGCCGTCGCCCGGTCCACGTCGGGGAAGAACGCGAGCGTGACGGAGATGCGCCCCGCGCGCGCGAGGAGGTCGGGATCCGCTTTGTACGCCGGCTCGTACTCCGACACCGATCGAACGATCGACAAGGCACGCACGGAGTCGACGCGATCGGTCGTCATCCGGGCCAGGACGGCGTTGTCGCCGAGATACGCCAGCGGAGGGACTCTGGCCTGGGCCGCCTCGAGCCTCGCTCGCCAGTCAGGCGGAATGGGCGAGTAGAGCTGGACGACGTAGGGGAGGGCGGCGGCACTCGCGAGGGTCGTCGGGCCGTACTGCAACGGCGCCGGCAGCGCGGGCTTGGCCCGAGCAGGATCGAGGACGTAGGCACCGAGATGGATGACTTCGGGAGTCGTCGGAGCCCCGGAGACGAGGACGGCATCCGTCCGGCCGGCCTCGTCGGCGGCCGCGCTTCGGGACCAGAGGACGACGCCGATCAGGAGGGCGAATTGAACATTCCGTCTCATGGCCCGATTCCGCCGCCGCGACCCACGCGTTCCCGTGCTCCCTTCCGGGCTTCCTGCGGGGAATTCTCCTGTGGATATCTTACCCTTCGATCCGATAGCGGGCACGGCGTCGGTTTCTTCCAACCCCTTGAAGCTCATGGTGCCGGAGGCGGGAGTCGAACCCGCATGGCCCTTTTGGGGCCTGGGGATTTTAAGTCCCCTGCGTCTGCCAGTTTCGCCACTCCGGCAAGTGTCACCTTGACGATCGATAGCTTAAAGGCTTCGAGCCGCCGGTGGCCGAATCGTGTGTGCCAGAGAACGGCTGTTCATTCTCGGGGGGTGCGACGTTCGCCAGAGCGGGGAGGTCGCCGGGCTCGCACCCCCCGCGCCCCCCACGCCCTCGCGGAAAAACAAACTCTGGAGGCGACGGTCGGATTCGAACCGACGAATGAGGCTTTTGCAGAGCCTTCCCTTAACCACTTGGGTACGTCGCCTTCGTGGGGCGCAGATTCTAGCAGGGCCGCAGGGGCGCGATGAGCGCCGCTTGCTACAGTGCACGTCTCGTGCGAAGGGTCGGCCTTCTCGTTTCGGCGCTCGCGATTCTCGTCTGGGCCGTCCTCTACGTCGCCCCGGGCCTCCGCCCGGGATACGTCCTTCTGCCGCTCGACCTCCTCTCCGACCTCGACGCGTGGAAGCCGGATCCGGCCGTCCGCTCGCCCGTCTCGAACCACCTTCTTTCGGACACGGTTCTTCAGATGCGGCCGTGGAACGAGCACGCGCGACGCTCCTTCGCCGAGGGCCGCATCCCCTGGACGAACCCGCATCAGGGGTACGGTGAGGTCTTCGTCGCCAACCCGCAGACGGCTCTCCTCTCCCCTTTCTCGTGGCTCACGCTCCTGTTCCCCGACGCCGGATGGGCCCTGGCGGCCCTCCTGAAGCTCGCGGTCGCGGCGCTCGGCGCCCGGGCGTTCGCTCTCGTGATGGGGGCGTCCGGTCGCGCGGCCCTCGTCTCAGGGCTCGTCTATGCCGGCTCGGGGTGGTTGGTCGTCTGGGCCCTCTACCCGAGCGACGGCGTCGCGGCGTTCCTGCCGTGGCTCGGAGCGTCTCTGCTGCACCTCGCGAGGGAACCCTCGCCGCGGCGGGTTCTGGCGGTCGTCGGGTCGGCCGCCGGCGCGACGGCGGGTGGACATCCGGAGACGCTCTTCGCCGGCGTCGTCGGCATCGCGGCGTTTCTCTTCTGGCAGGCTTGTCGAGAGCGCCCGCGCGGCCGCAGGACGGCGGCCCGGCTGGCGCTGGCCTCCGCCTCGGCGGCCTGCGGATTCCTCCTGCTGTCCGTGATCGTCGTTCCCTTCCTTCTCGTTCTCTCACGCAGCCCGGTACGGGAGACGCGGGTCTCCCGCCCGACCGAGCCGTTCCGCGCGGCCGCCGCCGTGTCGCAACTCTTCCCCGGCTTCCTCGGGACGCCCCTCAG
>DATIWM010000066.1:0-5316 GCA_035519355.1 Thermoanaerobaculia bacterium | reverse complement strand
CGGCCCCGGCGCACCCTTTCAGGACCTTGTTGGCCGGGCACCCCATGTTCAGGTCGCAGACGTCGACCTGCATCTCCTCCACGCGCGCGGCGGCCACGGCCATCCGGGCCGCGTCGGCCCCGTAGATCTGGACGGAGAGGGGCCGTTCCGCCGGGTCGAACCGGAGGAGCCGCTCGGTCCTCCGGTTGCCGCGCGTGAGACCCTCGGACGAGACGAACTCCATCGTCACGAGCCCCACCCCGCCGATCCGGCGGAGGAGCAGCCGGTACGTCATGTCCGTGATCCCCGCCATCGGCGCGAGGATCAGCGGCGGGTCGACGGCCGACCGGCGCGTTCCGGGGCTCTCGTAGACGAGGGAGGGGCTCATCGTCAGGGGGTCGGCGCTCCCGCCTTGCCCGGAGGCGGCGCGGGGGTCGCCGTGTCGACGACCTCGAAGGTCCCCGGGTGAAGGTTGAACGGGCCCTCGATGATCTTCCCGCTGCGCGTCAGCCCAATGACGTAGGCGTGCCGTCCGACCGGGAGGTCCGGCAGCCAGACCGGATCCGGCTTGTCGAGGGAGACCTCGGGAAGCTCGTCGACCCGGTAGCGGACCCGGCACGAGTCGGGAACGGTGTGATCGGCCACGACACAGCCCGAGACGAGGAAGTCGAGAAGCACCTTCTGTCCCTTCGGGATCTTGGTCCGCGGCCTGTTCACCGTCAGAAGCGGCGCCTTCGGTACGGGCGCGTTCTTCCCGTCCTTCTCGCCGACAGAGAAGGTCACCATCGCGAACGCCCCCGGCTCCTTGATCGACTCGCCCCACGGACGGACGGGGAAAGCGCGCAGGGTGTGCGTCCCCGCGGGAACCTTGGGGTAGAGCCACGGCTTCGACGGGTCGTAGTGAATCGCCGCCGGGCCGTTGTCGAAGGCGATCGCGATCCCCTGACCGCACTTCGTGTGCGGGTCCTGGAAGCTCTCCCAGTTCCTGACCTCGAGCCGGACCTCGACGGACGCCCCCTTGGCCGCCGTCTGTCCGACCGCCGCCGCCGGAATCGGGATGATCTCGTCCGGCTTCGGGGCGAGGATCTTCACCTCCACCGGCCCGGTCGGTCCGCGCCCGTCGACGCAGTCCGGGATCGGGCTCTTCGGGTCCTTCGGCGTGGACGGCGGCGACGCGGCCGACGGCAGGACGAGCGCGCCGAGGGCAACGACGGCGACGCGAAAAACGAATCGGTTCATGACCCCTCCTCCAAGACCCGGCTCCCCCGTCCGGGCGAAGGCGGAAATGGTAGCAGGAGGGGCGTGCGGGCGATCAGTGCGGGGGGACGGCGGGGCGGTAGCCCTTCGGGACGACGAACAGGTCCGGCGAGATGCCGACCTTGACCTCGGTCAGCTCGACTTTCCGCCGCGACCGCGTTCCGTCCGGCCTCGGGATCTCCCGGTCCATCCGGAGAGTGAGGTTCTCGAGGCTCGGGGCGACCCAGTAGACCGTCGACGGGGAGACGACGGCGTCCGGCTGGTCGACGAACCGCCAGAGGGCGCAGACGTTCCCGGCGAAGACCTCGTCGCTCTCGCGCCGGTACTCCGTGATGCCGCGCTTCTCCGCCTCGGCGCGGTCCTCGAACCCGGGGGCGAGGGGGAATCCCGGGAGCATCTCGTCGGTGGCCTGCGCATACGGAATTTCGAGGTAAGTCCTGGCCTTCGGATCGAGGCGATACGCCTTCTGCTTCACCCCGAGCAGGAGGAGGACCGCCCCCCCCGCGCCTTCTTCCTCGCGCCGGCGGTCGCTTCCCCGGACGGCGATCCGGAACGCCGATTCGACGACGCCGTCGTTCACGATCACCGCCCGCGCCGAGTAGCCGTCGGTCGACGGGCGAGGCGGCGGGGAGCAGGAGACGGCCAGGAGGGCGAGCGCGACCGCGGCCGACGATCGGACCGCGGGTCTCATAGCCGGTCGGATCCCGGGACGGCCCGGGCGCTGTCGATCGTCAGGCCGAGGAATCGCTGGACGGCCAGGAGCGCGCGGACCGTCACCCAGCGCGACATCTCGCCGGTTCGTTCGAGGGGGAACGGCAGCCCGCCCGCCGGCGCGCGCTCGAGCAGCCACCGCCCGCGGTGGTCGGCCCGGGCCAGGAGGAGCGACAGGCCGCGCGCGAGCGCTCCCTCGCGCGGGTCGACGGTCCCCTCGGACGTCGTGAGAGCGAGGGCGTAGAGAAGCTCCACGAGGTCCGTCTCCTCGCCGTTCGGAAATCCGGCGCGAAGGAACTCCGGCGCCGCGCCCCCGGCCCCCTCGCGCGGAATCTCGGCCTCGAGCGCCCGCGCCCGGAGGAAGTCGACGGCCCGCCGGACGACCGGCGAGCGCCGTTCCTCCGGGAGCGTGGCGAAGAGAAGGAGCGCCTTCGCCGTCTTTCCGCGCCCGAGGAGCGCGGCGCGGGCCACGTAGTCGGCGGCCACGGCGAGCCGCGAGTCCTCGGCGTGTCCCATCAGGGCGAGCGCCCGGCAGAGCGCGGTGAAGGTCGGCAGGTCGACGGCGGCGTCGGCGTGCCGGGAAAGCTCGACGAAGGCCTTTTCCCACGCGGCGAACAGGACCTGCCCCGCATGGCGGACGGGGGGGAGAGACGCGTCGCATCCGGTCTCCCCGAGGAAGAGCGCCAGCCAGAGACCGCCGTCGTACCGCCGCGACAGCCCGGCCATCGTCGCGCCGGGGAGGGTCCGCCGGCGGAGGACGTCCAGGACGTCGCGCGTCCACGGGTCCCGCGGGAGCGCCTGCCGCGCCCGCTTCATCTCGGGGTCCTTCGCCGGCCGGCCGAGGAGGTCTCGCAGCGCGACGTAGCGCGCCGCGGGGCTCTCGCGCGAGACCAGCCAGTCGATCGTCGAGATCGGAACGTGGAACGGCCCGGCCGGAAGCGGCCTCGCCTTCCGGCGTGCCGCGCGCGGAGGAACCGGCCCGGGGCGCGCCCGCGGCGCCCGGAATTCGGGCCGTGCGGCCTTCGACCGGAGGGGCGTGCGGCGGGGCATCGACCGCGAGGATAATCCAGCCGCGATGAACTTCTTCCGAGAGGGATCCACCCGCGTCGTCGGCCACCGCGGGGCGCCGAAGGCGGCGCTCGAGAACACGCTCGACAGCTTCGACCGGGCCGAGGCGGACGGCGCCGACGCCGTCGAGCTGGACGTCCGCCTCACGCTCGACGGAGAGGCCGTCGTCGTCCACGACCCCGAGATCGCCCTGGGCGGCCGGCGCGTCCCCGTCGCCCAGCTGACGATGGCGGAGCTTTCGGACGCGGAGATCGTCCGCGGCGACCTCAAGGGCCGGATCCCGACCCTCCGCGAGGTCCTGATGCGGTACGGATCGTCGGGACGGTTCCTCGTGGAGCTGAAGCAGGGGCCGTCGCCGCGCCCCGGCCTCCTCGAGTTCCGCGTCGCGGCGCTCCTCGCGCAGCTCCACCTCTTCGACCGGGCGATGGTCCTCTCCTTCTCCTCCGAGATCCTCCGCCGGATCCGCGACGTCGAGCCGCGGATCGAGACCTGCCTGAACTTCGACGCCTCCACCTACCGGCCGACGGGACGCTTCTGGCCCGACCGGCCGCGGGGGTGCGACGCCGTCGCGCCGAACGTCGCCCTCGTGACCGCCCGCCTCATGGCGGAGGCGCGCGAGGCCGGGCTCGCCGTCCACGTCTGGACGGTGAACGACCCGGAGCAGGCGCGCCAGATGACCGCCTGGGGCGCGGCCTCCGTCATCACCGACGACCCGGCGCTCATCGGCCCGGCCGTCCGCGGTGTGACGGGAGCCCGCCCGCCGCTCGAACTCCTGACCTGAGGAGACCAACGTGATCGACGAAACGCTGACGATGATCCCGGGACCCACCCCGGTCCATCCCCGCATCCTCTCCGCCCTCTCGAAGCCGACGGTCTCGCACGTGGCCCCCGCCTTCGTCGAGACGTTCCGCAAGGCCCTCTCGGACTTCCGAGCGCTCGGCCAGAGCGCGGCCGCCCAGCCGTTCCTCGTCTCGGGGGGCGGCACGCTCTCCATGGAGATCGCCCTCGTCAACCTCGTCTCCCCCGGCGAATCGGTTCTCGTCGTCTCGCAGGGGTACTTCGGCGACCGGTACGGCGACGTCGCTTCCGCCTTCGGCATCCGGGCCGACGTACTTCGCTCCGAGTGGGGACGCGCCGTCTCCCCCGCCGAGCTGGAAGCGCGCCTTTCGAAGGGGCCTTACGCGGCCGTCACGATCACGCACGTCGACACGTCGACGGGGACGGCCGCGCCGGTCGAAGCCTATTGCGACCTTCTCCGCGGGCGGAAGGAGCTGGTGATCCTCGACGGCGTCTGCGCGACGGGGGGCGTCGACGAGCCGTTCGACACGTGGGGACTCGACGTCCTGCTCACGGCGGCCCAGAAGGCCATCGGCGCGCCCCCCGGGCTCGCTCTCTGCCTCTTCTCGCCGCGGGCGATGGAGCGCCGCCGCGCCAGGGCGAGCGTCCCGGCCTACTACGCCGACATCCTTCGGTGGCTTCCCGTCATGGAAGACCCGGGCAAGTACTTCGCGACCCCCTGCGTCAACGAGATGGTCGCCCTCGCCGAGGCCCTCCGGATCATCCACGAGGAAGGGCTCCCCGCCCGCTTCGCCCGCCACCAGCGGATCGGCCGCGCCGTCCGGGCGGGGCTCGAAGCCCTCGGCCTCACGCTGGTCACGGCGCCCGACTGCCGCGCCGACACCCTCTCGGTCGTCTTCTACCCGAAAGGAGCCGAGGACGTTCCCTTCCGGAAGGAGATGGCCTCCCGCGGCGTCGTCGTGGCCGGCTGCCTCGGCCCTCTCGCCGGGAAGGCCTTCCGGATGGGGCACATGGGAAACATCGGCCCGGGCGAGGTCGCCAAGGCGCTCTCCGCCGTCGAGGAGAGCCTCCGGGCTCTCGGCGTCACCGTTCAGCCGGGCTCCGCCGTCGCCGCGGCGGCGAAACACTTCTCAGGGTGAAGCCGGCTGCCGAGTTCCCATAATTGAAATGTGAGACCTGACCCCGGTTGAAGGCGGGTCGAATGAAATCCGTCACGGCGGCGAATTAAGACTTAATCTCAACAAAAGACGGATTGAAAACCTGCGCCAGTCGGTCGGGCCAGATCGACGATTTCGGGTATCGGCCCCGATCCGCGTGTGCGCTCGATCACGCGGTACCCCCCCGCCGTTCGAAGCCGGCGCAGCTCTTCGCCGAGGCACGCCGATTGCTCCTTCACGCAGGTGGCGTGATGCACGCCATCTCAACGGAAAGGAGGCTCTTCATGGACGAAGTCACACGGAAACCCGAAAGACCGGGACGATTCGGGATGGTTCTGGCGGCGAC
>DATIWM010000065.1:0-7032 GCA_035519355.1 Thermoanaerobaculia bacterium | reverse complement strand
GTCGCGCGCCGTGGTGTCCCCGCAGCGGAGCGCCATCCAGCCGTGCGCCGACTCGTGAAACGACACGGCGAACAGGAGGACCGCGATCTGGATGACGACTTCGAGAACCTTCTCGGGGCTCAACGGCCCTCCCCCGCGGCGGTCTCCCGGCGCGGCGCGCGGATGTTAGCAACGAATGCTCCGTCCCGTCCGCCGAATCCACTTCCGGATTGCGCGGCGCCGGAGAGTCGCCGAAACTTCGCCGGTGATCCCGGCACGCTGGGTCGCGGGCTTCGCGGTGGCCTCGGCGTTGGTCCGCGCCGTCGCGCCCACGGTGCCGTCGCCGTCCGCCGCCGCCGGGCCGGACAGCGACATCCGGCTGGCCGCCGAGTCCGACCGTCCCTTCCGCCGCGTCGTGATCGGCCTGCTGGCGAGGGAGCGCGACGCGTTTCTCCTCCCGCGAGTGGCCCCTTCGGATCCGGCCAAGCGGGATGCGCACACCCGGTTTCTCCTCCGGCGGCTCTCCTGGCTGTCGTTCGAGTTGCTCCACGGCAACTTGATGCGGGCCGCCCCGGCCTACACGCGATTCTTCGTCGCCGTGCCTCCCCGCCCGGCCAACGTCCCGGCGGCCGACCTCGAGGCGACGTTTCGCGAGTACCTCCGGGTCCGTGCCGGCTACTCGGAAGCGGAGATCGCCTCCCGCGTCCGCTTCTTCCGCGTGCCGGAGGCCGTGCCGTTCCCGCAGGACCTGAGTGTCGTGATCGGGTCGGACGCGCAGGATCGCCTGGTCATCGGTCTCGGCCGGGACATGCAACCCGCGTACGCCCGGGCGACGGAAGCGCTCGTCGCGGCGTTTCCCGACGACTTCGTCCTTCGCCGGATCGGAGGGAGGGGTGACAGAGCTGTCAGTACGGAGGGGGGCGATCTCTCCATCGTGCCGGCACCCCAGGGCGGCCTCCGTCTCCTCGTGGGCCGCCACCGGGTCCTCCGGATCCTGGAACGGGAGGGGGTGCCGTGGAGTCCGCCGCCCGTGGTGGCCGCTGCCGACGTGGAGCGCGTCCGACGGCTCTACGCCTCGGCGTTTTTCGGCCTCACCACGATCGTTCTCGGTGAGAACCTCCTCGCCCGGGCCGACCGTTCGGACGAGGAAATCTTCCATGTCGACATGGTCTCGGCCATTCTCCGAACGCAGACCGGCGTGAAGGCGTTCGTGCCGACCTACGGGGCCCGGCCGGTGGACGCCGTGTCGCGCCGGGCCCTCTCGCCCGAGATCGTCCGAAACGCCCAGATGGAGTATGACGACGCCGCCGGCCAGCTCTTCCGCGCAGGCTATGCGGTCGTCAGGATTCCGTTCGCCGATCACCCGGTCCGGAATCCGGTGAACGTGGCGCGCTTCAGGGATCAAGAGACCGGCGAACCGTCCGTGCTTCTGGCGCGCTATCCCTCCACGACCCCGGAGGCGGCCGGACAGGCCGCTCCGCGGGCCGGCCTCGAGGACGCCTTCGCCGATCTCGACCGCTCGGTGACCTCCTGGAGGGCCGCCCCCTCCGACTCGACGTGGGCCGCCACGGAGCGCTCGATCGAACGTGCGTTCCTCGCGCTCGACGAAGCGGCGTCGGCGCCGAGCCCGGCGTTCGAGGAAGCCCGCGCGATCTACGAGAGAGAGGGGGTTCGCGTCCGTCCCGTGAGCCTCGTTCCGTCGGGCGAAGGCGGCCTCCACTGCCTCGTGTTGCAGTGAGTGGGACGGTCGTTCCACGGACCCGGGGAAAGGCGGTCGCGGCCCGCCGCTAGTCCGCCGGAGGGAGCGAGGAGGCACGGAGAAAGAGCGGCTCCCGGAAGGGCGCATCTTCGCCGGACGCCACAAGGCGCGCGCCCTCCTCGCGGGCCGTCGCGAGGAGCGCGCCGTCGCGGACGAGGTCGGCGACTCGAAAGAGCGGCAGTCCGCTCTGGCGGGTTCCCAGGAAGTCCCCTGGCCCCCGGCGCGCGAGGTCTTCCTCCGCCACGACGAAGCCGTCGTCGGTCCGGGAGAGGACCGCCAGGCGCTCCCGCGACTCCGGCGAGGCCCCGCGGCCGACGAGGAAAACGCAGCGCGACGGACGGGCCCCCCGCCCGACGCGCCCCCGGAGCTGGTGGAGCTGGGCGAGGCCGAACCGCTCGGCGTTCTCGACCGTCATGTACGAGGCGTTCGGGACGTCTACTCCGACTTCGATCACGGTCGTGGCCGCGAGAACGTCGAGCCGCCCGCCGGTGAATTCCGCCATCGTCTTCTCGCGTTCCTCCGGGGCCATCCGGCCGTGGACGACGCCGACCCGCCGTCCCGGAAGGGCCTTGCGGACCGCCTCGGCGTGCTTCTCGACGGCCGCCGCCTCGATCTTGTCGGATTCCTCGATGAGCGGGACGACGACATAGGCCTGTCCGCCGGCCGCGATCTCCCGCCCGATCTCGGAAAAGACCCGCGGCCGCTCCGACTCGGCCAGGACGCGCGTTTCGATCGGCGTCCGGCCCGGCGGCTTCTCGTCCAGCGTCGAGACGTCGAGGTCGCCGTAGAGGGTCAGGGCGAGGGAGCGCGGGATCGGCGTGGCCGACAGGACCAGAAGATGCGGCACGAGCCCTTCGGTTCCGGCCCCTTTTCCGGCGAGGGCCGCCCGCTGCGCCACGCCGAAGCGGTGCTGCTCGTCGATCACGATCAGTCCGATCCGGTGGAACGCCACGGGCGTCTCGAGGAGCGCGTGGGTCCCGACGAGCAGGTCGATCCGTCCTCCCGCGAGCTGGTCGAGGAGCGTCGTCCGGTGCCGGCCGCGGACCCGCCCGGTCAGGAGCGCGGGGACGAACCGGGTTTTTCCGAGCCGCTCGAAGATCTGGCGCGCGTGCTGTTCGGCGAGGATCTCGGTCGGCGCCATGAACGCCGTCTGGAAGCCGCACTCGGCCGCGAGGACGGCGGAGAGGACGGCGACGATCGTCTTGCCGCTTCCGACGTCGCCCTGGAGCAGACGCCGCATCGGGCGGCCCGAGCGAAGGTCCTCCCCGATCTCCCGGATGGCGCGCCGCTGGGCGCCGGTGAGCGGGAACGGAAGGACGGCCCGGAGGCGGTCCCGGATCGCGTCGTCCGCGGCCAGGCGTGGAGCCGCCACGGCGGTCCGCTCCGCCCGACGGCGGGCGAGCGCCACCTGCAGCTCGAGGAACTCCTCCAGGACGAGGCGCGCCAGATGGGGCGAGGTCCGGCCGGTCCAGGGGCCCGGCTCGGCCGGGCCGCCCGCGCTCCCGGGAAAGTGCGCCTCGCGGAGCGCCGCGGCGAGGGGGGGCAGCCCGCGCCGCCGGGCCAGCTCCGGCGGGAGCCGGTCGGGGAGCCGGTCGCCGAGCTCGTCGAGCAGGCGGGCCGCAAGGCGTCGCCGCGTCCTGGGGGGCAGCCCCGGCAGTTTCCGGTAGATCGGAACGACGCGGCCGACCGACAGCGGGTCGCCCGCACCGTCATCCGGCTCGTACTGGGGGTTCTGCAGCACGAGCCCGCGCCGGCCGCGCGTCGCCGGCTCCGGCGACCCGAAGACCCAGACGCGGCGCCCCTCGGACAGGACGCGCGCCAGATACGGCTGGTTGAAGAAGACGAGGCGGATCGATCCGGTTCCGTCGTCGAGGAGCGCCTCGAAGATCGTGAACCCGGGGCGCCGGGTCCGGATGAGCCGGGCCGACAGGATCGTCCCGGCCACCGTCGCGGGCGGACCGCCGGCCAGCAGCGCCGAGATCGCCGCGACGTTCGTCCGGTCCTCGTACCGGAACGGAAGGTGGAGCAGCAGATCGAGCGACGTGACGACGCCGGCTTCGCGGAGCTCACGGGCCGTCCGCGGCGGGACGCCGGGGAGCCTTCCGACCGGTTCGAAGGGCGAGAGGTCGATCGGCGCCCTAGCTCCGTTTGGCCTTGAACGTCAGGTCGACCAGACCGAAGCGGAGCCGGTCCCCGTCCTTGATCGTCACGGGCTGCCCGGTCTGGATCCGAACGCCGTTGACGAACGTCCCGTTCATCGTCCCGATCTCCTCCACGACGGAGAAGCTCGTACCGGCGCGGGTGATCTTCGAGTGGCGCCGCGACACGGACCGCTGGGTGTCGAGCTGGGCGAGATCCACGTCCGGCCGGATGCCCGTGACCGGGTCGATGCGCCCGATCGTCGTCTCGTCCTCGCTCGACAGGAAGAACTCCTCCCCCGTCTCACCCACGAGACGGTGGGTCCGGTGCCGGGCCGACGACGACTTCGACGAGATGTCCGACGCCTCGTCGAGGGACGGGGCCATGCCCGTCGTCTCCTCGAGGAGCTTCGTCGTTTCGCGCAGGCGGCGGGAGAGCTTGCGGAGCATCCGGACGGCGATCTCCGTGTTGTGCCGGAGCATCTCGTCGAACGTCGACTGGTTGATCCGGATGAACTCGCAGTCGGTCTTCGCCCGGGCCGTCGCCGTCCTCGGCACGTCCTCCAGGATCGACATCTCCCCGAAGAAGTCTCCCTTCTCGAGCGTCGCGAGGATCTTCTCGTCGGCGCGCCGGGTCTTCTTGACGAGCTCGACGCTCCCCGACTGGATGACGTACATCTCGGTGCCGACGTCGCCTTCCTGGAAGATGACCTGGCCGGCCGGCGCGCGGGCGACGAAATCCTGGAATGAAGCGGCGCTTCCGGACTTCAGGACGACTTTCACGCGACGATCTCCTCCGGCAGCCCGAGGACCCGCCGGCGGCCGTCCCACGCCACGCGGGCGCCGATCGGAAGCGTCACGTTCGGGCGGCCGTGTCCAGCGGGCACGCCGGCCACCACCGGGATCCGGAGGGGCGCCAGCCGGTCCGCCAGAAGGGCCCGGAGGCGCGGCGGGTCCTCGACGCCTCCGAACGTGATGGCCGAGAGGGAGCCGATCAAGATGCCGCACAGTTTAGCCAAACGGCCGGCGTTCCGGAGCGTGACGAGCATCCGGTCGATCCGGTAGGCCTCCTCCCCCACGTCTTCGAGGAGCAGGACGGAGCCGTCGTACGGGAACTCGTCGCCCGTGCCGATCGCCGCCGCCAGAAGGGAGAGACAGCCTCCGACGAGCCGCCCGTCGAAATCGCCCCGCACGAGGACGTCGGCGTCCGGCAGGGAGAGCGCGGCCGGGCCGCGCCCCTCGAGCATCGCCGGGAAGAAGGCCGCGGAGAGCGGGTCGAGCCCGGAGGCCAGGTCGGCCGCCACCATGGGGCCGTGGAAGGACGGGAGGCCGCAGCGGGCCAGGAGGCGGGCGGCGAACGCCGTCAGGTCGGAAAAGCCGCAGTGGATCTTGGGGTGTGCCGACAGCTCGGCGGGATCGAGAGACGGGAGCAGCGGCGTGGCGCCGTAACCACCCCGGGCGAAGACGATGGCGGCGACCTCGGGATCGAGGAGGAGCTCCCGGTAGCCGGCGAGTCTCTGCGCGTCGCTCCCGGCCAGGGAGAGCGGTCCGCACCGGAGCCCGACGTTTCCCGCCAGCCGGACGCGGTAGCCCATCCCTTCGAGCGACGCGCAGCCCCGGGCCAGCTCCTCCGGATCGACGGGTCCCGAGAGCGCGGCCACGCCCACCGCGTCCCCGGGACAGAGCCGGCGGAGCGGCATCAGCCGATCCGGTTCCGCGGGTCGCTGAACCAGCGCTCCCAGTCCGCGAGGCCGAGGGGCGGCGCCTGCTTCTCGGCGCCCGGATCGGCGGGCCGCGAGAGCCGCGAGGAGGCGTCCCGCGAAAAGACCTCGATTCCCGCCGTGCGGGCGCCGGCACCCGAAACGGCGGACGCGAGCGCCCGGTCGTCGGTGACGACCGTGACACCGCGCGGGTCGCGGGCTTCCCGGATGCGTCGGACGATCTCCTCGTCGGCAGACCGCGGGGCCGCGAAAACGACCGTCACGTCGCCGAACACCTGGACCTTCGGACGACCGGGAAGAGGCGGGCCGTCGAAGACGACCGTCAGCTTCTTCCGCTTCCGGCGCGCCACGTCGCACAGCTCCGAGACGAGCCCTTCCCGGCTCCCGCCCCCGAGTCTTCCTAACAGGTTGTTGCCGTCCACGAGGTCCGTCACGCCGAAATTCTCTCAAATGACTCGGGCCGGACGGTAAGCCGGATTCTGTGGCCGGTCGGCTCGCGCCTTCCGGCCGGCGATCATTCCTCCAGGCCCCTTCTCTCGAAGGGGCTCGAGCGGCCCACCCGGTGACGTCGGCCTCGCGGCCGCGGGAGCGGGCGTCCCTGCCGTCACCCTATTTGGCCTTGCTCCGCGTGGGGTTTGGCCTGCCAGCGCCGTTGCCGGTGCCGCGGTGCGCTCTTACCGCACCTTTTCACCCTTGCCCCGACGCCCGAAGGCGCCGTGGCGGTATCTTTTCTGTGCCACTTTCCTTCGGGTTGCCCCGACCGGGATTTCCCCGGCACGCTGCCCGCGGGAGTCCGGACTTTCCTCCCCTCCGTCGGCCGAAGCTTCGGGAGCGGCGATCGCCTGTCCGGCCCGAGTCCTCTTCAGGATACTCCGGTCCGTGCGTGGCGGCGACAATCACCCGCGAGCCCTTCTTCAAGGGTAGACGAAGAAGTACGGGTCGTAGACCAGCGTCCGGTTTCCCGGGGGGCTGTGGTACTCCCTGTATTGGCCGGAGATCACGTCGAACACGGCGATCCAGAACTCCACGTCCGTGAACGTCGGGATCGAGATCCAGGCCTTCCCGTTGTCCGTGGCCGTGTTGATCCGGATCAGGTACTCGTAGACGTCCGGGCCGTAGAACCAGAACGCCGCCGTCGAGTCTGTCAGGGTCGCAGCCGACAGCGTGTTGACCTCCGGTCCGGCGTACTGGTCATGCCAGTGGCTCGTCACCTTGTACCGGCCATTGACCATACACACGGTGTACGTGTCCGGCTTGCAGGCGACCGGGCCCGCCCAGGTCACGGCGACGGTCCGAGTCGCGGTGGTCGACCCGATCGCGTTCGACACGGTCAGCGAGACCGGGTACGTCCCCTGGCCGAACGTGTGGACCGGGTTCTGGTCGGATGAGGTTCCGCCGTCGCCGAAGTCCCACGACCACGACGTCGGGGAGCCGG
>DATIWM010000064.1:0-4823 GCA_035519355.1 Thermoanaerobaculia bacterium | reverse complement strand
GCCGCGGTCTCCCGGCGCGTGAGCATCTGCACCCCCGGAACGCCGTTCGTGAGCGAACGGATCCGGACCTCTTCCAGGGCCGGCAGCTCCTCTTTCGAGGACGCCACCACCAGCTTGCCGGTCCTTTCGCACGGGATCCGGTGCTCGCGGGCCAGCTCGTACATCCGGGCGTTCGCCTCGACGCAGAGGCGCGCCTTCAGACTCCCCGCGGCGTAGTAGATCCCGGCGTGGACGACGCCGCTGCTCCTCCCGGACTGCTCTTCGCCGAGGCGCGGGTTCTTCTCGAGGAGAAAGACGCTTCCGATTCCCGCGTCGGCCAGCTGCCACGCGACGGCGCACCCGACCGCGCCCCCGCCGACCACGACCGCACCCGCACGTTCCATCGTCACCTCCGGAAGTCCCCGGCCGGATCAGGCCAGGATCGCCCCTTCGTGCGTCAGGAGCCAGCGCTTGCGATCGAGGCCCCCGCCATAGCCCCCGAGTCCGCCGTCCGACGCGATGACCCGGTGACAGGGAATCACGAGCGAGACGGGGTTTCGCCCGTTCGCCCCGGCCGCGGCCCGCACGGCCGAGGGACGGCCGATCTCCTTCGCCAGTTCGGCATACGAAATCGTATGCCCGGGCGGAATCTTCCGAAGCCTCGACCAGACCCGCTCCTGGAACGGCGTTCCGGCCGTGTCGACCGCGACCCCGTCGAGCGCCTCAAGGTCTCCAGCGAAGTACCGGCGCATCGCCCGGCCCGGCGCGCCGCCGTCCGGGTCCCGCCGGACCGCCACCGGGCCGAAGCGTCGCTCCAGCTCGGAGAGCATGGAGGCCCAGTACTCCCTGAAGCAGAGGGCGCAAAGCGCCTCTCCTCTTCGCGCGAACACGATCGCCCCCGGCGGCGCGGCGATCTCGGTCACGACGAGGGTCAGGGCCGTCATGCCAGCGCCGCGTCCACCGTCACCGCATCGACGAGACCCGCTGCCCCGTAGAGGACCGGCAGGACCTTCCCTGGCGGATGGGCCTTCCGGAGCGCCGCCACCTTCTCCGTCCCGAACCGGTAGGCCGGGAGGTACATCCGGCCGAGGAGCGGATGCCGGCCCCAGGCCCCCGAGAGCTTGTCCGCCCGCTCGGGCGAGACCAGGAATTCGTTCCGGAGGACCGCGGCCACCTCCGCCTGCGGCCTCATCTCGCGCCAAGTCAGATACGACGACTGGTTCTTCGCGTCGTCCTGCAGCAGGGCGAGGAGCAGGCCGACGACGACGTCCCGGTCGGGGATCTCCGCCACGTCCGTCACGCCGTGCGCCATGAGGAGGGCGTTGTTGGCGATTCCCTCCGCGAGCGCCGCGTAGCGCGTGTTCATCGTCAGGACCGTCGCCTCGAAGCCGACGCGGCGCCGCACCCAGAGGTTCTGGAGAAACGCGAACGTGGTGACGTGACCCGGCACGACTTCGTGGCTGACGAGCTGGTGGAACTCGGGGACCGAGATCTGGAGCGAGGCGTTCAGCTCGTAGGTCGCCTCGTACTCCGGCGAACCGTCGGCCCGGCGCGCCCGCCCGAGGTAGTTCATCGAGCCGGAGAACCAGGCGTTCTCGATGGGAAGGAAGGTGACGTTCGCGAGGGGGACGCCGCGCAGCTCCGCCGGGAGGTGCGGCAGGAGATTCCTCCGGGCCAGGGCGTCGATCTCCGCGATGACCTTCGACGCGAGGCCCGGGATGGCCCTCCCCTCGACGATCCGCCCGCTCCGCCAGGCGTCGACGGCTGCGAGGAGGCCGGCCCGGTCCTTCGAAGGGTGCCCCGCCGCGGCGAGGAGGTCGGCGACGAGCCGGCGCTTCTCCTCCGGGCGCGACGGCTCGGGGGGACGGTCCGTCATGGCGTGGACGCACCGGTCATAGGGGACCGGCGCCCCGCGCGAAAGCAGCTCCATGGCCAGATCCCACATCACGTCGAAGCAGAGGGCGAGGCCCGAGAGATAGGCGCCCCGGAGGCTTCCGTTCTTCCTTCCCTCGGCCGCCACGGCGGCGATCGAGCCCTTGACGTCCACTTCGGCGAGATACGCGTCGACGGACGCCTTGTCGGGCGCTTTCGCCGTCACGCCGCCGCTCTTGCGGAGCAGATCCGCCGCCGGATGCGTGTACGCGAGCGGGAGCTTCTCGTCCGAGAACCAGCAGTCCGCGATGAACCGGCCGGTGCCCGACGGATTCAGGACGTCGCCCCCCCAGAGCGTGTCCATGCCGAGGATGGCCTGCGCGACGTGGTGGTCGAGACCTGTCAGCATGAGAGCCTCCGGGCGAAGTATCGCCCTTCCCCGTTCCTTGCGTTCGCGCAGAGCCGCCCGTAAGCTGCCGACGCCCGCCCGAGCGAAACCCTTCGGAGGTGCCCTCCGTGGAGACCACCCGCCGGACACTGCCCGAGAACGCCTATCGCGCCCTGAAGCCCGGAGAGACCTACAGCCCGATCGTGCCGGCCGACCAGCCGGTCGCCGAGTTCACCGGGCGCTCGCTGGTCCTCGGCCTCGTGATGGCGGCGGTCTTCTCGGCGGCCGCGGCCTTCCTGGGCCTGAAGGTCGGCCAGGTCTTCGAAGCCGCGATCCCGATCTCGATCCTGGCCGTGGGGCTGGGCTACGCGTTCCGCCGCCGGTCCACGATCCTCGAGAACGTCATCGTCCAGTCGGTCGGGGCCGCCTCGGGCCTCGTCGTGGCGGGATCGGTCTTCACCCTGCCGGCCCTCTTCATCCTCGGCCTGGACGTCAACCTCGTGAAGCTCTTCCTCGTGGCCCTCCTCGGCGGCACCATCGGAATCCTCTTCCTCGTCCCGCTCCGGCGGTATTTCGTCCGGGAGATGCACGGCGAGCTTCCCTTCCCCGAAGCCACCGCCACGACCGAGGTCCTCGTCGCGGGCGAAGCGGGGGGACAGCAGGCCCGCGTCCTCGCGCTCGCCGCGGCCGTCGGCGGCCTCTTCGATTTCCTGATCATCCATCTCGAGGCCTTCGCCGAGGTCTTCACGTCGCGGTCGCTCCCGGTCCTGAAGGAACTGGCCGACAAGGCCAAGCTCGTCTTCAAGCTGGACGTCCTCGCCTCGGTCCTGGGCCTCGGCTACATCATCGGCCTCCGTTATTCGGCCATCATCTGCGCCGGGTCGTTCGTCTCCTGGTTCCTCCTCGTCCCGGTCGTCGCGCACTTCGGCGCGCAGCTTCCCGTCGCCGTCCCGCCGGCCGGCTCCGGCGCCCTCATCGGCTCGATGTCGGCGGAAGCCGTCTTCCGGACCTACGTGAGGCACATCGGCATCGGCGGCATCGCGGCCGCCGGGATCATGGGGATCCTCCGGAGCTGGCGGATCATCGCGAAGGCGTTCGGCCTCGGCCTCAAGGAGCTCTTCGGCGGCAAGAGGGGAGCCGCGGCGCCGGCCGCCGAGCGGACCGACCGGGACGTCTCGATGGGTCTCGTCCTCGCGGGCATCGTCGCCGTGGCGATCGTGACCTGGCTCTTTTTCCGGTTCGGCGTCCTCGGCGGGAACACCGGCGCCACGACGCAGTCTCTCATCGCCCTCGCGGTCGTCATCGTCATCTCGTTCCTCTTCACGACGGTGGCCGCGCAGGCCATCGCCACGGTCGGGACGAACCCCGTCTCGGGGATGACGCTCATGACCCTGATCCTCACGTCGCTCTTCCTCGTCAAGGCCGGCCTCTCGGGCCCCGCCGGCATGCTGGCGGCGCTTCTGATCGGCGGAGTCGTCTGCACGGCCCTCTCCATGGCGGGCGGCCTCATCACGGACCTGAAGATCGGCTACTGGATCGGCGCGACGCCCGCCGTCCAGCAGCGGTCCAAGTTCCTCGGAACGATCGTCGCCTCGCTCACGGTCGGGGCCGTGATCCTCCTCCTGAACCAGGCCTACGGCTTCGCCCCGTCCGCGGCCCACCCGGAGAGCGAAGTCCTCGTCGCCCCGCAGGCCAACGCGATGGCGGCGGTCATCAAGACGCTGATGTCGAACGAGCCGGTGCCGTGGCTCCTCTACGGCGTCGGCGCGCTCGTGGCGATGACGATGCAGATGATCGGCGTGCCGTCGCTGGCGTTCGCCCTCGGGATGTACATCCCGCAGGAGCTGAATACGCCGCTCCTGATCGGCGGCCTCGTCGCCCACTTCGTGGCGAAGTCGGCCGGGAAGGACGAGAAACTCGCCGCGGCCCGCAACTCGCGCGGCACGCTCATCGCGTCCGGCTTCATCGCCGGCGGAGCCATCATGGGCGTCATCGCCGCCCTGTTGAAGTTCCTGAAGACGAAGATGAGCCTCGGCCCGCTCGCCTATTCCTTCGACTACGCCCTCGGCCGGGGCCCCGAACTCCTCGCCCTCGCCCTCTATCTCGTCCTCCTCGCTTACATGTACTGGGACTCGAAGAGAACAACGGCAGAGTGAGGCGGGGCCACTTGACGGGAGATGACGATGGCTGACACGGCTAACCGGTATGCGGCAGGAGGACGCGGTGGCCGGAGCACTCTCCATGCGCTCTGACCGCCCGGTCGTCGGCCCAACACCGACGGCACTAGGCCGAAACCTCGTCGGCATATCTCCCAAGCGCCTATACAGCGCCGCCAGCAAGAAAGGCGGGCCTTTCAAGGACTTCCGCCCTGGCCACTGCACCTCCTTCCCGGCCGCTACACCGACGTATCTTCCGTCCATCCACCCCGGTCAACGTCCGTCTACTACTGGTTAGCCCGCCCAGCGGTTCTCGCTGCTTCAACTCAGTGCGCTTGACGCTCGGTGAGCGAAATGCACGGGGCGGCGCTTCGCATCGGGCGCGAAATCGCTGCTTCGAACACGCCGAGACTCTTCGAAGGCGCGCC
>DATIWM010000063.1:0-10822 GCA_035519355.1 Thermoanaerobaculia bacterium | reverse complement strand
GGCGAACCAGCTCCTGCCGCCTCCCCTCCATCGTCGGGGCCGAGAGCGGCGGCCACCCCTCCACGACGACGCGCGTCGGCTCCCCTTCCGTGTGCGAGTCGACCACGGTCATCGTCCGCGGCAGATGAGCCATCGCCCCCTCAGCCTCCCGCGATCTGGACGGTCTTGATCTCCGTGTAGAAGTCCCGCGCGGCGGGCCCCTGCTCGCGGCTTCCCGAGCTCGACCCCTTCATCCCGCCGAAGGGAGCGTGAGGGTCGACTCCCGTCGTATCGCCGTTGACGCGGACCAGCCCGGCCTCGATTCTCCTCACGTACCGGAGCGCGCTCTTCACGTCCCGGGTGAAGAGCGCGGCGGAGAGTCCGTACGGCGTGGCGTTGGCGGCGGCGATCGCCTCGTCGAGCCCGTCCACCCGGAGGGCGAGGAGGACCGGCGCGAAGAGCTCCTCCCGGAGAAGAGCCGAATCCGGCGCCACCTCCGAGAGGACCGTCGGCGCGAGGAACCACCCGGCCGAGAAGCGCGGGTCGCGCGGTGGCCCGCCCCCCGCGTGAACGCGGCAGCTCTCGGTGGCCAGGAGCCGGGCGACGCGGGAGCGCGACGCCTCGGAGATGAGCGGCCCGACGGCCGCCGCCGGATCCGTCACCGGCCCGATCGGGAGGGCCCCGGCCTGGGAGGCGAGAAGGGCGACGAACTCGTCCCAGACCTTTTTCTCCACGATGACGCGGCTCGTCGCGGTGCACTTCTGCCCCGCGAACCGCATCGCCCCGGAAATGGTGAGCGCTCCCGCGCGCGGGAGGTCCGCGTCGGCAAGGACGATGGCCGCGTTCTTCCCCCCCATCTCCGTCTGGTACCGGGCGTTCCGCCGCGCGCAGACCTCCGCCACCCGCGCTCCGACCTTCGCCGAGCCGGTGAAGCTGATGCCGCGGACCAGCGGGTTCCCGATCAGCGCCTCCCCGACGACCGGCCCGAGGCCGAAGACGACGTTGAAGACGCCGGGCGGGAGCTGCGCCGCCTCGGCCGTCCCGGCGAGAAGCGACGCGACGGCCGAGGAGGTCTCGGCCGGCTTCAGGACGACCGTGTTCCCGAACGCGAGGGCCGGGGCCGCCTTCCAGAGGGGGATCGCCACCGGAAAGTTCCAGGGCGTCACGAGGCCCACGACGCCGAGGGGCTCCCGCAGCGTCAGCTGGAGCGTCTCCGGAAGCTGCGACGGGATGACGGAGCCCGACTCGCGGACCGCCTCCCCGGCGTAGTAGCGGAGGATGGCGACGCCCCGGGCCGCCTCGCCCCGCGCCTCGGAGATCGGCTTGCCCACCTCGCGCGCCATCGCCTGCGCCAGCTCCTCCGCCCGGGCGCCGACCGCCTCGGACCACCTGTGGAGGTGTTCCGCCCGCGCCGCACCGGGAAGGAGCTTCCACGCCGGGAGCGCCTCGGCGGCGGCGGCCACGGCCGTTTCCACGTCGCCCGGAGCCCCCTCGGGAACGACGGCGACGAGGTCCGACGGATCGGACGGGTTCGTACTCGGGAACGTCCGCGTGGCAGCGCTCGGGCGCCACGCGCCGGCAACGAACTGTTCGAGCGGACTCGGCGATGGCATCGGACGAGGCGCTGAGGCCCCGGCCGACTATAGCGGAAGGAGAGCCGTCAGGCGCGCGGGTGCGTCCGGTCGTACACGCGCCGGACGCGCGAGCGCGAGACGTGCGTGTAGATCTCCGTCGTGGCGATGTCCGCGTGACCGAGCATCATCTGGACGGCCCGGAGGTCCGCGTCGTTGTCGACGAGGTGCGTGGCGAAGGCGTGCCGGAGGACGTGGGGCGAGACGGCCCCCGGGGGGAGGCCGGCCGCCCTGGCCGCCGCCTTCAGAACGAGGAAAACCGTCTGCCGCGTCACCGGCCTCCCCTTCGATCCCGGGAAGAGCCACCGGCTCGCCGCGGCTCCGCGCTTTCGGGCGCGGGCGGTTTTCACGTACCGCTTCACCCACCGCGCGGAAGCGTCCGCGATCGGCACGACCCGCTCCTTCGATCCCTTTCCGCGAACGAGGACGAAGCCGTCGGCGAGACGGAGGTTCTCGAGCGGGAGGGCCGACAGCTCGGAGACCCGGAGGCCGCAGGCGTAGAGGAGCTCGAGCAGGGCCCGGTCCCGGAGCCCTCTCGGAGTCTCCACGTCGGGGGCCTCGAGGAGCCTCTTCACCTCGACGGGCGTCAGGAACTTCGGAAGAACGGCCCACCGACGGGGATTCGAGAGCTCGGTCGTGGGATCGGCCGGGACGATCCGTTCAGCCGCCAGGAACCGGAAGAAGCCCCGGAGGGCCGACGTCGCGCGGGCGAGGCTCCGGGGCGAGGCCCCCCGGCCGCGCCGTTCGCCGAGGTAGGAGACGATTTCGCTCCGCGTCACCTTCCGGGCCGGGAGGTTCAGGCCGGACAGCCAGAGGCCGAACGCCGTCAGGTCGCGGCGGTAAGCCTCGAGGGAGTTCTTCGCCAGTCCCTTCTCGACGGCCAGGTAGTCGAGATAGAGCGGAAGATGACGGACGAAAAAGTCACCGGCCGGTGCCCTGGTAGGAGGCGTCCGTGTCAACCACTCCATGATACGGAAGGCGGGCCGGCCGCGTCGGGGCGCGTTCCGGGGGTTCCCGCCCGCTGAGACGCGTTCTAGACTACCGGGATGGCCGGATCCCTCGGACTTCTCGGGTACGACTCCTTCCATTTCATCGTGGGCGACCTGGAACGGAGCCGCCGTTTCTACACGGAGGGGCTCGGATTCACCGAGGTCGCCCGGGCCTCGGCCGCCAAGGTCGAGAAAGGGGGCGAAGCGTCCAGCGTCTTCGGCACCGGTCCGATCCGCGTCCTCGTCTCGACCCCGGCGGGAAAGGAGTCCCGGGCGGCCCGCTGGCTCCGGATCCACCCGGACGGCGTCTCGTCGCTCGCCTTCCGGGTGCGGGACATCGCGGCCACCTGGGCGTTCCTCGAAAAGCGGGGCGGGACCTTTCTCTCGGACGTTCAGACCGACGAGGCCGGAGGCGGCCGCTTCTCGACCTTCAGCATCGCGACGCCGCTCGACGACGTCACCTTCCGCTTCATCCAGCGGGAGGGGCCCTACCCGCACTTCGCCCCCGGTTTCGACCCGGCGGGAGACGGCCGGCCGAAGGCGAGCCCGCACGGCTTCTCCGCCATCGACCACGTCACGTCGAACGCCTACACGATGCTTCCCGTCGTCCACTGGTACCGGGACGTCCTCGGTTTCACGCACTACTGGGACGTGGAGTTCCACACGGCCGACGTCGACCGCGGAACGCGGTTGACCGGCTCCGGCCTCCGGTCGATCGTCATGGCCGACCCCGAGAGCGGCCTCAAGTTCGCCACGAACGAACCGATGAGGCCCTTCTTCCGCGACAGCCAGATCAACCGGTTCTGCGAGGACCACCACGGCGCGGGCGTCCAGCACATCGCCTTCCACGTGAAGCAGATCCTCCCGGCCGTCGAGGCCATCCGGTCGAAGGGAATCCGCTTCCTCCCGGCGCCGGGCCTCTATTACGACCGCCTCCCGAGGCGGCTCGAGGAGATGAAGATCACGAATCTCCGGGAGCCGATGGAGGCGCTCCGGAAGAACCATGTCCTCGTCGACGGCGCCGACGACAAGTACATGCTCCAGATCTTCATGCTGGACGCCCACGCGATGTACGGGGACGAGAAGGCGGGTCCCTTCTTCTACGAGCTGATCCAGCGCGAGGGGGACAAGGGGTTCGGCTACGGGAACTTCCGCGCCCTCTTCGAGTCGATCGAGGCGAGCCAGAAGGGCGCGCAGGCGCTGGAGGTCGTCGGTTGATCGACCGGATGGCCGCGGGCGCCCTTCCCGTCAAGCCCCACACCGCCTTCCGGGACGCCGCGGGGACGCTTCGCTGGGAGGAGTGCCTGACGCGGAAGGGATTCGACGGCGAGTTCTCCATTCTCTACCACGAAGGGCCGCCGATGACCGACCTCCGAATCGGGCCGTGCGCGCCGGGCCGTTTCGAGCTCCAGCCGGCCCGCGAGGCGCCACACCAGCCGCTCCGGAGGCGGCTCCTCCTCGGCCCGAAGGCCCCCGAAGGCTTCACGCCGATCCTGAAGAACGACGACGTCGTGGTGTCGCTGTTCAGACTGCCGAAGGAAGCAGCCACCGAGGACGGCTTCAGCAACGGGGACGGCGACGAGCTGTTCTATCTCTTCGAGGGATCCGGGACCCTCGAGACCCCGTTCGGCGACCTGTCGGTCCAGGGGGAGGAGTACGTCTGCGTCCCCCGCGGCGTCGTCCGTCGATTTCGAGTCTCTTCGCCCTTCGAAGGAATTCTCTTCGAGCTTCGCGGCGGCCTGCAGATCCCCCGGGAGTTCCGGAATCCGGTCGGGCAGCTCCGGATGGACGCGCCGTACACGCACCGTGATTTCGTCCGGCCGGCCTTCTCCGGCCCGCGGCCGGGCCCGAAGCGGATCGTCGTGAAGAAGGACGACGCCTTCGTGGAACGCTTCCCCGCCGCGTCGCCGTTCGACGTCGTCGGCTGGGACGGCACCGTCTGGCCGTTCGCCTTTCCGATCCTCGCCTACCAGCCGCGAACCGGGCTCGTCCATCTGCCGCCGACGGTCCACTCGACCTTCGCGGGCCGGGGCGTGCTCGTCTGCTCCTTCGTCCCGCGGGTGACCGACACGCATCCCGAGGCCATCCCCTGCCCCTATCCGCACACGTCGGTCGACTGCGACGAGATCATCTATTACGTCCGGGGAAACTTCACGAGCCGGAAGGGAGTCGGGCCGAGAGCCGTCTCGCTCCACCCCGCGGGAGTTCCGCACGGCCCGCATCCCGGCGCCTACGAGGGGTCGATCGGGACGCGGTCGACCGACGAACTGGCGGTCATGATGGATACGTTCCGGCCGCTGAAGCTGACCCCTGAAGCCCTCGCCCTCGAGGATCCCGCCTACCACGACTCCTGGCGCGGCTGACGACGCGCGCCTCTACCAGCCCAGCTTGGTCGCGGCGTGGGCGATCATCTTTCGCCACCAGATCCATTCGTGGCTGACGTCCGTCCCCCAGATGTCGAGCGTGTGGGGAATTCCCTTCGAACTCAGGATGGACGAGAGTCCGAACGAGGCGTCCGGCATCTCGTAGGGTCCGCGCCCGGTGACCAGGTAGATCGACGTGGCATCGCGCAGGAGGTCGAGATACCTCCCCTCCAGACGCGGCAGGTACCACGGCGGGTTGTTGTAGTAGCAGTTGTCGTCGCTGTAGCCCCGGAGGTAATGCGGGGCCAGGTCGTAGAAGCCGCTCATGGCGACGACGGTGTCGAAGAGGTCGGGCCGGCGGAAGAGGGCGTTCGCCGCGTGGAAGGCGCCGAAGCTCGGGCCGGCCGCGGCGACTCGAATCTCCTCGTCGCCGGCGGCCATCCGGATGAACGGAACGACCTCCTCCTCGACGAAGGTCGAATAGCGCGCCTGGAGGCGCGCCTGCTCCTCGACCACGACGTCCGGGTTCATCCACGCCCGGCGGTTGATCGTGTCGATGGAAAAGACGCGAAGGCGTCCGGAAAGGAGGAACGGCTCGAGGGCCTTCACGAGGCCGAACGTCTCGTTGTCGAACGGATCCCCCGTCGCCGCCGGGAAGAGGAGCAGGGGCCGGCCGGAGAGGCCATAGGAGACGATGCTCGTCACCTCGCCGAGCGCCGGACTCTCGATCGCCGAGATCCTCCGCGGGAGCGCCGGGTCGAGCGGATCCGGAATCAGCGTCCCGTGAATGCCGCTGGCCGTCTGTCGAGAAATGCCGCTGCTCCTTCCTGGCTCATCGCCGCGAGGTCATGCGAACGGGCTCTCGTCCTCCTTCCGGACGCTCCCCTGTATCGTAGCCTCCCGGATGGTTCTTTACGCCGTCGCCGTCTTTCTCTCCTCCTTCCTGCTGTTTCAGCTCCAGCCCCTGATCGGGCGTTACCTTCTCCCCTGGTTCGGCGGCACGCCCGCGGTCTGGACGACCTGCCTCCTCTTCTTCCAGACGGCCCTCTTCGGCGGCTATCTCTACGCCCACGGCCTTTCCCGTCTCGCGCCGGAACGACAGCGCCGCTTTCACACGGCGCTTCTCGGGGCCGCGGTCGCCCTCCTCGCCTTCTTCGCCCTCCGGTTCGGAACCCCGCTCGCGCCGCCCGCGTTCGTGAAACCCGAACGAAGCGGCGCTCCGGCCCTCCGGATCCTCGCCGTGCTCGGCCTGACCGTCGGCCTCCCCTATCTTCTGCTCTCCTCGACCGGCCCCCTCCTCCAGTCGTGGGCGGCGCGCCGTCCGCATCCCGAGCGCGTCTGGCGTCTCTTCGCCCTTTCGAACTTCGGCTCTCTTCTCGCGCTTCTGGCGTACCCCTTCGTCTTCGAGCCGGCGTTCCGGCTCCGGTCGCAAGCGTGGGGCTGGTCGGCCCTGTTCGCGCTCTTCGTCGCGGCGGCCGCGACCGCCGCCGACCGGCAGGCCCGATCGCCCGGCGATCGCGTGGCGCCCGGGACCGCCGATCCCCTCCCGCCTCCGCGCCCGGGAGATCGCGTTCTCTGGCTCGCCCTCGCCGGCTGCGGCTCGATCCTCCTGATGGCCACGACCAACCAGATGTGCCAGGAAGTGGCCGTCATCCCGTTTCTCTGGGTCCTCCCCCTCTCGCTCTACCTTCTGTCTTTCGTCCTCTGCTTCGAGGCGCCCCGGTTCCCGTGGCGACCCGTCGCGTCGGCCCTCTTCGCCGTCTCGGTCGTCCCCGCCGTCTACGTCCTCCAGAACGCCGTCCGGGTCAAGGCGCCGCTCCAGATCGGCGCCTACGCCCTCACCCTCTTCGCCGGGTGCCTCGTCTGCCACGGAGAGCTCTACCGCCTTCGCCCCACGCCGGCACGGCTCACGGAGTTCTATCTGAGCGTGGCGGGCGGCGGGGCCCTCGGCGGCCTCTTCGTGGGCGTTCTGGCGCCCCTCGTCTTCACGGGCTACTGGGAATACCCGACCGGCCTCCTCCTCTGCGGCGCGCTGCTGATCGGCCTTCTCGGCCGCGACGCCGCGACGCCCGCGGTGAGACGCCTCCTCGTCCGGACCGGCGTCGCCGGCCTGTTCATTCTCGCCGCCACGCTTCTCGCCGTCCGCTTCGTGGAGTCCTCTACGGGCGCCGTCGTTTCGTCCCGGAACTTCTATGGCGTCCTCCGAGTCCGGGAAGAGCTGCCCGGGGACGCCGCGTGGCATCTCCGCGCCCTGACGCACGGCCGGATCCAGCACGGTTTCCAGTACCTGGCCCCCGAGAAGCGCCGGCAGCCGACCTCCTATTACGGCGAGGAGAGCGGCGTCGGCCGCGCGCTCGGCGCCCACCCCCGCCGCTCGACGGGTCAGAGCCTTCACATCGGGGTCGTGGGCCTCGGCGTCGGAACCCTCGCGGCCTACGCGCGGCCGGGCGACGTCGTCCGGTTCTACGAGATCAACCCGGACGTCATCGCCCTGTCGCGGGGTCCGGATCCCCGCTTCACCTTCCTCGCCGACTCGGCCGGCTCCGTCGACGTCGTCGAAGGGGACGCACGGCTCTCCCTCGAGCGCGAGCTGGCCCAGGGGGAGCCGCAGCGCTTCGACGTCCTCGTGCTCGACGCCTTCTCGAGCGACGCCATTCCCGTCCACCTCCTGACGGTCGAAGCCTTCGCGACGTATCTCGCACACCTCCGCGACGACGACGCGATCCTCGCCGTGCACACGTCGAACCGCCACATCCGGCTCGAGCCGGTCCTCAAGGAAGTGGCGCGCCGGTACGGTCTGGCGGCCGTGGAATCGGACACCGACCCGGCGGGGGCGGCGTACTCCCGGAGTGTCTGGGTCCTCCTCTCGAGGCGGAGGGACGTGCTCTCGCGGCCCGGCATCTCCGAGGCCGCGGTGGAACTCACGGGGCACGGACGACACGTCTCCCTCTGGACGGACGACTACAGCAACGTCTTCGGCGTCGTCGTCCGTTAGGAGGCGGTCAGGAGACCGCCGCCGCCAGCGCGTGGAAGCGGCGCCGGAGCGCGATCATCTCCTCGGCGCTTCGCGCGTCCGGGTGGAGCCGGTTGGCCAGGAGAACGTAAATCCGCCGGCTCACCGGGTCGACGAAGAGCGAGCTACCGGTGAAGCCCGTGTGGCCGAAGCTCTCGGGAGCGAGCGCCTCGCCGGCGCTCCGCACGGTCCGCGCGAGGGCCCAGCCGAGCCCGCGGTCCTCTCCGAGGCCTTCGGTCTGGTTGCGGACGGCCTCGGCCACCGATCCCTCTCCGAGGAGGGCCGGGTCGCGGTCGAGCCAGGCCCTCGCGAGGGCCGCCACGGCGCGCGCCGTCCCGAAGAGACCGGCGTTCAGGGCCACGCCGTCTCCCCGGCGGTGGGCGTTTCCGTCATTGACCTCTCCGTTCACGACGCCGCTGCGGAATCCCGTGTACGCGAGGCCAAGGTCCGCCACCTTCCGCCGCTCCGTGGCGTCGTCCCGCTCGCCGCCCGCTGCCCGCAGACGATCGCCGCCTCCGGGCGCGAAGAGGAGGTCCGCGGAGAGTCCGAGCGGCCCCGACACGCGGGCTGCGAAAAACGCGTCGATCGGCATTCCCGAGACGCGCTCGACGACGTCCGAGAGGAGGAGGTACCCGGGGCACGAGTAGACCACCTTCCGGCCGGGTGGACCGACGGGGTCGAGGGCGGCCAGCGCCTTCCGGTACGCCTCCCGCCCCGAGCCCCGCACGTAGAGGGGAGACCATTCGACGACGCCCGCCGTGTGGGAGAGGAGGCCTCGAAGCGTCACCCCCTCGAATCTCGTCTTCCTCCAGAGGTCGTCGAACCGGGAGACCTCGTCGTCCAGCCCGAGGAGATTCTCCTCGACGAGGGCGAGGAGGAGCGCGGCCCCGGCCAGCGGCTTCGTGAGCGACGCGAGGTCCCAGAGCGTCCCGACGCCGGCGGCCGTGCTCTCGGTTTCGGGCTCCAGCCGGGACATTCCCGCCTCGCCCTCGAAGAGGACCGCCCCGTCCCGTTCGACGCGCGCGGAAGCCCCCGCGAAGACCCCCCGGTCCACGGCCTCCAGAAGGAGCCGGAGGGCCGCGTCCCCGTTCATTTCGGCGGTGCGGCCGACGGGGAGCGCGGCGGAGGCGCGGCCCGAGGAAGCGGCTGGTCGAGGACGTCGCCGGCCGCCTCGAGCCGGGTCCGGAAGGGATCGATCGTCTTCAGGTTCGCGCGGACGTTCTCGGGCTCTTTCTCGCGCGATTCCCGCCGGGTCCGGTTCGCCTCGGCCTCGAAGTTGGCGATCTGCTCCGCGAGGAGCTTTCGCGACCCCTCGTCCGGCGCTGCCGCCCGACGGGTCTTCAGCTCCGCCAAGGTCCGCTCGAGCATCGCGAGGTGCGACGTCATCAGGTGCTCGGAGAGCGCGGCGGCCTCCGCCTCGAGGACGCGCTCGCGGATCCAGAGGTACTCGGAGACGTTGAGGCCCCGTCCGCGGGCCACGATGACGTCGGGCGCTTCGAGGTCGAGCGGGTCGCCGGGAGCGAGGAGGCTTCCGGTCGGCTTCCGGACCCGGTCGAGCTTGAGCTTCTCGAGGACGCCGAGGTACGCCTCCACCTGCGTCTTCGAGAGCCGGCCGTCTCCCGGCGGGCGGTAGGCCACGCGCGCCGGCTCGGCGGGCCGGGGCGTCGGGGGCGCTCCTCCCGCCCCGGAAGACGGAGCCCCGCGGCGGCAGGCGACAGACAGGGCCGCTGCGCCGAAGAGAGCGACGAACCGGGCGAGGCGTCGCGCCACCCGGCGATGATAGCGAACGCGTGGTACCCTGCTTTTTCACTGATGCTGACCCAGGTCGGCAAATATCAGATCGTCGAGAAGATCGGCGTCGGCGGGTTCGGAACCGTCTACAAGGGCCGGGACCCGTTCATCAAGCGCCTCGTCGCCATCAAGACCTGCCAGAGCGACGAGGGGGAGATCAAAAAACGCTTCTTCCGGGAAGCGGAATTCGCCGGGAATCTCCATCACCCGAACGTCACGACGATCTACGACTTCGGCGTGACCGAGGACGGCACCCCCTACATCGTGCAGGAGTTCCTGACCGGCGAGGACCTCGACAAGCTCATCAAGAAGAACGTCCCGCTGTCGCTCCACCGGAAAGTCCAGATTCTCGTGGACGTCTGCGAAGGGCTCGGCTACGCGCACGCGGCCGGCATCATCCATCGCGACATCAAGCCGTCGAACATCCGGATTCTCGAGGACGGCACGGTGAAGATCATGGACTTCGGCATCGCCAAGTCGCTCGTCTCGCCGTCCACCCTGACCCAGACCGGAATCACGCTCGGAACGGCCTCGTACCTCGCCCCCGAGCAGATCCGCGGCGAGACCCTCGACGCGCGAACCGACATCTTCTCCCTCGGCGTCGTCGCGTACGAGATCCTCACCGGGCAGAAGCCCTTCACCGGAGACCACATCTCGACGGTCCTCTACAAGATCATGAACGAGACGCCGCCCCGCACCGCCGACTTCGACCCGGGCATCCCGGCGGCGCTGGATCAGACCGTCCACCGCGCTCTCGAGAAGGACCGCGGCCAGCGCTACGCCAGCTGCGCGGAACTGAAGAAGGATCTCGCGGCGTCCCTCAAGCAGATCCCGGACGACGTTCCGACGCTCACGACCTCGCAGCGTCCGGCTCTCGACGTGGAAAGGACGGTCGCCACCCCCTCGAGCGGCTTCTCCCGCGCGGGCCTCCCGGGGGCGGCGGCCGCCGGGGCGCCGGCCACGGGAATGTCCGCCGCGTCCCCGGCTCCCGGCGCCGGCGCGAAGTCCGAGTCGGTGGCCGACGTCCGCCTCCGGACCGACGGGAGCCGCCAGCCG
>DATIWM010000062.1:0-6474 GCA_035519355.1 Thermoanaerobaculia bacterium | reverse complement strand
CTGGAAGGCCGGGGGGCTCATCGTGTTCGATCCGGAGGCGGGCCTCGTGCATCTCCAGGAACCAACCGGAGGATGTCGGTACGAGGAGGAAGATCGTCCGATGCCCCATTGGATGATCGCGTTCCCCGGAAACTATTTCGCGATGCGGCATCTCTTTCCCCGGTGGGAATTCTGGAAGGAAGTGGCCTGGACGAACTTTCTCCGCTCGGTGGCCCGGAAGCCGAACGCGCGGCACCCGTGGCGGATTCCGGCCGCGGTCGTCTCCTACGTCTATTCCATCGGGCGGGCGGCTCGTCTGGCGCGAAAGAAGGGCCGGGAGGCTTCCCGGCCTGCACCCTGAGGTCGCGGGCCGGGGGGACTACCGGCCCGTGCGGTCGAGAACCCCGTAGACCGCCACCCGTCCCAGGGTGCGGAGGAAGTGTCTCGCGACCGCTCCGCGCTCCGGCCGCCTCGCATGTCGGCGGGCGGTCCGGAACGCTTCCCACGAGCCCTCCCGAAAGCGGGCGCCGCTCTTCGATCCGCCGTGCCAGCGGAAGTCGGCGAGGTCGGCCGGAAGGAAGAGCGGCTCCACGATCCGCCCGAAGCGGAGCCAGAGGTCGTAGTCCATCGAGTACCAGAGAGTCCGGTCGAGAGGTCCGGCCTCGCTCCAGAGCTCCCGGGTGAAGAAGACCGCCGGCTGGGAGACGAAGTTCTCCTCGAGGAGTCGCACGAGGGAGTACTTCCGGCAGGCCCGGTTCTTGTGGGCCGTCACGAAGCGCCGGACTTCCCGGTCGACTTCGTCCACGATCCGGCACTGTCCGAAGCACCACCGGCAGTTCGTGGACCGGAACGCCTGGGCGACGCGGGCCAGGGCCCCGGGGCGGTAGGTGTCGTCGGAGTTCAGCCAGCCGAGAACATCTCCGGTCGTGAGGGCAAATGCCCTGTTCAGGGCGTCCGACTGGCCGCCGTCCTCTCCGACCGTGAACGTGATCCGGCCGCGATACCGCTCGAGAATCTCCCGGGTCCCGTCGGTCGAGCCGCCGTCCACGACCAGGTATTCGAGATCGAAATCGCCCGTCTGCGCGAGAACGCTCTCGATCGTCCGTTCGATGAAGGCCGCCTGGTTGAGGGATGGCGTGACGACCGAGATCTTCATCGTGCGTCGGTCAGCGCGGCGGTCGATCGCCGCCGGGGCATGGCGCCGATGATAACAACGCCCTCCGATAAGATCGTCTCCTCGTGGCGGTGCGGCGGACCTTCAGGGAAGAGAGCGCGGTGTCGTGAGAGCGGACGACGGACCGCGGATCGGCCCGGACCTGCGCCGTGAGGTCTGGATCGTCGTGGCCGCCTACAACGAGGCAGGGCGGATCGGAGACGTCCTCGACGGGCTGCTGGGGCGCTGGCCGAACGTCGTGGTCGTCGACGACGCGTCGACCGACCCGACCGTCGAGGAGGTCCGCCGGAGGCCCGCGTGGCTCCTCCGCCATTTCGTGAACCTCGGACAGGGCGCGGCGCTCCAGACGGGACTGGACTTCGCGCTGCGCCGGGGAGCCGCCTACCTCGTGACGTTCGACGCCGACGGCCAGCACCGGCCGGAGGACATCGACGCCCTCGTGACGCCTCTCGTCTCGGGCCCGTGCGACTTCACGCTCGGATCGCGGTTTCTCGGGGAAGCCGTCGGAATTCCCGCCACCCGGAAGGCCCTCCTGAAGCTGGCGATCTTCTTCACGCGCGTCTTCTCGGGAGTCCGATTGACCGATACGCACAACGGTCTCCGGGGCATGACGCGCCGTGGAGCCGGGGCTCTCCGGATCACGCTGAACCGGATGGAACACGCCAGTCAGATCCTCGAACAGATCCATTCGTCCCGTCTGCGGTACGCCGAGGTGCCGGTCGCCGTCACCTACAGCGCCGACTCGCTGGCCAAGGGACAACCCTCGCACGCGGCGCTCAAGGTCGCCGCCCGCCTCTTTCTGGAGAAGGTGTCACGATGACGCTCTTCCAATGGTTCGCCCTCCCCCTCTTCATCGGCTCGGCGGTCGTCTCTCTGGTCCTCTCGCTGCGGGGAACGGTGAGGCGGCGGGCGGGGATCCTCTGGAGCCTCCTCTGGCTTCTGGCCGCCGTCGCCGTCTTCCGGCCGGACCTGACGACGCGCCTGGGGAATCTCTTCGGGATCGGGCGGGGAGTCGACTTCATCATCTACCTCAACCTGATCGCCGGGTTCTACGTGACGCTGTCTCTCTACGCCCGCTCGCGCCGCCTCGAGACGATCGTCACCGAGCTCGTCCGGCAGCAGGCGCTATCCCGTCCCGAACGAGGCGGCCCGCCGGAGAATCCCGGGCCTGAAGCGGACCCGAAGAGCGGCCGGCCGGCGGTGGCCCCAGAGGCGGTCCCGGGAACCCCCCGGCCGTGATCCGGCCGGCCCGGGGGCCGGCGTTTTTTCGTGTTGCCAGCGAGATTGAGGCCAAGTTGCGATAATCTCGTGCCGTGAGCGGACACACAGAAGAACGGCGCATCTTCTCGGAGTTCCTGAAGCGGAAGGGGCTGAAGACGACGCGCGAGCGGACGGCCCTGTTCGACGAGATCTTCTCCACGCACCGCCACTTCGACGCCGAGGACCTGGTCCTCCGGATGCGCGAGCGCGGGGTGAAGATCAGCCGCGCGACGGTTTACCGGAGCCTCGACCTCCTCTTCGAATGCGGCCTCGTGGGACGCGTCCGGCTGAACGAGGAGAAGTACCGGTACGAACGGCTCCGCAAGGGCGAGCACCACGACCACCTCGTCTGCACGGCCTGCGGGAAGGTCATCGAGTTCGTGGACCGGGCCATCGAACGGCGCCAGGAGGCCGTCTGCCGGTCGCACGACTTTCTCCCGACGTCGCACTCCCACCAGATCCGGGGCTTCTGCGCCTCCTGCCGCCCCCGCGGCACGAAGGCGGCCGCCCGCCGCGCCGCCCCGTAGGGCCGGCGGCCTGTCGTCAGGGCGCGGCCGCGGCGCGCCCCTTCAGCGAGACCGGCGGGGAGGCCGGCAGGCCGTAGAGCGCGGCGTAGGCCCCCTCGAAGAAGAGCACGCGCTTGATGTAGTGGCGCGACTCGGCGACCGGAATCGACTCGACGAATTCGTCGGCCGGGAGGGAACCGAGGTCCGCGCGCCACCGCCTGGCGCGAGCCGGTCCCGCGTTGTAGGCGGCCAGGGCGAGGACCGGGTCGCCGCCGAACTGGTCGAGCAGATGGCGGAGGTAGGCCACGCCGAGGTGAACGTTGACGGCGGGGTTCTTCAGGTCCGGACGGGCGCCGCGCCCTTCGCGGCGGTGGAGCTGCCGGCCGGTCGCCGGCATCACCTGCATCAGGCCGACCGCCCCCGCGCGCGATCGGATGTCCGTCGTGAAGACGCTCTCCTGCCGGACGAGGCCGAAGACGAGGGCGGACGGCACCGAGGCCCCGAAGGCCGCTTCCACGAGGAGCGCCGCATGGTCGTGGGGGTAGTAGAGGCGGCGGACGGGAAGCGGCACTCCCCCCTCTTCGGGGGAGCCGAGCTCGGGCCATCGCTGCTTGAGGAGCGAGGCCGTGCGGCGGTGGTCGCCGCGCTCCGAGGCGGCGGTCGCGAGAAAGAGCGGATCGGCGCTCCCCTCGGCCTCGGCGGCGTCCTCGGCGAGGTCGGGGAGCCCGCAGGCGAGAAGCTCGCGCGAGGGTGCGGCGGGCGAGACGCCGTCGAGGGCGGCCAGGTCGTCGGCGGGCGGCATCGGCGACGGCCCGGCCGTCAGAGGTACGCCGATCGCCGCGGCGGCCCAGACGGCATAGAGGTCCGGAGAGGTTCCGGCGACGAGCGAAGCGTAGAGAAGCCGGGCGGCGTCGGTCTGCCCCGCTTTCTCTCGGCAGCGGCCGGCCCAGTACGTGGCGCGCCGCCGGAGCGTGATGTCGCGAAAGAGCGCCCTCTGCTCCTCGAAGGCCTCCGCGGCCTCGGCGAACCGCCCGGCCCGCCAGGCGTCGAACGCCTCGCGGAAATGATCCTCCGAGAGCGCGCGGCTTCCGGGCTCGAAGAGGACGAGCCGCGCGATCCGGAGGCGCGCGTCGGCGGCGGAGCCGGCGCGGAGGGACAGGCGGGAGGCGTCGACCAGGAGCCGCCGGCGGTCGGCGTCGGAGAGCGGTGCGCCGAGAAGCTCATCCGCCCGCGTCAGGAGAGAGTCGGCGCGCTGGCGGGCCGCCTCGCCAAGCGGCCGGGGCGGGGCCGGGGGCGTCGCGGCGAGGCGGGCCCGACGCCGCCCGGCGCGCCGCGCCGGAGCGGGCGCTCCCTCCGAGCGGAGAAGGGCCCGCATCTCGGCGTCGAGGACGAGCGAGCGCGCGCGGAGCGCGGCCGGCCCGTCGGGGAGCGGCGGTGCCGTCCGGAGGAGCCGGAGCGTCTCGGCCGTGTCGCCCGTGATGAGGCGCGCTTCGGCGGCGTCGAGGCGCGCCGCCGCGGAGACGGGAGAGCGGGGCAGGATCGAGGCCGCCTCCTTCGGGGTGCGGGGCGCCAGGGCGAGGCCCCGGGCGGCGCGGATCTCCTCGGGGGCGCGGCGGACGGCCCGGTCGAACTCCGCGAGGTCGGTGGCGTCGAAGAGATCGGCGGCGCGCTCGGGCGCGTCGGGCCACTCGGCGGCGAGAGCGAACCGGAGACGGAGGGCCTCGCCGCCCGTGGCGGACACCCGCGCCCGCGCGAGGGCGAGGTCGATGGCGGCGCGGGGGCCTCGCGGGCCGTGGAGCTCCCAGGTCACGAGCGCGGCGCGGACGGCGCTCCTCTCGGCCGGCGTCCGCGCCATCCGGGCGGCAAAGGTCGCGGCGTCCCGGGCGAGAGGCTCCAGGGGTTCGGCGGCCGCGAAGGCGAGAAGCGTCCCGACGGATGGACGCGAGCCCATGAGCGCCACCCACGAACCGAGGCCCGGTATTCCGAGCCGCGCGGTCTCGAGGGCTTCCGGCGCACCGATCGTCGTCTCGGGGGATTTGGCCAGGGCGAGGACGGCGCGGGCCGTCCGGAGTCGGATCGCCCAGAGGTCGGAGGCCTCGGCGAGAGGCGGGACGAGCGCGGCGGCCCGGGCCGAGGCGCTCCCCTCTTCGCGGAGCAGGCGGCGGATCTCGGCGAGGCGCTCGTTCGGTCCCGGGGCCGGAGCGGCGGGCTCCTCGAAGCCACGGGCCACCCCGGAGACGAGCGACAGGAGGAGAAAGACGCCCGCCGGAAAGCGCCGGAGCGGAAGTCTCACCGCGTCCGCGAGCGTCGTCAGCCCGTCTGTCCGAGGGCCTCGGCGCGGCCGTCGGCCAGGATCCGGACGAGCTCCTCCCGGAAGAAGTCGGTTTCCCGCCGGATCGGCTCCGGGGTCCGCTCCTCGAAGACCTGCCGGCTCCGGTCGATGTCGTCCTTCAGACGCTCGTAGAGATCGTTCGCGACGCGCCCCTCGTCGACCTTCTTCTCGTTGTAGAGCTTGATCTCGGAGACGAGCAGGCGGGCGAGGCGGCGGGCGTCCTCGCGCAGGCGCTGCGGACTGTCGGCCGCGCCGGCGGCGAGGCGCGATCTCGGGATGAAACCGGAGATCGGACGGACTTCGGTGGTTCCGGGGGCGACGGGAGGCCTGGCGCCGACGGCGGGAATCGTCGGCGGCGGCGTCATCGGGGGCGGCGGGGCCTGCGCGCGCGGAACGAGCGGGACGATCGGGACGCCGGGCGAGGTCGGAGGCGAGGCGGCGCCGCTCGACCGGAGCGCATCGAAAGCCTCCGTGAAGTCGCCCGTCGTCGTCTGGGAGAGGGGCGGCGGGAACGAGCTGGGGGGCCGCGTGGGGACGGGCGGCGGCAGGGGGGACGGAATCAGGATCGCCGGCGACGAGGTGACCGACGGCACGGCCGGGGCCGGACGGGCTTCGACGGGCGCCGGCGCCGGCGGCGGCGCTGGAGCGGCGGCCGGAGGCGGCGCCGCGGCCGGTGGAGGGGGCGACGTCATGATCGGGACGGCGATCGTCACGCCGGCATCTGGTGATGTCGGCTGCGGCGGCAGCGGCGGGGATGGCCTCCGCCCGAGGCCGGCAGACTCGGCGAGATCGCGAAGCTGTTCCTCGGCGGGCTTCGGCCGCGGCCGGATGCCGCTCGTCGCGAGCGGGGGCTCCGCCGGAGCGGGGTGAGGCGCGGCCGCTGGCGCTTCGGGGCGTGCGGGACGGGCGCGCTCCGGCTCGAAGACCAGGGAGGGAATGGTCTTCGCCTGGGGAACCTCGACCGCGGCCGGGCGGAACCGCTCGATCGACTCCCCCGTCGACGTCAGCGTCGGGGACGGGATCTTCTTCCGGGCCGCGAGGAGGTCCACGGAAAGGCCGGTGACGAAAGTGAGGACCTCGATGGCGCCCTCGTTCAGCCGGCCCTCCTCGCCGGGGAGTTCGTCGGCGTAGACGAGGCCGGCGAGCCGGTCCCGGATCACCATCGGGACGAGAAGGGTGCGCGTCGGCGCGCGCCCGCCGAGAGCCTTCCGGAGCGGCGAGGC
>DATIWM010000061.1:0-2346 GCA_035519355.1 Thermoanaerobaculia bacterium | reverse complement strand
CACTTCGCCGTGACAGGCCTCTACTTCTACGACAACCGCGTGCTCGACATCGCCGCCTCTCTGAAGCCTTCCGGGCGCGGAGAGCTGGAGATCACCGACGTCAACCGCGTCTACCTGGCCTCCGGGGATCTTCACGTCGAGATCTTCGGGCGCGGCATGGCGTGGCTCGACACGGGCACGCCCGAGGCGCTCATGCTCGCGTCCACGTACATCCAGGCGATCGAGGCGCGGCAGGGGCTGAAGATCTCCTGCCCGGAGGAAGTCGCGTACCACATGGGGTGGATCACGGCGGACGACGTTCGGAAGCTCGTCGAGCCGATGAAGAAGAGCGATTACGGGGTCTACCTCCTCCGCATGCTCGAGGAATCGGCTCCCACGACACGCCCTTGAGCGGCCACGCCGATCTGACCGAAGGCGACCGCCGCCAGATCGCGGCGCACGGCATGTCGGAAGAAGAGATCCTCCGGCAGATCGCCACCTTCCGGAACCCGCCGCCGCCCGCGCGGCTCCTCCGCCCGGCCACTTCCGGCGACGGGATCGTCCGCCTCGATCCGGCCCGATACCCGGGGCTCCTGGCCCGGTGGGAGATCGCGGCGGCCGACGGCCGCCTCCGCAAGTTCGTGCCGGCCTCCGGCGCCTCGACTCGGATGTTCGAGGATCTCCAGGGAACCGGCGAGGGAAGGGAACGGACGAAGAAGTTCTTCGAGGCGGTGGGACGCTTCCCGTTCCACGACGCGCTCGCCGCGGCCTGCCGGGCGCGCGGATTGGCGCTCCAGCCGGCGGTCGCCACCGGCGCCTTCGACGAGATCCTCTCGGTCATCTTCTCCCCTCCCCCGGCGGGCCTCGGCTACGGCTCGCTCCCGAAGGCCCTCGTCCCCTTCCACCACGGGCCCGGCGGCGCGCGGACTCCGTTCGAGGAGCACCTCGACGAGGCGATCGAAACCGTCCGCGACGTCCGCGGGGTCTGCCGCGTCCATTTCACGGTGGCCCCCGAATGCCGGAACGCGTTCAAGGCCGCCCTCCTCTCGATGGCTCCTCCCCTCGAAGCCGTCTCCGGGGCGGACCTGGAGGTGACCTTCTCGTCGCAGGATCCGTCGACCGACACCGTCGCGGCGGACGAGGAGAACCGCCCGTTCCGGCAGGAGGACGGGTCGCTCCTCTTCCGCCCCGGAGGACACGGGGCGCTCCTGCCGAACCTCGAAGCGACGAGGGGCGACCTCGTTTTCGTGAAGAACATCGACAACGTCCAGCCCCGGTCGCGTTCGGCGGAGACGATCCTCTGGAAGAAGCTCCTCGCCGGGCTTCTCGTCGAAACGCTCGAGACGCTCGGCGATCCGGGCCGGCCCGTCCGCGTCTGCGGGGTCGTCCGGAACGAGGGGGAGCCGGGGGGCGGGCCGTTCTGGGTGGCCGGAGCGGACGGCGCTTCCTCGCTCCAGATCGTCGAATCGTCCCAGGTGGACCACGCGGATCCGCGCCAGGAGGCCATCTGGCGGAGCTCGACGCACTTCAACCCCGTCGACCTCGTCTGCGCGCTCAGAGAGCCGGACGGGACGCCCTACCAGCTCGCCCGGTTCGTCGACCCGGCCACCGTCTTCATCTCGAAAAAGTCGAAGGACGGACGCGTCCTCAAGGCTCTCGAGCGGCCCGGTCTCTGGAACGGCGCCATGGCGGGCTGGCACACGGTCTTCGTGGAGGTCCCGATCGAGACGTTCACGCCCGTCAAGACGGTCTTCGACCTGCTCCGTCCGGAGCACCAGCCGGGCTGAAGGGAGTGAGGCGTGCCGACGTCGAAGGAGTCGAAATGAGAGGGACACGACACCCCTCGAGGCGGGAATTCCTGACGGCCTCGGCCGGGG
The DNA here is from genome assembly GCA_035519355.1 of Thermoanaerobaculia bacterium. Classification (GTDB taxonomy): domain Bacteria; phylum Acidobacteriota; class Thermoanaerobaculia; order UBA5066; family UBA5066; genus DAOMFB01. The sequence goes on along the minus strand of DATIWM010000061.1, from coordinate 490 downwards.
GCTGGCTCCTCGCCGGCGCGGCGAGCCTGCTTCCGCACCGGCTCCGCGCCGGCGACGCCCCGACGAAGAAGACGCTCCTGATCCTGGGCGGGACCGGCTTTCTGGGCCCGCAGGTCGTCGACGCGGCGAAGAAGAGCGGATGGACGCTGACCCTCTTCAACCGCGGGAAGACGAATCCGGGGCTCTTCCCCGACCTCGAGCAGCTCCACGGCGACCGGAACGTCAGTCTCCTCGCGCTCGAGGGGCGCCGCTGGGACGCGGTCGTGGATACCTCCGGTTACTTTCCGCGTCAGATCCGGATGGCCATGAAGGCGCTCGGGGGGCGGGCCGGACAGTACGTCTTCATCTCCTCGATCTCGGTCTACGCCGACACGTCGAAGCCGGGGATGGACGAGACGGCGAGGGTCGCGACGATTGCAGACGAAACGACGGAGAAGATCACGGAGGAGTCGTACGGCGCCCTGAAGGCGCTCTGCGAAAAGGCAGCCGA
>DATIWM010000060.1:0-10260 GCA_035519355.1 Thermoanaerobaculia bacterium | reverse complement strand
GGGAGACGAGTCTGAACTCTCCCTCGGCCGACAGTCCCGTCGCGAGGACGCCCCTAGTACGGAAGCTCGTCGTCGTCGAGGCCGAAGAAGTGGCCGAGCTCGTGGACGACCGTGTCCTTGATCTCCTTCACGGCCTCCCGGTTGTTCTCCGTGCAGCGGAGGATGGGGCCGCGGAAGACGGCGATCTCGGGAGGAAGGCCCGGTAGATCGGACAGCAGCATCTCCGTCCGCTTGGGACCGCGGTAGATGCCGAACAGCTCCTCGTCGTCGGGCGTGTCGGTCAGCACGTAGTCGTCCTCGGTCGGTTCCTCCTCGACGGCGATGACGACGTTTTCGAGGCGGTCCCTGAACTCCTGCGGAAGCTCTTCGAGCGCCTCCTCGACCAGCTTCTCGAACGCCGCCATCGTCAGGCGGGGGGGACGGCCGGCGCGGCGCCTCATGGCGTCCGGAAGAGCCGCCGGAAGTTGGCCGTCGTGAGGGCGGCGACGTCCGCCAGCGGCACCCCTTTCACCTCGGCCAGCCGCCGGGCCGTTCTCGGCAGGAGCGACGGCTCGTTCGGCTTGCCGCGGAAAGGAACCGGCGAGAGATAGGGCGCGTCGGTCTCGATCAGCATGGACGCAAGCGGAAGAGCGGCCGCGGAGGCCCGGACGTTCTCCGCCGCCCCGAAGGTGATCATCCCGGAGTACGACACGAGATAGCCGAGCGCGATCGCCCGACGCGCCGTCCCGACGTCGGCGCAGAAGGAGTGGAAGACGCCGCGAAGCTCGCCGGGGGCGCCGGGGGCCTCCGCCTCGAGGAGGGGCAGGAGGTCCGCCTCCGAGTTCCGGTTGTGGAGAAGGACCGGGAGCCCCTTCTCCCGCGCGAAGCGGAGCTGCGCGGCGAGGACCCGCCTCTGGACGACGCGCGGCGAGTGGTCGTAGTGGAAGTCGAGGCCGATCTCCCCCACCGCCACGACCTTCGTCGACGTGCAGAGCTCGCCCATCAGCCGGAGGTCTTCGTCCTCGTCGAAGTCCTTCGCCTCGTGAGGATGGACGCCGACGGCCGCGAAAACGCCCTCGTGGGCCTCGGCGATCCCGACGGCGAGACGCTGATCGACGCGGCAGGTGCCGGGGACGAGAATCCGCGTGACGCCCGCGTCGCGGGCGCGCGCGACGAGGCCGGCGACCTCGGCGGGGGCCGGCGGGCGCGGGCGCCCCGCCGTCGTTCCGCCGTCCATGACCATCGTCAGATGGCCGTGCGAGTCCGCCAGCTCGAGCATCGTCAGCGCGGCGTGACGACCGCCCGGCCGCCCTGGCTGTAGAAGTCGAGGATCTTCTGCCACGCCTCGGCGCCGGTCTCGGCCCAGGAGAAGAGCCGGAGGTCCTCCGGCGCGATGAGCCCTTCGTCGACGAGGAGCTTCCAGTCGATCAGCTCTTCCCAGAACTCCCGACCGACGAGGACGACCGGGATCCGGTCCATTTTCGTCGTCTGGATCAGGGTCAGGGCCTCGAAGAGCTCGTCGAGAGTCCCGAAGCCTCCCGGGAAGGCGACGAGGGCCTTGGCCCGGACGAGGAAATGCATTTTCCGGATGCCGAAGTAGTGGAAGAGGAAGCAGAGCCCCGGCGTGATGTAGGGATTCGGGACCTGCTCGTGCGGCAGGACGATGTTGAGCCCGATGCTCTTGGCTCCCACGTCGTAGGCGCCGCGGTTGGCGGCCTCCATGATGCCCGGCCCGCCCCCGGTCGTCACGACGAAGTCGCGGAAACCTCCGGTCTGGCAGGCCGAGGAGACGATGCGCGCCAGCTCGCGCGCCTCGTCGTAGAACCGCGCCTTCGCGGCGATCCGCCGGGCCGTTTCGAGGGACCGCCGAGCCGCCGGATCACGGGGTGAGGCGGCGGCTCTCGCCTCCGCCTCGCGAACCCTCGCCTCGGCGACGTCCTTCCCGACGATCCGCGTCCCGCCGAAGATGACGATCGTGGAGCGGACGTTTTCCTCGCGGAGGGTCATCTCCACCTTCTCCAGCTCGAGCTGGAGACGGAGGCCGCGCAGCTCGGGGCGGGCCAGGAACGCGAGGTCCTTCTGAGCCTCGAGGTAGGCGGGAGACGAGAGGATCTCCGCGAGATTCTCCTCGCTGGAGTTCTCCTCGGTGATCCGCGGATCCTCCGGATCGTCCTTCATCCGGTTACTTGACCTTCGAGCCCGACGGCACGGCGGGGTCCACCATCAGAAGCGACGGCTCGCCGCTCCCGGGCATCGTCGCCGCCAGGATCATGCCGTTCGACTCGACCCCCATCAGCTTCGCCGGAGCGAGGTTGGTGACGAAGGCGAACTTGCGGCCGACGAGCTGCTCGGCCGTGTAGACCGTGGCGATCCCCCCCACGATCGTCCGGACGTCCTCGCCGAACTTCACGGTCATCTTCATCAGCTTCTTCGACTTCTCGACCTTCTCGGCGGCGATCACCTCGCCGACGCGAAAGTCGATTCGCGAGAACTCCTCGAAGGTGATCCGCGCCGCCTCCGGCGGTGCCGCCGGAATCGCGCCGGATGCGCCGGTCGATCCGTCCGCTGTCCTTCCTTTCGAAGAATCGGTGCTGTTATCCGTCGTCACTTTCGTCTCCTTTCGTGCACTGGACTGCCCCTCGCCTCTGGAACCAAAGAAGACCTTCGGGTCGGCTCTCGGGAAGAGGGGCGGCGCCGGCTCGAGCAGGGCGTTCAGGGGGAGCTGCCCCCATGCGAAATCTCTCTTCGTGACGTCCGCCGCCCGCTTCGGCGCGCCGAGCCGGCGGAAGACTTCCTCGGCCGTCTTCGGCGCGATCGGCGACAGGAGCGCCGCGGCGACCCGGAGCCCTTCGAGGCAGTCCCAGAGGATGTGGTGCAGCCGAGGAGACGCGCCATCGCGCTTCGCAATCTTCCACGGCTCGTGTGTCGAGATGTAGCTGTCTATGCTCTGAAGCAGGACCCGGATGGCCCGGGCCGCATCCTGCAGTCGATATTCTTCGAAGGCGGTCTCCCACTCCTTCACGGCGAACTCTGCCGCGTTGGGAAAGAAGTCGTTCGGTCTGCCCCGCTCCGAAGGCGTCTTTCCGCCGAAGGCGTCCGCCGCCATCCGGACGGCGCGCGACAGGGTGTTTCCGAGGCCGTTGGCGAGGTCGGCGTTGTAGGCCGTCAGGAAGCCTTCGTCCGAGAAATTCGCGTCCTGCCCGAACGTCATCTCCGAGACGAGATGCCACCGGAGCGCGTCGATGCCGAAGGCCTGGACGAGCTCGTCGGGGCGGACGACGTTTCCGACCGACTTCGACATCTTCCGCGCGTCCTTGAGCCACCAGCCGTGTCCGACGACCTGCGTCGGCACGGTCACCCCCGCCGACATCAGGAACGCGGGCCAGTAGACGGCGTGGAAGCGGAGGATGTCCTTCCCGACGACGTGGACGGCCCTCGCGTCGCTCCCCTCCCCGGGCCAGAAGGCGGAAAAGAGCGCGTCGTCGGTCCCGCCGAAGCCGAGCGCGCTGATGTAGTTCGTCAGGGCGTCGAGCCAGACGTAGACCACGTGACCCGGATAGCCCGGGAAGGGGATCCCCCACGAGATCGTCGTCCGCGAGACCGAGAGGTCCTTGAGCCCGGCCGCCACGAACGACCGGACCTCGTTGAGGCGCGAGTCGGGAAAGACGAAGGGCTTCCCGCCGACCCCCTCGTCGTAGAGCGAAAGGAGCGGCTTCTCGTATTTCGAGAGGCGGAAGAAGACGTTCTCTTCCTTCTCCCATTCCAGCTTCGTGCCGTGGACGGGGCAGGCGCCCTCCGCGAGGTCCTTCTCCGGGTAGAACGCCTCGCAGGGCGGGCAGTACCACCCTTCGTGCGAGGCGAGGTAGAGGTCTCCGGCCGCCGCGATCCGGCGGATGATCTCCTCGACGCCGGCGCGGTGGCGCGGCTCCGTCGTCCGGATGAAGTCGTCGTTCGCGACGCCGAAGGAGCGGAACAGCTCGCGGAACCGTGGCGCGTTCCGGTCGGCCACCACGATCGGCGCCACCCCTTCCTTCCGCGCCACTTTCTCGATGTTCTGGCCGTGCTCGTCGGTCCCCGTCAGGAAGCGGACCGTGTCGCCCGTCAGGCGCCGGTAGCGCGTCAGGACGTCCGTCACGACGGTCGTGTAGAGGTGGCCGATGTGGGGCCGGTCGTTGACGTAGTAGATCGGCGTCGTGAAGTAGCGGTGTGCCATGAGCCGCCGAAGGATAGCCCGAAGCGGCCGCCCTCAGCGCGGGAGAAGGCCCCGGCGAAGGAACGACACCCAGCGGCCACGTCCGATCACGAGGTGGTCCTTCACGTCGATCCCGATCTCCCGGCCGGCCGCGGCGAAACGGGCCGTCGTCGCGACGTCGTCTCCCGACGGCTCCGGGTCGCCCGACGGGTGGTTGTGCCAGAGGACGACGCCCAGCGCGCCCGCGAGGATCGCCTGCCGGAAGAGCGGCGACGGCGCCACGGCCGCATGCGCCCCGCCGCCGGCGAAGACCACGGCGTTCTTGAGGAGACGGTTCTTCGCGTCGAGGAGGAGCGCCCCCATCAGCTCGCGCGACTCGCCCGCGAGGAGGCGGTTCAGGAAGGTCGCGGCGGCCTCGGGATCGGAGAGGACGTCGCGCCCGGCGAGGTCGTCGCGGGCGATCCGGGCCGCGATCTCCAGGACGGCCGCAACCCGCGCCGACTTCGCCGCGCCGACGCCGGAGGCGTGCGCGAGGAGGTCCGCCGGACCGCGCCGGAAGAGGCCGTGGAGGCCGCCGCCTTCGAGGAGCTCGCGGGCGAGCTCCAGGACACCCCGCCCCGCCTTCCCCGTTCCGAGGATGACGGCGACGAGCTCCTCCTCGGAGAGCGCCGCGGGCCCCTTCGCGAGAAGCTTCTCGCGCGGCCGCTCCGCCGGCGGGAGGTCGGCGAGGCGCCCGGCCTTCGGACCGGGCCGCCGCCGTGCCGTCACCGGGCGCCGAGCGCCATCGCGATGGCGGACATCACCTCGGAGGCGCTCGACCGGAGGACCCCCTCGGCCAGGGGCGCGATCGGCGTGGCTTCCGGGTTGATCTCGAACAGGTGCGCTCCGGCCCGGGCCGCGATCAGGCCGAGCGACGACGCGGGCGCCACGACCGACGACGTCCCGACGACCAGGAAGACGGCGCTTCCCTCAGCCGCCGTCTCCGCCTCGTGCCACGACCCCGCCGGCAGGACTTCGCCGAACCAGACGACGTCGGGGCGGAGCAGCTCCGAACAGAGCGGACAGCGCGGCGGCAGCGTCGCGAAAGGGGCCGGCACGGCGGCCGTGACCGTTCCGCAGCCGCAGCACAGGTCGCGCATGATGTTTCCGTGAAGCTCGATCGGCCGGCGGCTTCCGGCGGCCTGGTGGAGTCCGTCCACGTTCTGCGTGATCAGCGTCATTCGCGGAAGGACGGCTTCGAGCCGGGCGCAGGCGAGGTGCGCCTCGTTCGGCCGGGCCGCGCGGACCTTCTCGCGCCGCCATTCGTAGAAGCGCCAGACCCTGACCGGATCGTCGGAGAAGGCCTCGGCCGTCGCCAGCTGCTGGGCGCTGCGCCCTTCCCAGAGGCCGCCGGCGCCGCGGAACGTGGGGAGGCCGCTCTCGGCCGAGACGCCCGCCCCCGTCAGGACCGCGAGGGGCCGTCCGCCGCGGAGGTCTGAGAGATAGGGGACGAGAGGCGCCAGGTCGACGCTCACGGCAGCGCGGCTTCTTTCGTCCTCAGGCGTTCGAAGGGAATCGACCGGTAGGCGTCGGGAACGGCGAACAGCGCCGCGTCGTCTTTCGTCATCGGGCGCCGTTCCCGGATCGAGACCGTCCGCGTCGTCGTCGAGGTCGACTTCGGGAGTCGGTCCGTGCCGGCACGGCCTGTCGCCCCGGCCGTCTCGACCAGCGCCTCCGACGTGGCGTCGAGGCGGACCCGGACGGGAAGCCCCGTCACCTTCTGCAGCTCCAGCTCGAGCGCCTCCCGGACCTCGCCGCGAACGCGGAAGAGACGGAGGAGATCGTCGAACGGCGTCGGGGCGAGCCCGCCCCCTTCCAGCGTCTCGATCGTCCCGCGCACGTCGGATCTCACCCGGACGAGCCTCCCGGGCTGCGCCGTGACGAGCGTGTACGTGCAGGAGACCGTCCAGCGCGAAGTCGGCGACCCGTCGGTCAGCTTCCCGGGACCGTCGCCGGCGACCGACACGACGAGGTCCTTCACCCGGGAAATCGCCGTCCCCTGCGGGCCGGGCGGCGGCTGGAAGAGCTGGTCGAACTCCTCGCGCGAGATCGGCGACACGACTGACGCGTCCGGATCGAGCAGAAAGAGGTTCGCGCCGTCGAACAGCGCGGCGCGCGCAGCCACACCGGGGAGGCGCGCCGCCGGGCTCTCCCAGCGCGCCTTTCCGGCGGCCGTCACGACGGTCCCGAGGAGCGCCACCTCCCGGGAGCCGGCCGGCGTCAGGGCGCGTGTCGACTCCAGGACCTCGTACCGGACGAGAGTCGGAGGGGGGCCGGAGAGGGCGGCCACGGCAGCCACGAGGAGGGCAAACGCCACGCCGCGATGATCGCATGTGCCCGCCGCTCCTAGAATGGCGGCGTGGCCACCCCGCAGGGACCGTCCGCCCGCCCGCCCCGGTTCGGCCGGATCCGGAAGATCCGCCTCGCCGGCGATCCGGGCGCCGTCGCCTGGGTGGGCCGGACCCTCGCGGCGGCCGGCCTCCTCGTGGAGCGCATCGAGGAGAGCTCCCTCGAGGACCCGAAGGTCGTCGCGGTCTGGCCGACGGTCTGGATCGTGCGGCCCGAGACGTTCCTGAAGCCGCCCGACCCCTCGCAGAAGCCGCTCCTCTACCGGATGCAGAAGATCCCTCCCTGCCTCGTCGTGGCGCCGCCCAACACCGAGCTGGGCGAGGCGCTGATCCGCCGCATCCCCGTCGAGTCGTACGAGGTGGTCCGCGAGGGAGAGGACGCCTCCCTCCTGCCGGTCCGCCTCGAGCGGCTCCTGCTCCTCGACCGCCGGCGTTCGCAGCGCGAGGAGACCGCCTACCGCGAGCGCCTCCGGAGCGAAGCGAGGCACAACGAGATCCTCGCCTCCATCGCCCTCGCCGCCCGCGACTCGCTCGACCTGGACGAGGTCCTCGGCGCGGCCGGATCGCTCCTGGGAGCGAGCCTCGCGGCGCACTCCGTCGAGATCTGGGTGCTCGAGGGGGGAGAGCGCGTCTGCCGCGTCTTCCACCACTGGCGGCCCGATCCGACGCTTCCGTCCCCGGAGCGGTCCGAGCGCCCCCTGCCGGAAGGGGGCGCGTTCCGCCGCATCCTCGAGGACCGGGTGACGTACATCGTCGCGGACCGGGCCGAGCTGCCGGCCGATTCCGCGGAGTACCTCGGCCTCGAGCAGCTCGGCGCCATGAGCTTCGTCGGCATCCCGATCCACCGCGAGGGCGAGACTCTGGGCGTCCTCGGCCTGTCGTGGGAAGAGCCGCGCGCCCTCCCGCCGGAAGAGCTTCTCTTCTTCGAGCGCGTCTCGGACCAGCTCGCGCTCGCCATCCGCGCCGCGCACCTCTACGGGAACCTGCAGGAGCAGCTCGAGGCGCTCGCCCACGAGCAGCGCCGGCGGGAGCTGGCCGACCGCGACCGCGAGCGGCTGACGGCCATGCTCGTTCACGACATGAAGGGTCCCCTCTCGGCCCTGACGGCCGCGCTCGAGCTGACCCGGGACAAGGAAAGCAAGTCGGGCGAGGAGCGGCTCGCGCGGATGCTCGACGGCTCGCTCGCCTCGGCCCGCGGCCTTCAGGGGCTGATCGAGGACGCCCTCCTCGTCTACCGCGGCGAGGACGCACCCGACACGGAGAAGCGACCGGCCTCCCCCGCCGAGGCGCTCGCGCTGCCGCTCGAGGAGGCGCGGTGGCTGGCGAAGGCGAGGCGTGTCGCGCTCGAGACCGACGTCGACCCGAAGCTGCCGCCGGTGAAGATGGACGTCGCGATGTTCCGGCGCGCGGCGGCGAACCTCCTCGGGAACGCCGTGAAGTTCAGTCCCCCCTCCGGCGTCGTGACGGCGAAGGGCGAGATGGTGGCCGAGAACGGCCAGCGCTTCTTCCGCCTCACGGTCGCAGACCAGGGACCGGGCTTCCCGGCCGCGGAGAAATCGCGGATGGCGACCCCCTATCTCCGCTTCTCGGGCTCGGAAAGCGTCCCCGGCACCGGCCTCGGCCTCACCGTCGTCCAGAAGGTCGTCCGCGCCCACCGCGGCCGCCTCGACGTCGCCCCCAACGAGCCGACCGGCGCCGTCTTCACCCTCTGGATCCCGGCGTAACGTCGACTCGAATCGCCGCCATAATTGAAAAATGAGACCTGACCCCACTCCGGGGTGAGGGCCTAACGTCCCAGGATGACGAACTGCGCGGGCGCGAGGTCGAGATCCACGAAGCGCGCGCCGTCCGCCGAGGCCCGGACGGGGACGCCGCCCGGGGCGCCGTAGAGGAAACGAAGCGTCTCACCGGGGGCGTTCAGGCCCGCGTCGACGATGACGGACTCCCGCCGCCCCTCGCGCGTCGAGGTGTTGTAGGCCACGAGGATCTCCTCGCCCGCGAGGATCCGGGAGAAGGCCAGCGTGCAGGGCTGCGAGGTCGGGAGCGCGAACGGGGCGCCGTCCCGGGACGTTTCGCGGAAGTACATCCGCCCGAACCGGAGGGCGGGCCGCTCGCGGTTGACCGCGGCGATGGCGGCGATCCCCCGGTAGATCGTCCCCTCGCGGTTGAGCATGTCCCGGCCCGGGTCTTCGAGGTCGAACATCGCTTCGCGGATGTACTCGTCGGACGGGCCCTCCCCCGAGAAACCCTGTTCCGTGCCGTAGTAGAGGCAGGGGGTGCCGAGAGCGCAGAGGAGATAGCCGGCGGCGGCCACGACCTGCCCGTCCGTCAGCCCGACGGCGAATCGGCGTTTCCAGTTCTGGCCGATCTGGTCGTGGTTGTCGATGAAGGTGACGAGATAGCGTCCGAGCTCGCCGCGGGAGAGGGCCCTCTCGCGCAGGGCGTCGTAGCGGTTGATCAGGTTCATCGGCGGGTCGGTCCCGCGGATCACGCCCGGGAGGACCCAGTAGAGCGGGAAATCGAGGACCGAGTTCAGGCCGTAGAAGATCGTCCGGTCCCCCTTCTCGCAAGGGGTGTTCGGGCCGGCGTAGCGATTGATGGCCGCGTCCCCCGCCACGAGCTCGCCGAAGAGGAGGAAGTCGCGCTTCCCCAGCGCGTAGGCGTACTCGCGCATCGCCTGGCAGAAGCGCGCGACCGCCAGCTCGCCCATGTGCTTGACGGCGTCCATCCGGTAGCCGTCGATGTCGGCCTCGCGGATCCAGTAGCGGTGCGCATCGTTGAGGACCTGCTGCATGGCGAGGCCCGCCGCGTCCTCCTCGTTGTAGAAGCCCTTGAGCGAAAAGAAGTCGCCCCACTGCGTCTCCGGAAACGAATCCCACCCCCAGGCGCGGATCTGTCCCCGGCGGTGGTAGAAGTCGGGGTTGCGCAGCTCGACGGGGACGGGGTAATCGGGGCTCCGCCATCCTCCGAGGTCGTATCGTCGGGCGTCGTCGGAGAAGTAGCGCGGATCCTGGTCGTAGAAGAAGACGTCCGCCGAGTGATTGGCGACGGCATCCAGGAAGACGCGGAGGCCCCGCCGGTGCGCCTCGTCCACGAGCTCGACGAGGTCGGCCTTCGTGCCGAAGCGCGGGTCGACGTTCAGGTAGTTCCGGATCGCGTACCCGTGGTACGTGCTTCCCGTGGGGTCCGGAGCGCCGTCGTTCTCGAAGACCGGGCTCAACCAGAGGGCCGTGCAGCCGAGGTCCGCGACGTATGCGAGGTTCCGCGTGATCCCCCGGAGGGTGCCGCCGGCGAATCGCTTGAGCTGCTCCGGCGTGCCGCCGCCGCGGAGCCGTCCCGGCCCGGACGCCGCCGCGCGGGGCCGCCCGTCGTGGAACCGGTCGACGAGGAGGAAGTAGATGAACTCCTCGCGCCACTCCCGGTCCACGTTCCAGTAGCGCTTCCCGGGGACGGGCGAGAAGTCGATTTCGCGAACGGACCGGGGCATCTCGGCCTCAGGGAATCCGGAAGACGATCTTCCCGAAGCCTTCCCCGCTCTCGAGGCGGTCGAAGCCGCGCTTCGCCTCCGTGAGCGGGAAGACCTCGTCCACGACCGGGTCGAGGCGGCCCGCGGCCACGTCGCGGAGCATCGCCGCGAACTCGGCGTCGGTCCCCATCGTGGAGCCGAGGATCGAAAGCTGTTTCCAGAAGATGAGCCGGATC
>DATIWM010000059.1:0-14433 GCA_035519355.1 Thermoanaerobaculia bacterium | reverse complement strand
GCGCCGCCGAGGAGAGACGTCCGGCGCCCCGTCGCCGCTCGGCCTCGTCCGCGAACCGCCAGCCCTGCGGTCCCTCCGGGACGAGAAGGCCGTCGTCCCCGGCCCGTTCGATCGCCCCGGCCGCCTCCTCGACCGGGACGCCCGCGGCCGTCGAGAGCTCCGCCCCGGAAAAGCCGGCTCCCAGAAGTGCGGCAGCCGAGAGAAGCGGCCCGGCCTCCCGGCGAACCGGACGGAACCGGATGGCCGTGACGGCGCGCCTCCCCGCCGGGTCGAAGGCCGCCGCCAGGCTCCGGGCGAGCCGGATGAAGCGCGCCGGGTCTTCCCGCGAGGCCGAAGCGACGCCGTCCCAGGCGGCCGCCGCTTCGGGCCAGCTCCGGAACGGGAGCCAGAAGAGGGAAGCGACGTCTCCACGCCCGAGGCGCGCCGTCACCGGGAGGCGCGGCTCCCAGGGACGGGGCGCACGGCTTCGCGTCTCGAAAACGCGGAATCCCGCGCGGCACAGCTCTCCGTCCAAGGCCTTCCGCGAGCGGTCGTCCCAGAGGTCTCCGTGGATGGCCACGACCGCCACGGGCGGTCCGGAGGGCCACGTGACGACGGGCCGGCCCGAGGCCAGGGCGGCGAGCGCATCCGTCCGTGGGTCCTCTCGCAGGAGCCTCGCGAGCCGCTTCAGGGCGCTCCCCTCCTCGAGGCGGTCGCCCGCCGGCACCTCGACGAATCCCGAGGGAGAGCGTCGGGCCGCTCCGCGGACGACGAAGAGCGCCGCCTCGCCGGACGCGGCCCGGACTCTGTCCGGAGCCCCGTCTTCCGTCCCGGCCGAGACCGACGGAAAGGCCAGTCCGAGGAGATCGGGTCCGAGCGACGGGCCCTCGCGCGAGCGTTTCGCGAGATCCGGGACGAGACCCTCCGGGGAGGTCGCCGTGGCATGCGCCTGGAGCGCCTCGACGGCGTGCGCTGCCGCCTCGGGTTCGAAGTCCCGCGACTCGAGGGCCCGCTCGATCGAAGTCCGGAGCCCCTCGGACTCCGGACCCGAGACCGAAACGCCGCCGAGGCGGGCGGCGACGGCCGCGACGAGCAGAGCCGGCGGGACGGCGCGCCACTCCGGGACGGGGACCGCTCCGAGGGCCGGCCGCCGCGGGACTCCGGGCCGGCTGCCGATCCGCCCGACGTCCTCGAACGCGACGCCCAGACCGTGGAATTTCAGGAACGAAGCGAGCGCGGCCAGCCGCGCAAGAAAGGCCGCGACGTCGCGCGGATCGGACGAGCGGGCCAGCGGCTCGGGCGGCGCGGGCCTCGGAAGGAGGAGAAGGCCCTCGGCAGCCGGAAGCGCCGCGCCGAACTCCGGGAGCAGCGGATGCCAGAGGGTGAGCAGCCGGCCGGCCCCGATCGAAAGGTCCGCACGGAGAAGCAGCCAGCGCTCCCGGCGCCGGGACCCGTCACCGTCTCCGCCCCGCGGCTGGCGCATCGGCTGTCTCTTGGCGAAACGATTCCCCAGGACCGGCGATTCGTCAAGCGCCGGCGACGAGCGCCGCCCACTGAGGGAAGAACCCGGGAAAGGACTTCGCGACGACGCCGGGCTCGTCGAGTGTCGAACCGGAAGGAAGCGCGAGAGCGAGGACCGCGGCCGACATGGCCACCCGGTGGTCGGCATGCGCGTCGAAGCGGGCCGCGCGCGGCCTCCCGGAGGCTCCGTCGATCACGAGGCGGGGACCGCCCGCGGGACTTTCTTCACGGGCCGCGGCGCCGGCGCGCGTGAGGAGATCGAGCGCCGCCGCCAGCCGGTCCGACTCCTTCTCACGAAGCCGTCCCGCTCCGGTCAGCACGGAGGTCCCGCCCGCGAACGAGAGAAGAGCCGCCAGCGGAAGGGCCGTGTCGGGAGCCGGGTCGACGTCCACGGCGAGCGGCTTCAGCGCCTGCGGCCGGCCGAAATGCCGGCCGTCGACCGTCAGCGTGGCGTCCTCCCCTTCCCCGCTCCAGGACAGCCGCCCTCCGGCCTCCGTCGCCCACGTCCGGAAGATCGCATCCGGCTGGTCCGAGGCCCGCGCGAGGCCGGGAAGGGCCACCCGTCCCGCCGAAACGAGCGCGCCGGCAATCGGAAAGCAGGCGGCGGAATCGTCCCCCGGAACGGTGAATCGCGCCGGCCGGTAGCCGCCGCCGGGCCGGCCGCCGAAGGCCTCCACCGTCTGTCGCGTCAGATCGAGGTAGGCTGCCGAGGAGACCGGCCCGTCGATCGCCAGCTCGATGCCCCCCGGGACGAGGGGCGAGACGAGCACCAGCGCCGAGAGAAACTGCGAGGAGACGTCGCCCCGGATCCGGACGCGGCCGCCCCGAAGCGTGCCTCCGCGGATCGCGGCCGGAAGAAACCCCTCCCGCGCGAGACACCTGACCTCCCCGCCCAGGCTTCGAACGGCTTCGAAGAGAGGAGCCATCGGCCGTTCCCGCATCCTGTCGCTGCCGTCGAGAATGTAGCGGCCGGGGACGGCGGGAAGGAGGGCGGCCAGAAAACGGGCCGGAGTCCCTGCATCCCCCACGTCGATCCTCCGCGCAGGCGCCGGGTCGGCGCGGGGACGGAGAGGTCCCCGCACCCGCCAGTTCGCGCCCTCGAGAAAAATTTCCGCCGAAAGCGACCGGAGCGCGCCCGCGAGCGCCCGGGTGTCCGAGGAGTCGAGGGGATTCACCAGCGTGCTCTCCCCGTCGGCGCAAGCGGCCGCGAGGAGCGCGCGATTCGTGAGGCTCTTGCTTCCTGGAACCCGAAAGGTCCCCTCGAGCCGGCCGGAGGGAAGGGAGAGGGGAGCCGTCACGGGCCTCCGGCGCCGCGCCGGACGGCCCGCGAAGCGCTCGGCTCCTCGACGACCGCGAGACGCCCCGACGCGTCGATCTCGGCGTGCTTTCGCTCCTCCAGCCAGGCGGGGAGAACGTGCACGGCGCCGTCCGGCGCCTCCAGGCGGCGTTCCGCGTGAAAGTGGCCGACGAGAAGCCGCTCGTAGCCGGCGCCTCGCGCCCGCCGCGCCTCGGCGAGAAGCTCGGTTTCGGGAAGTCGCGACTTGTGCTTGAAGTTCGTCCGGTAAAGGCGTTTCTCCGTCTCCCCCACGATCGCTCGGGCCAGCGGACCGGGGATCAGTCCGAGCGCCGCCTTCGAGACGGGGTTCTTCGACAGGACGCGCCAGAAGCGGTACGGAAGATCCCGCGTGTTGACCCGGTCGCCGTGGACGAAGGCATAGCGGACGCCGCCGATCTCCAGCCCGTCCGTCCCGCCGTACGCGGCGAAGGAGGCCGCAAAGCGCGTCCCCCCGAGGAAGAAGTCGCGGTTCCCCTCGACGTACCGGAGCGAGACCCCCGCCGCCGCCAGATCCCGCCAGGCCCCGAGGATCCGCGAGACGAGCGGCGTCTCGAACCTCGCGTCGCCGATGAAGACGTGGAAGATGTCGCCGAGGAAGACGACCGTCCCGAACCCCCTCCGCGTCACGCCGGCGAGGGCGTCGAGGAAATCGTCCGCGTCCCGTTCCGCCTGCCCGAGATGGGCGTCTGCGAAGACGGCGACGCCGCCGGAGACCCGGAGCGGAGGAGGAAACGGCGTCACGGCCTCATCTTAGCCGCCCCGGAAGAGGAAGGGCCCCGGTCGCCCGGGGCCCGGAAGGGAGCGGGATCGGGCCGATGGTCTAGAAGGCCTTCCAGTGAGCGTAGAGGCCGACGCGGCTCGCACTGTAGTCGCCGTACATGAAAACGGTCTCCGTGTACTTGTCGTACGCCCACTCAGCCACGAAGGAGAACGCCTTGATGATCGGCACTTCGACGCCGCCGCGGAACCGGTCGATCTTGAAGTTCACGGAGCCCTTGTTCTTGAACTCGCCGCCCGAGGCCTGGAGCGTGAAGAGCTTGAGATTCAGGGAGAGGCCGCCCTCGAGCGAGTAGCCGTCCTCGATCATGATCGACGGGACGACTTCCAGGTTCTGCGGAGTGAGGATCGGGAAGGTGGTGTTCGACGTGAAGGCGTTTCCGGAGAAACGGAGGGTGAGAGCGGAGATCGGCATGATGTCGATGTCGCCGCCGTACTGCCGGAACGTGCCCGTGGAGTCGATTCCCGTCTGGGTGTTGGACTGCGAAACCCACTGGCCCGTGCCGGAGATCCGGAAGAACTTCCACCTGTTGAGGGTCAGGCGGGCCCGCCACGTCGTCCGGCTCGTGTAGTCGCTCCGGAGGATGGCCTGGTCGGCGTCGTCGTTGCGCCACTCGCCGTCCAGCACCACGCCGCCGAGCGAGAACGTCACACCGGCGTCATAGGTGTTGATCGCCCGCTCGTACTCGCCGGACTGGCCGCCGGGAACGATGATCTCGGCGACGTCTTCAGACAGCGTCACGTCCTGCTTCGTGTGGCTGTAGGTGAAGCGAAGGCCGAACGGACCGGCCTTGCGGTAGATGGCACCGATGTCGAGGACCTGGTCGGTCCGCGTGAGACCGTTGTTGATGTTGAGGATCTCCGTGATGTTCGGCGTCGCCGTCCCGGCGTAGTTCTTCGTGTTGTAGAGAATGGTGGAGAGGAGCTCGGAGCCCGTCTGATCGCGGCTCCTCTCGACCCAGCCGCCGGCGAGCTCGAGATTCGGCAGGACCGTCGCCTCGGCCCGCGCCGATCCCCGCCAGTTCTTGGCGTCGGCGTTGGAGTTGACGGTCGAGTTCAACCCGCCGAAGAACCTCGCGGCCGCAAAGTCGACCCAGTTCCCGTCGCCCGCCTCGGTGCCCTGCGTGTCGCTGGCGCCGTTGGCCCGGACGTACGTGCCCAGGATCTTCCCGAAGCAGCCCAGCTGGACGACGGCCGACGCCGTCGTGACGGGCACGTTGACGTCGGTGACCGAGGTCCGGCTGTAGGAGATCGCCGAGATCGGCTGTCCGAGGACGGTGTTGGTGTTGTTCCCCGCGCCCGCCCCCGGCGTCAGGAGCGACGTCTCGGTCCCGTGGGAGACCCGCCAGCCCTGCATGAAGTTCACGGCCACCGGGCCTGTGTTCAGGGCGAAGCCGAGCCGCGGCTCCTCGTCGTAGGTCTTGAAGCTCTGGTTCAGCCGGAACTCGTCGCCGCCGACGTAGACCGTGGAGTACGACGGGCCGGAGTACAGGTTGTACGTGTAGCCGAAGATCGGCGTGAAGACGCCGCCCGGGAGTATCTGGAGCTCGGCGTCGTAGACGTTGCGCAGCGTCTCCCAGGTGTGCTGGCCGGGGACGATCCCCTGGTTGAGAAGCGGGTTCGCGAAGGCCGGCAGGGCGCTGAACATCTGCCAGCGCGCGTAGGAGAACCGGAAGCTGTAGATCCCGCTCTTCCCGATCTCGAGCTTTGCGGCGCCCGCCGGGCCCGCGCCGATGTCGCTGACGTCGATCCGCAGCTTGTCGAAGAGCTTCGAATCGGCTCCGTTACCCGCGGAGAGCGTGAACGAACGGAGCAGGAAGCCTTCCCGCTCGTTGATCTGCGAGCGGTACATGTCCTCGTTCCCCGCGACGTTGACGAACCGGTAGCCGAGCTCGAGGTCCATCGGGATGGCCTGGGAGAGGGCCGGGCCGGCCGTGAGAAGAAGGGCGGCGGCGAGGAGGAGACGGGTGAGCTTGCTGATTCTCATCGGTCGCCTCCTACTTGAAGAGCTGGGGCGATCGGTTCGAGCCGTGGATCGCCGTGTGGCACGTCGTACAGTTCCGCCAGCGCGCGAGGCTCACGTTGTGGATCGACGGCGGCTGGGCCCCCAGGGTCTTCGCGCCGCCGAGCTGGGTGTGGCAGTTCAGGCAGAGCTGGGCCGCGTCGGGCTGGACGAGCATGTGGGGGTTGTTGGAGGCGTGCGGCTGATGGCACGACATGCAGTCGCCCGCCACGTCGCCCGAGTGCGGGAAGACGAACGGCCCTTTCTTCTCCGCGTGGCAGCCGACGCAGGCCAGCTCGCCCGCGCGGGTCAGCTTCAGCCCGGCCTTCCCCTGCCGTCCGTGCGGCTCGTGGCAGGAGGTGCACTGGATGCCGCCGCGGCCGACGCGGTGGGTGAACGGCTTGTTCCGGAAGGCCGCGACGGTCGTCGGGTGACAGGATTCGCACAGGTCGAGCTGCGGCTTCACCAGCAGCTTGGGCGCCGTGAAGGTCGCGGAGTGGATCGAGTGGCAGTCCAGGCAGCCCACGGCCGGCTGCGGGGCATGGGCTCCTGTCAGGTGCGACGCCGTGTCGATGAGGGCGCCCTTCGAGGGCTTGGCCCCCACCGGCGAGCAGATCGAGCAGGCGTGATCGCCGATCTGGTTGTGGCACTTCAGACACGCTTCCGCCCCCGCGAGACCCTTCAGCCCGTTGATGAGCGCCTTGTCGCCTCCGGCCTCCGCGTGCTTCGTACCGCTGCCGTGGCACGCCTCGCAGATCGCGTCCACGCGCCACCCCTTGGCCGCCAGAGTGCGGTCGTGCGGGTTGTTCAGGAAGGCCTTCGCCTGGTCCCCGTGGCACGACGCACAGACGCTGTCGGCCAGCGGGTCGGCCTTCGGGGTCTCCGCCGCCAGTGTCAGGCCCGGTACGAGGGCCACCAGCAGCAGCACGACCACCAGAAGGAGGATGCCGCCGGGAAGATAGATTCGTGTTCGCATCTCGGCCTCAGTCGGTAATCAACGGGCATGAACCTTGGCAGGTGACCAATCGCTGTTCGGGCCGTGACAGGTGCCGCAGGCCTCGGTCGGCTGCGTGCTGTCCGGGAACGTGGTCGTGTTGAGGTACGCGTGCGCCGCCACGTCCTGGTTGTCGTGGCAGCCGGTGCAGGCGGCCGTCCCCGGCCCCCGCGGCGAGAAGTAGTCGCGCAGCGTGACGACGTTGAGGGTTCCCTCCGGAGGCGGCAGGTTGGTCGTCGCCATGCTGGTGTGGCAGCGGACGCAGTCGCGGCGGTCGCCGGGGTAGGTGACCTCGTTGAAGTTGCTGGGTCCCGTGAACCCGTAGACCGTGTAGTCCTGTGTCAGCTCCTCACCCGTGTGGATCCGGTGGATCATCCGCTGGAAGGAGATTGACTCGGGCGGGTTCGCCGAGCCGTCCGCCGGACGACGGCCCCCGTCGTTCGCGTTCGGGTTGTGGCAGATGACGCAGAACTGGATCGCGATCCGCTGGCCGCCGTGGGAGAAGGTCGTCGCGAGCCGGTAGTGGCAGGCGTTGCACTTGGCGAGGTCGACGACGACCCGGCGGGCCACCACGTCGCTCCCGTCCACCGAGACGTCGTAGATCGGGTTCACCGCCCCTTCGGTGTAGGCGATCGTCCCGCCGACGCCCTTGACCAGGTTGACGGTCCGGCGCGACTGGGCGCTGATCGTCCAGGTCCCCGTGGCGTCCGCCGGGATGGCGGTCGTGAAGGTGTACGTGGCGATTCCCGTCGCCGGGTCATAGGCGGCGCCGGTGGCGCTCTGGCTGATCGGCTGCGCCCCGGCGTTGCTGCTGGTGTAGTCCTTCGTGTTGCCGCCCAGGAGGAGGCTGATCGTCAGGCCGGTCGCGTTCGGCTTGATGAAGTTCCCCTTGTTGTCGGTGATCTTGAAGGTGACGGTCGGCTTCTGCCCCGCGCCGGTGTTCGTCGCCGAGAGGATCGCCACGTTCAGGCCCTGGAGCTGCGCCGATTCGGACGGGAGAATGTGCGAATTGATGACCGACGCGTCGTACTCCACATCTCCCACCGGCGCGTGGCAGTCGGCGCACGCGTCGTCGTTCGCCATCGCGAGATTCTGCGGGCTGTGGTTCGCCCCGGTCGCGAAGTCGACGTCGGCATGGCAGGCGCCGCATGCCGCCCGGGTCGGGTACGTGAACCAGGTCCAGCCCATCGGCGCCTTCGGGTCATGACACGTGGCGCAGCGCTGGCCGTTGAAGGTGGCGCCCCCTGGCCGGATCGGCTGCGGATACGTGACGGCCACGATCTCCGGGTCGAGGCCGGCGTGGAGCTTGTGCCAGAAGACCTGGCCGTTGTACTTCCCGCGGTCCTCGGGGGGCTCGCCCCCGGATCCGGGGATCTGGCCCACCATGTTGTTCGGGTTGTGGCAGATCGCGCAGGTCTTCGCCTCGGTGTAGTTCCCCCCGTGCCCCGCGAGCGGATCGTGGCACTGGTTGCACATGGCCGTCGTCGTGGCGCCCCAGGTCGTGGCGGCGGCGCCCGTGGCCGGGACGAGGTCCTTGAACGTGTTGACGAAGTAGTCCTTGCCGAGAAGGTCGGTCAGCATCCGCCGGGCGCCCCCGAAGAGCGTTGCCGGCATCGTCGGATCGAAGGTCGGCAGGGCGGCTGCGAACGTGTACTTGTATCGCCCGTCGGAGACGGACTGCCAGGTGCCGTTCGTGTCACGTGACGGGTTGCCGCTCGCGACGATGAGATTCGTGTAGTAGAGCCCGTCCCAGACCGCCACGGTGAATCGGGCCGTCACGACGCCCGGCGTCGTGGCGCCCGTCCGGTCGAGGGGGTTGCCGAAGTCGTCGGTGATCGTGAAGTCGACCACCGGCTTCTGTCCCGGGGCGATGTTCGTGACGCCGTTGATCGTCATCTTCAGACCGGGCCGAAGGACGTCCACCATCTCCTGGGCGAGGTAGTACTCCTTCTGAGACGGCTCGTAGACCGAGCGGGGATCAGCCCTGCTGACGGCCACTCCGCTCCCGTTCGTGCCGACCGGGGCCTGGGTCACGGCGAGGGCCGCGACCGCCGCCAGGATGGAGAGGCCGCGCTGCGCTCCGACCATGAGAACTCCTCCTTCAATGCACGCCGGTGGCGCCGTTCGGCGCCACCGGCGGGTGGGACATCAGCGGGCGTGGACCTGCGTGGCGCTCCAGTCGGCGTTCGCCGCGTGACACGTTCCGCAGGACTCGGCCGGGGCCGTCGAGCCCGGGAAGGTCGTCGTGTAAATGTAGGCGTGGGCGGCCACGTTGCTGTCGTCATGGCAGCCCGTGCAGGCGGCCGTCCCCGGCCCCCGCGGCGAGAAGTAGTCGCGGAGCGTGACGACCGGAAGCGTCCCCGGAGCCGTGGGAAGGTTGTACGCCGCAGTGTTGGTGTGGCAGGCGAGGCAGTTGCGGCGGTCGCCCGGATAGGTCACGTCGTTGAAGTTGCTCTGTCCAGCGAAGCCGTAAACCGTGTACTGCTGAGTCATCCCTTCGCCGGTATGGATCCGGTGGATCAGCCGCTGGAAGGAGATCGACTCGGCCGGGTTCGCCGAGCCGTCCGCCGGACGACGGCCCCCGTCGTTCGCGTTCGGGTTGTGGCACATGACGCAGAACTGGATGGAGTTCCGCTGCCCGCCGTGGGAGAAGAGGTTCGAGAGGTTGTAGTGGCAGGCGTTGCACTTGGCGAGGTCGACCGCGACGCGGCGCGCCACGACCTCGCTCCCGTCGACCGAGACGTCGAAGATCGGGTTCGGCCCGCCTTCCGTGTAGCTGATCGTCCCGCCGACCGCCTTGGTCAGCGTCACGGTCCGGCGGTACTGGGCGCTGATGGTCCAGGTGCCGGTGGCGGTCGCCGGGATGGCGGTCGTAAACGTATAAGTAGCGATGCCGGTCGTCGCGTCGTAGGCGGCGCCCGTCGCGCTCTGGCTGAAGGGCTGCGCGTTCGCGTTGGGGGTGTTGTAGTCCTTGGTGTTCCCGCCGAGAACGAGGCTGAGGCTCAAGCCCGCCGAATTTGGCGGGATCGGCTTCCCGTCGTTCTGGGTGACCGTGAAGGTGACCGTCGGCTTCTGACCCGCGGCCGTGTTCGTCGCGGAGAGGATCGTCACCTTGAGCCCCTTGAGCTGCTTCGAGTCGGACGGGACGATGTGAGAGCCCGGGATCGAGGCGTCCCATTCCGCCGTCTGCGTCGCGCCGTGGCAGGAGGCGCACTGGGAGTCGTCCGCCTGCGGGAGGTTGTCCGGCCCGTGGCCCGCGCCGGTGACCCAGTCGATGTCCGTGTGGCAGGAGCCGCAGGCCACCCGCGTCGGCAGCGTGGCCCAGGTATTCCCGTTCGCGGCCTTCGGGTCGTGGCAGGTCGTGCACTTCTGGATCAGCTGCGGGTAGGTGATCTCGCCGATGGCCGGCGCGATTCCGCTGTGGATCTGGTGGAAGAACACCCTGTTGTTGAATTGCGCGCGGTCCACGGGGGGGTTGCTGCCGAGGATCACGCCCACCATGTTGACCGGGTTGTGGCAGAGGGCGCAGGCCTTCGCCTCGCGGTAGTTGCCGCCGTGCGGCGCGATCGGGTCATGGCACGCGTTGCACATGGCCGTCGTCGTGGCGCCCCAGGTCGTCGCCGCGGCGCCCGTGGCCGGGACGAAGTCCTTGAACGTATTCACGTAGTAGTTCTTCCCGAGGGCGTCCGTCAGGTTCCGGCTGCCGCCGCAGAAGAGCGTCGACGGCATGCTCGTGTCGAAGGTCGGCAGCTTCGCGGCGAATTTGTATGTGTAGTGACCCGCCTCGAGGGCCGTCCAGGTTCCGGTGCTGTCCCGGTACGGGTTCCCGCTGCTCGCCTGGATGATCAGGTTCCGGTAGGTGAACGCCGCCGCGTCCCACGTGGCGACGATGAACCGGAGGCTGATCACCCCCGGCGTCGTGGCGCCGGTGATGTCGAGCGGATTGCCGAAGTCGTCCTTGATGTTCAGGTCGACGACCGGCTGAAGGCCGGGTACGACGTTCGTCACGCTGTTCAGCGTGACGTTCAGCCCCGGCCGGATGTACGAGATCTGGTCCGCCGAAAGGTAGAACTCCTTGTCGGTGACCTGATAGGACACCGCCGCCGGGTTGCCGCCGTTCTCGTTCACGGCGCCGTCGTCGGATCCACCCACCCTGAGAACCGACGGTCCCAGGGCGACCGCCCCGGCCGCCATCATGATCAGAAGGCCGCGCTGCACTCCTACCATGAGAACTCCTCCTTCCGGCCCGGGAACGGCCGGAAAACCGATTTCAACGTCCTGCGAAAGCGAGAGAAGGTCGAATCGGGGACAGAGCCGTCCCCACAGGTGTTGACGGTTTCATCGCGCCGAACCCCGTTCGAGAGGGCCACGCGCGGACAGGGCATGCCTGCAGACATTAATGACCGGTGAAAGGCTAGGTTTCGGGGCCGGCAGGGGGAATGATTCAGATGCCCTATCCGGATCTAATCCAATCGTTTGGAACCAGAATAGAAGGCCGAAACACCAAAGGGAAAGCGGAACAGGCCCAGCAGCTTCGCCTCGAATCCGAGAAGTGCCGTCAGGGGCGCGTTCAGAAGTCCCGGCGCGAGATCGAACTCCGATCGGACGGCAGCGGTTTCGCGCTTCGGCAGAATCAGGGCGCGAAGACGCCTGACAGCGAAGATAGCGGGAGAAAGAAGGAAGTTCGCATAGCCCGAGCGTCCGGCGGAGAGTCCCGCGGCCTCGGCTTTCCATCTCAGATCCTGCACCGTGTAGCGGCGAAGGACGTGCGTGGCGGCGTCCTGATCCCCGGCGAACGCGCGAAGGGCGGCCACCGTCAGGTAGACCGGAGCTCCGGGGCCGGCCACGCGCGCGATCTCGCGGAGGGCTCTCGAATCGTCCGGAACGCAGCCCAGCGCGTCGCGGCAGGAGACTCCGGAAAAGACGCCGCTCCGGAAAGGAAGCTCCTCCGCCCGCCCGAGGACGAGGCGCGAGAGCCCCCGGCGGCGGCAGAGGCGAAGCCCCGCCAGCGACAGGTCGAGGCCGACGCCCCGGACGGCGCCGCCCGGCGGCGCCATGTCCGCGAGGTTCGCGCCGGTGCCGCAGGCGACGTCGAGCAGGCGTTCTCCCACGGCGATCCGGAAGAGGCCGGGGGCCGCGCGCCGTGCGATCCGGCGCATGCCGCGATACCACCAGTACCGCTCCTCGACGCGGTACATCGTCTCGTACTCGTTCGGGTTCACGGCGCGATCCGGTTCCTATAATGCCGCCTCCCGTGAGCTCGCGCCGCCGGCTCCTCCTCGTCACCCTGGCGTGGGTCCTCTGGATCTGGCTCATCGCGCTTCTCGCCGCCCGGTTGACGCCCTGGCTCACCGGTCCAACGAAGTGGAGTCACGACCTGAGCCGGCGCGCGACGCCGCTGGCCCGCTGGGACGGAGGCTGGTACGTCAGCATCGCCGAGAACGGCTACGGGCCGCCGCCCCGTGCGTTCGGCGAGCAGACGAACCACGCGTTCTTCCCGCTCTATCCGCTCCTGATGAGGCTCCTCGCCCGGACGACCGGGATGGAGACCTCGGCCGCGGGGAACCTCATCTCGGCCGCTTCGCTTCTCGGCGCGGCCCTCCTCTTCGCCGCCTGGGTCCGGCCGCGCTGGGGGGAGGCCCGGGTCCGCCCGGCGCTGCTCGCCCTCCTCGCCTTCCCGACGTCGTTCTTCTTCCTCTCCGTCTACACGGAGTCCATCCTCCTTCTCCTGGCTCTTCTCGCCGTCGTCTCGATCGACCGGGACCGACCGGCCGTGGCGGCCGCCGCGGGATACCTCTCGGGCCTCACGCGGATCACGGGCGTCGTCCTCGCCCCCTACCTCGCCCTCTCATCGCTCGTGAAGAGCCGCCGCGAGGGGCGGAGCTGGGCGCGCGCCCTTTTCGCCTCTCTCGTGACGGGCCTCCCGCCGTTCCTCGGATTCCTGACGTTCTGCACCTATTTCGAAGTTCGCTTCGGCGACCCGTTCCTCTTCATGAAGGCGCAGCACAACTGGGGGCTCGAGGAGAAGACCGCCCTCGACGGTCCGACGATCCTCGCGAAGGCCGTCTGGAGCGGTGTGACGACCGGCCGGATCTTCCGCCAGAGCCCGGTCCGGACGCTCGAGGGGGTCTTCCTCCTCCTCTTCTTCCTCCTCGCCGTCCGGCTTCTCCGCGAGAAGCGGTGGATCGAGGCGCTCTACGTCCTGATGACGATCGGCCTCGTCCCGTTCACGGGGACGCTCGAGAGCGCGGGCCGGTACGTCCTGCCGGCGTTTCCCGCGTTCGCCGCGCTCGCCGGACTGGCGGGGCGCCCCACGCTCTTCCGCCTCCTTCTCCTCCTCGGATTCCTGGCCCAGGCGGCCTACGTCTGGCTCTTCGTGAACTGGCAGTGGGCCGGCTGAGGCGAGAGACCCGCTCCGGCGACGGAACGGTCCGTCAGAGAGCGAGCGCCGCCGCTTCCTCGCGGACGGCGACGGCGACGGCTTCGGCTTCGGCGTTCGAGAGACCGGGATGGAGCGGAAGCGAGAGGACTTCGGCCACGGCCCGCTCGGTGACCGCGAGCGGCCCTCTCGGGAACCCCGAAAACGCGGGTTGATGGTGGACGGCCACGGAGTAGTGGATCTCACTTCCGATCCCCCGGCCGAGGAGCCGTTCGCGGAGCGCGTCCCGCCGGGCGGAGCGGACGACGTAGAGGTGATGGCACGGCTCGGCACCGGGCGCCGGACCGGGCGGCGTCCCGAGGCCGGGCAGGCCCGCCAGCGCGGCGTCGTACCGCGAAGCCAGAGCGGCCCGGCGGCGGTTCCCCTCGACCAGACGCGCCAGGCGCGCGCGGAGGAACGCCGCCTGCAGCTCGTCGAGCCGGCTGTTGAAACCGGACTCCACCGCGTCGTTCCGCACGGTATAGCCGTAGTTCCGGAGCCGGCGGAGCCGCTCCGCGACGCGCCGGTCGGGCACCGTCACGAGGCCGCCGTCGCCGAGCGCTCCGAGGTTCTTCGTCGGGTAGAAGCTCCAGGCGGCCGCGTCGCCGAAGGTCCCGACGTTTCGTCCGGCGAGGCGCGCGCCGTGCGCCTGCGCGCAGTCCTCCACGACGAGGAGCCCCGCGGCGCGCGCGAAGGCGGAGATCGCCTCCATCGGGGCCGGCCGGCCGTAGAGGTGGACCGGGAGAACCGCTTTCGTCCGGGGCGTGACGGCCGAAGGGAGCACGGCCGGGTCCATCGTGAGCGCCACGGGATCCACGTCCACGAAGACGGGGCTCGCCCCCGCGTTGACGATCGCGGTCGCCGTCGGCGCGCAGGTCATCGAGACCGTGAGGACCTCGTCGCCCCTGCCGACGCCCAGCGCGCGGAGCGCCAGCGTCAGAGCGTCCGTCCCGCTCGCGCAGCCGACGGCGTGCGGCGCTCCCACGAAGGCCGCGAAGGCGTCCTCGAACGCCTCCACCTCCGCCCCGAGGATGTAGCGCCCCGAGGCGTGGACGCGTGCGAAGGCGGCCAGCATCTCCTCGCGCTCCGCCGCCGCGAGCCGCGTGAAGTCGAGGAAGGGAACGTTCATGATGTCGCGTCCCAGTAGCGCCCGCCGTGCTCGCGGAAGAAGGCGACGGTCCGCCGGATCCCCTCTTCGAGGCCGACGGCCGGCCTCCAGCCGCTCGCCTCGCGGAGGAGCCGGGCGTCCGTCGAAAAGTCGCCGATGTCGATCCGCTTCCTCTCGTCGGGGAACGGAACGACCCGGATCGAGCCCGTGCCGGCGACCCGGACCAGCGTCTCGGCGAACTCCTTGAGGGAGACCGGCTCCTCCCGCCCGCAGTTCCAGGCCCCGCCGCCGGCCGGGA
>DATIWM010000058.1:0-3341 GCA_035519355.1 Thermoanaerobaculia bacterium | reverse complement strand
CGAAGGTCAGGGTGAGGATGGCGGGCGATGGCGCGAACGATCGAGGGGTCATGGCGTCTCCCGTGACGGGGATGTCCGGATTCGACACCATGAGGTCATCGCTCGGACGATCCCGCCTCCCGAGAGACGGAGATCCGCCGGGAAGGTTTCGCAGAGGAAGACGGGGGCCGTCAGGCACCGTCCCGACGGCGGGAGGCACCGAGCCGGATTCCCGGGTTGCGAGCGACGAGGATCCCTCGAGCGCTCGCCGGTTGACGCCACGCCTCGCGCCGGCGGATGAGCCCGGCCCGGACGGGATTCACCCAATACGGGTCTGACTCTGTCTCTCCGTCCGGTCCACCCCGCACGTCAGGCGGCGGGGCGAATAGACGACGACGGCCGAGCCGTCGGCGACGAGAGCCGAAGCCGGCGGTCCGGAGAGGGCCTTGGCGAAAGGCTCGGTCCAGAGCCCGAGGTGGTCGGGGGAGAGTTCCGGGCGCTCCGCCTCCCAGACGCGCCACGCCGGATGCGCCACCTCGTACTCGACGGTCCCCCCGTCGCGCTGGCGGGTGTAGCCCCAGAAGTGACCGGTGATGAAGGCCGCCTCCGTCTCCGGCTTCGGGACGGCGGCCACACCCACGGCCGTCGCGCCGAGCCGTTCCCAGGTTTCGCCGGTGCGCCATTCGTACGCGATCCGCCCGGGTGCTTCGGCCGTCGTGTCCGGCGCCGTGCTCCGCATCGGGACGGCGCGGTACGGCTCGTTGTAGGCGAGCCGTGCCAGGAGCGCGACCGCCGGCCGGGGCACGATCTCACGGACGAACACGACGCCGCGGCGCACCTCGTCCCCCATCAGCTGGCGCCGGACGTAGAAGCGGAGGTTCACCTCCTCGAAATCCCGGTGAAACGGCACCGCCGCCCCGAAGAGGCGTGTCCGCAGAAACCGGAATCCGACGATGCTGACGAGCGCGCGCCCCTGCCACAGGTCGAGCACCGTGCCGATCGGGACGAGGGGCCCGAGGATTCGGGGATCCACCTCGTAGTTCAGCATGACGAGAGAACGCCACTCGGCGGTGAGAAACGCCCTCCGGAGGGGAAGGGACACGGCGGAACGGACGGGTCTAGCCGAGGGTTCGTGCGCCGCTGGACGGAGGCCGCAGGCCTCGGAAACCTGGTGCCGGTGGTCGGCGAAGGCCCGATACGCGCGGTCGAAGAGCCGGCGAAGGCCGGGCGCGGCGGCCAGAAGGTAGAGCGGGAAAGTCCACCAGAGGCGTCGCAGCACGTACCGGTAGACATCGGCGCCCGCGAGCTGCCGTCCCTCGCGCAGCAGGAGCCGGATGTCTTTGAGGAGGGCGTCGGGCGGGACGCCGGCCCGGGCGGCCACCCACGGCTCCTGGAGCGGCGCGACGCCGAGGCCGAGCCGTGCCAGGGTCGGCCCCCAGAACGGCACCCAACGCGCACAGACGCCGCAGCCGCCGTCGTAGAGCACCCACCCTTGCGGTTCGGGGGAGTCCGGGGCCGGCAGATCCGCCGACCTGTCCCCGGAGCCGACGTGTCCGGAAGGCCGCGCGCGATAGAATCCCACCTCGTTTCCGCTCCGATCCGATTATGGACGTCCGGTTTCACCCGCGGCGAAGTGGTCTCCTTGAGATGTCCGCTGAACGCACCTGATCTGGGGGGAGCCTCATGAGCGTCATGACGACACCCGTCCTTCCGTTCTGGATCGGCGGCAAGGAAGTTCAGGGGACGAGCGGCCGGGTCGGCGACGTCTTCGACCCGGCTCTCGGCCAGGTGATCCGCCGCGTTTCGTTCGCCGGTCCGGCCGACGTCGATCGCGCCGTGACGACCGCCGAGAAGGCGCTCCCCGGCTGGCGGGAGACGCCGCCCCTGCGCCGCGCCCGCATCCTGGCCCGCTACCGCGAGCTGCTCGAGTCGCACCGGGCGGAGCTGGCGCACCTGATCACGGAAGAGCACGGCAAGACGCTCCCCGACGCGGCCGGCTCGCTTCAGCGCGGCATCGAGGTGGTGGAGTTCGCCGAGGGGATCCCCCATCTCCTGAAGGGCGAGCATTCCGAGGACGTGGCCGGAGGGGTGGACAGCCATTCGGTCCACCAGCCCGTCGGCGTCTGCGCCGGCATCACCCCCTTCAACTTCCCGGCGATGGTGCCGATGTGGATGTTCCCGGTGGCCATCGCCTGCGGGAACACGTTCGTCCTGAAGCCGTCGGAGAAGGACCCGTCCTGCTCGCTTCTCCTCGCGCGGCTCTTTCACGAGGCGGGCCTGCCGAACGGCGTCCTGAACGTCCTCATGGGTGACGGCGAGGCGGTGAACGCCCTCCTCGCGCACCCCGGGGTGAACGCCGTGTCGTTCGTCGGCTCGACGCCGGTCGCGCGGCACGTCTACGAAACGTCCGCGCGGGCCGGCAAGCGGGTGCAGGCGCTCGCGGGGGCGAAGAACCACGCCGTGGTCCTGCCGGACTGCGAGCTGGAGTTCACGGCCAATGCGCTCATCGGCGCGGCTTTCGGTTCCGCGGGGGAGCGCTGCATGGCGATCTCGGCCGTGGTGGCGGTGGGAGAGATCGGCGACCGCCTGGTGGAACGGGTGCGCCAGAAAGCGGAGGCCCTGAGAGTCGGGCCCGGCACCGGGTCGGGCGTCGAGATGGGTCCCCTCGTCACGGCCGCCCACCGCGAGCGGGTCCGCGGGCTCATCGAAAAAGGGGTGCAGGAAGGGGCGAAGCCGGTCCTGGACGGGCGGGGCCTGAAGGTCCCGGGCTCGGAGAACGGTTTCTTCCTCGGTCCGACTCTCTTCGACAACGTGACGCCGTCGATGACCGTTTACCGAGAAGAGATCTTCGGGCCGGTGCTGGTCGTTCTCAGGGCACGCAGCCTCGACGAGGCGATCGCCATCGTGAACCAGAACCCTTACGGCAACGGGACGGCGATCTTCACGAATTCCGGAGACGCCGCCCGGACCTTCGAGCACGAGGTCCAGGTCGGCATGGTGGGAATCAACGTCCCGATCCCCGTACCGATGGCTTTCTACTCGTTCGGCGGATGGAAGCAGTCCCTCTTCGGCGACCTCCACATTCACGGCGCGGAGGGGGTGAAGTTCTACACGCGAACGAAGGCCGTCACCACGCGCTGGCCCGAGCCCGAGGAGAAGGGGAAGGCCGGCTACGCGATGCCAACGCTCGGCTGAAGCCGCGGCGATTTCGACAAGAAGGAGAGGGAGAACGTGATGCGCAGAGTGATGTCTCAGGCTCTGGCGGCGATGGGAGTCCTCGTCTCGACCTCCATGCTGGCGCAGCCGATAAGAATCGGAGCCCCCCAGCCGGTGACCGGGCCCGACGCCCCCTTCGGCGACAA
>DATIWM010000057.1:0-2448 GCA_035519355.1 Thermoanaerobaculia bacterium | reverse complement strand
TCGTCTCCTTCACGACCGAGCCCGAGCTGTCGAAGATGAAGTCGCGGCGGCTCGACCGGGCCAGCCAGTACGCCGTCGTGGCGGTGGTGCAGGCGCTCGCCGATTCCCGTTACGTCCTGGCGGGGCGCGAGGAGCGGACCGGAATCCTCCTCGGCACCGGCTCGGCCGGCGCCGGGCCGCTCGTCGACTTCGAGCGGCAGATGGCGCTCGAGGGGCCCGAGGCGGCCTCGCCGTTCCTCTTCCCGTACACCGTCTCGAACGCCCCGGCCTCCGTCGCGGCCATCGAGCTCGGAATCCGCGGGCCGAACGTGACGATCACGCAGAAGGACGGCGCGGCGCTGAACGCCCTCCTCTACGCGGGGCTGATGCTGGAAAGGGGCCGGGCGGACGCGCTCGTCGTCGGGGCTGCCGACGAATGGAACCTCACCTACCACCTCGCCTACGAGCGGATCCACTCGACGCGAACGGACCGGCGAGCCGGCTTCGTCCTGGGAGAGGGCGCCGCCTGCCTTCTCGTGGAGGACGAGGAGGCCGCCCGCGCGCGCGGAGCCGTTCCCAAAGCGCGCGTCGCCTCGGTCGTCATGCGTCCCGCCGCCGTCTCGCCGCAGGCGCGAAGAGCCGACCCGGAGCGTCTCGCCGTCACCATCCGCGCGGCGCTCGACGAGGCCGGCCTCCCTCCCTCCGCCATCGGCCTCGTCCACCTCTCCCGGAACGGCGTTCCCCTCACCGACGAGGCCGAGGCGCGCGCGCTGGCCGAGGTCTTTCCGAAGCTCCCGCCGACGGCCGCCGTGAAGGAGGCGCTGGGAGAGAACCCCTGCGCCGGCGCCATCCAGATGGCCCTCGCCGCGGCCCAACTGGCGGAGCGGCCCGCCACCGGCGCGGTTCTCGTCGACGCCTTCGGCGCCGGGGGCAACTTCCTGGCGGCGGTATTCTCGCGGCCATGACGTCCCGCCGCTTCACCGTCTCCTTCGAGGTCCGTTTCCCGGAGGTCGACTCCTATGGCGTCGTCTGGCACGGGCATTACCTTCTGTACTTCGAGGTCGCGCGAAACGCGCTCTGCGCGGCGGCGGGACTGACCCCGGCCGAGGCGATGGCCGCCGGCTACAAGGTGCCGATCACGAGAGCCGCTCTGGCCGTGAAGCAGTCGGCGCGACTCGACGACTCGCTCCTCGTGGCCGCCACGCTGCGCCCGCCGGAGATGGCGAAGCTCGTGATGGACTACGAGGTGCGGCGCCTCCCCCTCGGCGAGCTCCTCGC
This sequence comes from Thermoanaerobaculia bacterium, assembly GCA_035519355.1. Classification (GTDB taxonomy): domain Bacteria; phylum Acidobacteriota; class Thermoanaerobaculia; order UBA5066; family UBA5066; genus DAOMFB01. Next base: position 1,191 of record DATIWM010000057.1, on the reverse strand, counting down.
GACGGGGACAACCGAGCAGGTGACGCTGAACCCCGCGGGCGAGCTGCTCCTCGGTTTTCCCGCGCCGGTGAAGAAGCTCGTGGAGCGGATCCTCGACTACCAGCGCGGGGAGGCGGAGCTCTCCGGGGAGAAGATCCTCCCCGCCGGCTAGGTCGCGAGCTTCGGGAACGTCGCGACGGCGCGGGTCGGCTGGCCTTTCTCCGAGTGGAGGGTCAGCGTGCCGCCGTGCGCGCGGACGATCCGGTCCGCGATCGGCAGTCCCAGCCCGGTTCCCGCCGGCTTCGTCGACTCGAAGAGGCGGAAAAGCTCCTCCTTCTTCTCGTCCGGGACGCCCGGCCCGAGGTCGGTCACCGTGAGCCGCCAGAAGGCCCCCTCCTCGTCCACGCGGACGTGGACCTCCCGCGCCTGCGCCTTCTCGTCCTCGACGGCGTCGAGGGCGTTGCCGATGAGGTTCAGGACGACCTGCTTGACGCGGGCCGCGTCGAGCCGGGCCGCGGCGCCGCCCGGGTGGGGCGTGAAGTCGAGGGCGATCCCCCGCTTCACCGCTTCCGGCGTGAGGAACGAGACCGCCTCCGCCGCCGGATCATTCAGGTCCGAGGGGACGGAGCTGATGGGCGAGGGGCGCGCGTAGGCGAGGAAGTCGGTGAGGAGCTTCGCGAGCCGTCCGGTCTCCTGGCGGGCGGCCAGAGCGAGATCCGCCGCGGCCCCGGCGGACGCGGCGCTCCCCTTCGACGCCCGGTCGAGCTGCTCCTCGAGCAGCTCGAGGTTGAGGCTCATGGCGTTCAGGGGGTTCCGGATCTCGTGCGCGAGGCCCGCGGCCACCTCGCCCAGCTCCGCGCGCCGCTCGGCCTCCACGCGCGCGTCCTCCGCCCGCCGGGTCCGCCGGTAGAGGATCGCCATGGCCGCCGACGCCGCCCCGATGCCGAGGAGCGAGACGACGGCCGCCGCGGCCGTCCGGAGGTAGAGCTCGTTCCGCAGCTTCTCCACCCGCTTGGCCAGCTCCTTCCGCGAGACCCCGAACCGGAGGACGGCGAACTCGCCGATCGGCACCTCGATGTCGTAGGGATTCGAGATGGGCGCCTCCACGGAGTAGGTGCGGGGAAGCGGCAGAACCGGCTCGACGCTCGTCGGTCCCCCCTCGAGCCCGGACGGCGACGCTTCCGGCACCTTCAGCGTCGAGCCGTACGAGTA
>DATIWM010000056.1:0-5566 GCA_035519355.1 Thermoanaerobaculia bacterium | reverse complement strand
GAAGGCCCGCTTCCCCGTCAGCATCTCGTAGAGGACGCAGCCGAAGGCCCAGACGTCCGCCCGCTTGTCGACCGTCTTCCCCCGGGCCTGCTCGGGGCTCATGTAGGCCGCCGTGCCGAGAATCATCCCCGCCGCCGTGGCGCGGGCGGTCAGCGTCGGCGAGTGCGTGGCCGACGGCGAAGAGACGGCCGGATCGGCCTCGAAGATCTTCGCCAGCCCGAAATCCAGAAGCTTGACCCGCCCGTCGGGCGTGACCTTGATATTGGCGGGCTTCAGGTCCCGGTGGACGATCCCCTTCTCGTGCGCCGCTTCCAGCGCCTCGGCGATCTGCTTCGCGTAAGCCAGAGATTCGTCGAGCGGAAAGGCGCCGGAGACGAGCCGCTGCCCGAGGTCCTCTCCCTCGACCAGCTCCATCACGAGGAGATGCCGACCGGAGATTTCTTCGAATGAGTGGACCGCGGCTATGCCCGGGTGATTCAGCGCGGCCAGCGACTTCGCCTCTCTCTCGAAGCGGGCCACCCGGTCCTTGTCTTCGAAGAATTCTTCCGGAAGGACCTTGATCGCGACCTCTCTTCCGAGCTTCGTATCCTTCGCCCGGTAGACCTCCCCCATTCCCCCGGCGCCGAGAAGGGAGACAACCTCGTAAGGTCCGACCCTCGTCCCGCCGGCGAGCGTCATCTCCCTTTCAGCTCCTCCGTCCAGTTCTGGACGAGCGTGATCGGGTTGGACTGGGCCTCGCTGACAACCGTGTTGACCAGGAACCTCTGGCCGTCCGCGGAGACGTCGTACTTGCAGAAGGGCATGTCCGGCATCCGCGCGAAGAAGAGGGGCTGAGGCTTTCCGAACTCGAACGCGGCACCGGCCCGGACCGGCACGGCCATGACGCGGCCGGCCTCTACGAAAAAGAGCTCCTTGCCGTCAGCTCGCCAGACGGGCTCGCGTCCTCCTTCGGGCGAAACCTGCCACCGTCCTCCCGGTCCCGGCCACGCCTCCACGAAGACCTCGAACCTCCCTGACTCCTCGGACTGATACGCGATCCAGCGGCCGTTCGGAGAGAACCGCGGCAGGACATCGACGCCGGGCGTGACGAGGATGGACTTCGGCTTCCGGTCCGACAGCGAGAGAGTCCAGATGTCCCACCTCGTCCTCGTCTCCGTGGGGATGACGGAGAAGCCTAGAAATCGCCCGTCCATCGACCAGTCGCACGGCACCTTCAGGTCCGGTTGAGAATAGAGAATCTCGTCGTTTCCCGCACCCGAGGCCTCCTTGACGTAGAGATCGCCGGAGTTGACGCGGCTGGACGCAAACGCGATGCGGCTGTCGTCGGGGGACCAGACGGGAAAGGTGTTGCTTCCGGGCCCCAGGGTCAGACGTGTCACCGCGCGGCTTGCGAGATCGTGGATCCAGATGTCCGCGCGGGAGGTCCGCGGGTCGATCACGTCCACGGCGAGTCTCCTCCCGTCGTGGGACAGACGCGGGTGCAGATAGTTCGCAGGCGGGCCGAGCGTCTCCAGCTCCTTGCCGGCGCGATCGAACCAGACGAGGCGCGAGAGGCCGCCTCCCGCGTCGCTCTGGTAGGCCAGGATGCCGTTCTGGGAGGCCGAGAAGACGGCCAGACCCGAGTTCGGAAAGACCTGGATTCCCTCGACGACCGGGAAGGCCTCGCCCTTCAGCTCGAGGCGGCCGGGGTCGAAGCCTTGCGCGAGCAGCGTGCGTCCGCGCGCGAAGAGGAGGTAGCCGGGCGGCACGTAGACCGCGCCAGACGTAGCCCTGAACAGGCGCTTCTGCACCCTTCCGTCGAGGGATCCAATGCGAACTTCGCCATCCATGAAGACCGTGGCCAAGTAGAGAAAGTGATTCCCGTCAGGAAGGAAGGACGGGGCCCCGTGGGTGAACTCCGGCGCGACCATTCTTGTGACGGGCACCGGGTTTCCGCCGGCCGCGGGAATGCGATGAAGTTCCTCGCGGGACCTCGGCGAGAAGAGGATCGTGCCTTCGCGATTCCAGGCTCCTCCCTCATCGACGGCATCGCTCAGGGTCTGGGGAGCGCCGCCCGAGACGTCGATCCTCTTCAGCTTTCCATCCGCGAAGAAGCCGAGAGACCGGCTGTCAGGCGCCCAGAACGGAACGGAAGCCCCTTCCGTTCCGGACAGCACCCGAGCCACCGGAGTGCTCAGCGGCCGCACCCAGAGCATCCACTTGCCTTCGGCCCCGGCAACGAACGCCAGCGACCGTCCATCCGGCGAGACGGCCACGGGACCCTCGGTAAATGCGAACGCGGCCTTCTCCGGGGGGAGGATCGATGTCCGAACCGTCCGGGGGACCTCGACGCGTCGGGTCAGGAGGAGAAGAGCCAGGGCCGCCGTCGTGACGGCCAGAAGCGCTCCAAGCGCCCACGCGAGCCGCTCCCGGTTCTTGCGGCGTGACACGACGACGGCCGGCGCCCCGGCCTGAGAGCCCTCGGCGATCCACTTCAGCTCGCCGGCCACGTCGTGAGCGCTCTGCCACCGCTCCTCCGGGTCCTTCGCCAGACACGTCCTCACGACCCGGTCCAGGGCCGGCGGGGTCATCGGCTGAATCGTGGAAACCAGCGGGGGATCGGAAGACATGATCGCCGAAATCAGCGAGGCCTGGCTCGAGCCGGCGAAGGCCTTCTTGCCGGTCGCCATCTCGTAGAGCACGGCCCCGAATGCGAAGATGTCCGTCCGGCTGTCGGCCTCCTTCCCTTCGAGCTGCTCCGGCGCCATGTACTGGAACGTCCCGAGGATGGTCCCCTTCTCCGTGAGGTTCTTCGGCAGCTCCGTCGGCTGGGAGGTCAACTCCGAGGGTTGCACGGGAGACGCCGCGGCTTTCGCGAGGCCGAAGTCCAGCAGCTTCACGCCCGACTTCGTCAGCATCACGTTTCCGGGCTTCAGATCCCGGTGGACGATACCCGCCCGATGGGCCGCGTCCAGCGCCAGGGCGATCTCGATCGCGAGCCTCAGGAGCTGGTCGAGAGGCAGCGGGCCCTTCACGAGACGATCGGTGAGCGTCTGTCCCTCGGCCAGCTCCATCACCAGGAGGTGCCGGCCGGAAATCTCCTCGAAGGTGTAGAGGGCGGCGATGTGGGGATGGCTCACCGCCGCCAGCGACTGCGCCTCCCGCTCGAACCGGGCGATCGACTCCCTGTCTCCGAAGAACTTCTCGGGAAGGACCTTGATCGCCACGTCGCGACCCAGCTTCGTGTCCTTCGCCCGGTAGACCTCCCCCATCCCGCCAACGCCGAGCGCCGACAGGACTTCATACGAACCGAGGCGGGTCCCGCCGGCGAGGGTCATCTCGGATTCCTTCCAGGTACGGAAAAATGGCGCGAACGCACCGGCATCGCGTCGCTCATGGCTTTCTTCCCGGTGCGGAGCGCCCGAGCTCCCGGGCCCAGTCGAGAACGACGTCGACTTCCTTTGCGCCGACTTCCGACCCTCCCCGGACGAAGACGAACCGCTGGCCGTCGCGGGTGACGTCGTAGTTGCGAAGAGGCGCGGTGCGAAGCTCGAACTGGCCCTCGAACAGGGTTCGGGGCAATCCCGCCTTGAACGTCGGCTGAGTCTGGACCTCGACGGACCGGATCTGCCCGCCATGAAGAAAGAAGACCTCTTTCGAAGTCCAGACCGGCAGGTTGGAGCCGTCGGTCGTCACCTGCCATTTCCCGCCCTTTCCGTCGGCCGCCTGCACGAAAATCTCGGACGGGGAGCCGGCGCTTCCCGCGGCCGAGTACGCGATCCATCGGTCGTCCGGCGAGTAGACGCCCGCGTTGCTGTTCGGCTGAAAGACCTCGGCTTTCTTGTCCCCCGTCAGAGAAGCCAGCCAGACCTCGTTGGCCGGGTGCGTGAAGATCAGGGTCTTCCCGTCCAGCGACCAGTCCGAGGGAAGCCGGGCCGTGAAGTCTTCGAAGAGCCACTCCTCCCCGCCGCTTCCGTCGCCGGGCCGCGCGTAGATGCCTTCGGCCTTGCCGCGGGAGGATGCGTACGCCACCCGTCGGCCGTCGCGCGACCAGATCGGGCAGAAACCGCTGCCATTGAACGTGAGCCGGGTGAGCGAGCCGCTCGCCGTCTCGAAGACCCAGACGTCGTCGTCGCCGCCCCGCCCCCCGCCGACCGAGAATGCGATCTTCCGGCCATCGGGAGAAAAACGCGGGTACCGGTACTCCCGGGGCGGCAGCGGCAGCTCCGTCAGCGCCCCCTTGCGATCGGCGAGGACGAGCTTGCCGTCGGACGAAGCGGTGCCGCCGGGGACGAAGACGAGCGTGCCGTCGCCCCCGACCGCGAAGTAGGCGATCCCGCTGGAGGGGTCACCGGCGATCTTCTCGGGCACCGGATACGGCTCGCCGGTCACTTCCCTCCTGGCGAGATCGAACGGAACGGCCAGCACCGACCTCGCCCGGACATACAGCAGGTGCCCGGATGGAACGTACCGGGCCATGCTGCCCCCCTCGATCAGGATGCGGGTCTTTCCCGACTTCCGATCGAGGATCGCGACCTTCGCGTCGTCGTAGTTGCCGGGGCTGTTCGCGTAGCCAATCGTGAAGAGGACGGCGTCCCCGCCCGGAAGAACCTCTGGCCAGCGGTGGGTCCGTTCGCCCTTGCCGGCGTCGGGCTTCGTCAGCTGCTCGGGCTTGCCCCCTCTCGCTGAAACGCGGAAGAGCCCCGTGGCGTACTCGGGGGAGAAGACGATCGAGTCGTCCTCCGCCCACGACGCCCCCCGGTGGGCGGTCACGCCGTCGCAGATCGTCTGCGCGGGGCCGCCAGTGAGCTGGACCTTCTTCAGCTTCCCTTCGGCGAAGAACCCGAGCCACTGGCCGTCGGGCGAGAAGAACGGGCTTCTCGCCCCGCCGGCCCCTTCGATCGGGCGAGCTTCGAGCTCCGACAGGGACCGCAGGAAGAGCCGGCGTGCCCCGCCGCGTTCGGCCGCGTAGACGAGCCGCCGCCCGTCGCGCGACAGGGCCAGGACGGGCACGTCGTCATACGCGAGGCCGTCGCCAGCGGGAATCGACGCGGCGAAAGCCGTGGGCTCGCGGGGCACGGACCGCGGGGCGCGAGCGCGCAGCGCGAGCGCCCCGGCAGCCGCGGCGAAGGCGGCCGCAAGGGCCCAGGAAAGATAGAGGGACTTTCTGCTCCCTCGCGTGGACACCGTCTGTGCGCTGCGACCCAGAGTGGGACCTGGACCCGCCTGTCTTTCTTCGAAGGGTAATGAACCCGTAGCACCGGGACCGCTCAGTTCCTCCAGGTCCAGCCGCGCGTCGGCGATGTCGTGGAGTCGCAGCTTCGCATCCCGCTGCAGGCATTTCCGAAGAACTCGCCTCACTCCGGCTGGCGTCCCGGCCGGAAGCGCCGTCCAGTCCGGCTCCTTCATCAGGACGGCCGCGAGCGTGTCGCTGACGGTCTCCCCCTCGAAGGCCCGCTTCCCCGTCAGCATCTCGTAGAGGACGCAGCCGAAGGCCCAGACGTCCGCCCGCTTGTCGACCGTCTTCCCCCGGGCCTGCTCGGGGCTCATGTAGGCCGCCGTGCCGAGAATCATCCCCGCCGCCGTG
>DATIWM010000055.1:0-28195 GCA_035519355.1 Thermoanaerobaculia bacterium | reverse complement strand
CTCCATCTTCGGCTGGAGGGCCCCCATCTTCTTCATCGAAACGAGCTGCTTGTGGGTGAGCGGGTAGAGGAGGAGCTTGATGAGGACCGTGATGACGAGGATCGCGACCCCCCAGTTCCTCACGACGCTCTGGATCTCCTTCAGGGTCCAGAGGAGCGGCTTGACGAGGATCGCGAACCAGCCGTAGTCGATGAGCCGGTCCATCCCGGGGCGGATCTTCTCCAGGACCCCGATGTCCTTCGGCCCGAAGTAGAGATCGGTCGAGACGGCGCCGGCGCCGGAGAGGACCACCGTGTTCTCGGAGAGGGCCGGGGGCTCCTTGCCGTCGGCCGCCGGCGCGCCGGTCACGGTCTGCGGCCGGAACGTGGCCGCGGCGGCGGGCGCGGGGAGAAACGCGGCGAGAAAATAGTTGTCCTCGAGCCCGACGGCCGTGAGGCCCGGACCGACGGGCATCGGCTCCTTCAGCTCTCCGTTCGCCTTCCGCGTGACCGAGCCGGTCGCCCCGAGCGCCACGGCCGACCCAGGGCGCGTGTACTGGCTCTTCAGCTCCTCGGCCGAGGGGTTGCCGATCCCCGGCCCGAGGACCGCTCCCGCCGGCTGCCCCGGCGCCCCCTCGCGCTCCAGCGTCGCGGAGACGACGTACCCGCTCCGGAAGACGTACGTGCGGACCAGACCGCTTCCGTCCGCCTCCCGGTAGCGGAACAGGATCGTGACGGCGCCGTCCTTCTCCGCCTTCTCGACCTTGAAGAGCGCCTGGCCGGCCCGGGCGAGGAAGGGATCCGACGGGTCGGGAGCGAGGGTGAATCCGGGGAAGCCCGCCCCGTGCCGGACGAGGTCGAGCGGCCGGCCGGCCGCATCCTGGAACCTCTTCAGCGTGAACGACCGGATCGTGCCGCCGCGGTTCGAAAGCGTCGCGTGATAGAGCCCCGCGTCCACCGCGACGGTTTCCTCCGCGGCGGCCGCCACCGGCGGGACCGAGACTGGCGGGGGAGCCGGAGCGGCCGGGGCCGTCGGGACGACTGTCGGGGCCGGCGCCTGGCTCGCGGGCGCTTTCGTCGCCGCCGGGGTTGGGCTCGGCGGGGCCGGCCTGGGGGGCGGCGGCGGAAAGAGCATCGTCCAGACGATCAGGACGGCTGCCGAGAGGGCGAGGGCGAGGATGAGACGCTTCGTATCCAAGGGTTCTCCTAGAGGAACGCGCGAGCTTAAGGCACCGGATCGAAGCCCCCCTCGTGAAAGGGGTGGCACCGCCCGAGGCGGCGGAGGGCGAGTCCCGCGCCCCGGGCGAAGCCGTGGCGAAGAATGGCCTCCCGCGCGTACTCGGAACAGGTCGGGTGAAAGCGGCAGGCCCGGGGAAGAACCGGCGACACGAACCGCTTGTAGAGCGAGAGGAGGCCCGCCGCCGCGCGCGTGCCGGCGTTCATGTTGCCGGCCCGAGCGCGAGAGCGAAGAGCCGCTCGAGCTCCTCGCGCAGTTCGACGAACGACGCCTGCGCCGCCCGGGGCGACACGTTGACGACGAGTCGCCCCGGGGGGGCGGTCCGGGTGGCCGGCGAGCGGCGGAAGATCTCGCGGACCTGCCGGCGGAGCCGGTTCCGGACGACGGCATTTCCGACTTTCTTCGTCACGGTGATGCCGAGTCGCGGACCGTCGCCCTCCCCGGGGGAGGCGAAGACCACCACCAGCCGCCCCGGGCTCCGGCGTCCCGCGTCATAGGTCTTTCGGAACTCGCCCCGGCGGCGCAGACGTCGCCCCGGCGGGAAGCCCTCGGCCCCGCGGCCCGTCGTGCTGTCGCGCTTTCCGGAGACCATCGGCGGGACGGCTGAACGCCGGCCGGCGGTCCGTCCGCCCTTCAGACGGACAGCCGCTTGCGGCCCTTGGCCCGCCGGCGCGCGAGGACAGCGCGCCCGCTCTTGGTTCTCATCCGGACGAGGAAGCCATGCGTCCTCTTCCGGTGGCGTTTGTTCGGCTGGAAGGTTCTCTTCATGATTCGGCTCCAGGGACGGGGAGCGGGGGATTCTCCGGGAGCGCCACCCTGCTGTCAACCGGCGCTCTTCCGGGAGGCCCTTTCCGCCCGCCGGCGGCGCTGATAGCATCCGCCGCCCGCTCCGCGGAACCGATTTGCACAGCGCTGAAGATCCTGTGGAAAAGATGACCGCCTGGACCAAGATCCTCGAACACCTCAAGAGCCGGGTCGACGAGCGCGACTTCGAGACCTGGTTCCGCGATTCCCGCCAGCGGTCGGAGTCGTCCGAGGCCGTCGTGGTCCACGTCCGCGCACCGCTCTACGTGAACTACATCCCGGAGGCGTTCGGCGCGCAGATCGCCGAGGCGGCGCAGCGAGCCGGATTCGGGAACCGGGAGATCCGTTTCGTGGCCGACGGCGACTACGCGTCGACGGCGGAGCCGCTCCGGGTGCCGGCCGAGCCCCGGCGCCGGACCGGCGGGCTGAATCCGGCCTACACGTTCGAGAACTTCGTGACGGGCGAGTCGAACCGGCTCGCGCACGCCGCGGCGCTCCGCGTCGCCGACCAGACGTCGCGGCAGTACAACCCGCTCTTCATCTGCGGCGGGACCGGCCTCGGAAAGACCCACCTCATGCAGGCGATCGGTCACCGCCGGGTCTCCCGGCGGCCGGGGGAGCGGATCGTCTACCTGACGTCCGAGAGCTTCGTGAACGAGGTCGTCCAGGGGGTCCGCTTCAACCGGATGGAGAGCTTGCGACAGCGCCTCCGGGCGGCCGACCTCCTGCTCCTCGACGACGTACAGTTCGTGGTCGGGAAGGAAGCGTCCGAAAACGAGCTCTTCCACACCTTCAACGCCCTCTACGACGAGGGAAACCAGATCGTCTTTTCGTCGGACGTGCCGCCGCGCGAGATTCCGGGCCTTACGGACCGGCTGAAGAGCCGGTTCGAGGGAGGCCTCATCGTGGACATTCAGGCGCCCGACTTCGAAACCAAGGTTGCCATCCTCCGCCAGAAGGCCGATGCCCACCAGATCAAGCTGGCGGACGACGTGGCCTTCTTTCTCGCCGGGAAGATCAAGTCGTCGATCCGGGAGCTCGAAGGGTATTTCAACCGGGTCGTCGCGTTCTCCTCGCTGAAGGGAGAGCCGGTGTCGCTCGAGGTGGCGCGGGAGGCTCTTCGGGACGTCTTTCGGGTCGACGAGCAGAGCGCCTCGCCGGCGGAGATCATCCGCGCCGTGGCCGCCCACTACGGCCTCAAATCGGCAGATCTCCGGGCGCGGACGAAACGCGGCCCGATCGTCTTTCCGCGGCAGGTCGCCATGCACGTCCTCAAGGAGGCGACCGACCTTTCCCTGCCGGAGATCGGCCGCCTCTTCAGTGACAAACACCACACGACGGCCCTTCACGCCATTCGGAAAATCGCCGCCCTGCGCGAGGAAGACCCCGATCTGGACCGGCTCGTCGCGGGCTTCGTGGCACAGTTTCGCTGAGATTTTCACCGCCATTTCCAGCGAAACAGGCCCCCCGCTGGACAGCCTCGGCCCGACTCGGGACACCCTCCCTTTTTTCACAGAGCACCCGACTCCCGGCCTGTCGGGTTGTGTGACAGTTAACTCGTTCTATTGCAACTGTTTGTTTCGTTTTCCGCCACCTCCACAGCCGTACTACTACTACTTCGGTTCTAAGGTACTCCAATGCTAAGATTTGAAGGGTAAAGGAGCCGCTGTGGAGCTCAATCTTCGGGCTGCCGTTTTCGCGCGTGAACTGGGACTTCTCCAGGGAGTCGTCGAGCGACGCACGACCCATCAGATACTCGGAAACGTCCTGCTCGAAGTTCGAGACTCGCGGCTGACTCTCACCGCGACGGACCTCGACACGACGTTCGTCTCGGAGATTCCGACCTCCAGTGTCAAGAGCGAGGGCGCGGTCACGGTGCCCGCCCGTCGGCTGTACGACGTCCTGCGCGATCTGCCGTCGGAGGCCGAGATCAGCCTGAAGGTTCTCGAAAACCATCACGTGGCGTTCTCCTGCAAGGAACCGAAAATCCGGATCCGGCTGAACGGCCTGCCGGCGAGCGATTACCCGACCCGTCCGGAAACCGGTCAGGGGCCGACGCTGACGCTCAGCTTCGGCGCGCTTCGCCGGATGGTGGACAAGGTCCGCTTTGCGGTCTCGACGGAGGAGATGCGCCTGCAGCTTCAGGGCGCTCTCCTGAAGACGAAAGGCGGCGGGACGGCGGAAATGGTGGCGACGGACGGACACCGGCTCGCCCTCGTGGAGATCGACGGCGTGAAAGCCGACGCCGGATTCGAGCCGGTCCTCGTCTCGAAGAAGATTCTGGACGAGCTCGGCAAGCTGGACGCCGGTGACGACACGGCGGTCTCGATCATTCGCGGGACCAACCACATCGGCTTCGCCGTCGGCTCGCGCCGGCTCTACGCCAAGCTGGACGAGCGGCGCTTCCCCGATTACGAAAAGGTGATCAGCAAGGAAAACGACAAGAGGGCCACGGTGGGGCGCGAGGACCTTCTCGGCGCCGTCCGGCGGATCGCACTCCTGTCCGGCGATCGGACGAAGGCGGTCAGCCTGGGATTCGGGCCGGGACAGCTCGTCGTCTCCTCCGAAAGCCAGGACGTCGGCGACGGCAGCCAGGAGCTCGCGGTCGCGTTCGACCAGGGGAGCCTGACGCTGCGGCTCAACGCGCGGTACCTCGAGCAGTTCCTCGAGGCGGCCGAGACGAAGGACGTCCATCTCTTCGTCAAGGACGAACAGGCTCAGTGTCAGGGGCGTCCCGGCGAGCCGCTGGCCGGCATCCGGAACTACCTGTACGTCGTGATGCCGATGAGGATGTAGCGGTCGTTCGTGGAGATCACAGCACTCACCCCCGAAGGCTTCCGGAATCTCGCCGGCGGCCGGATCGAGTTTCACTCCCGCCTCAACCTGATCGTCGGCGACAACGGGCAGGGAAAGACGAACCTGCTCGAAGCGCTGGCGGTCGCGACGGGCCGGCCCTCCTTCCGGACCTCCGACCTGTCCGAGGCGCTCCGGGCGGGCGAACCGCGGATCCTCCTGTCGGCCAGGATCCGCCGGCCGGAGGCCGCCCCGGCGGACCGGGACGGACACCTCGGCGCTCGGATCTCGGTCGGAGCCCGCGAGCAGTTCTGGAACGGGGAGCGGATCTCGCGCCTCCGGGCCAGCCGTCTGGCTCCGGTCGTTTTCCTGACCGCGCGCGACCTCACCCGCTACGGCGGGCCGCCGGCGGAGCGGCGGCGCGCCCTCTCCCGCGCCGCGCAGGCGCTCGACCCGGAGTACGGCCGGGATCACGCCGCCTATGAGAAGGCGCGCGCCTCGAAGACGCGCCTCCTCGCGGCCAAGGGCCGGTTCGACGCGGATGAGCTCGCCGTCTACGAGGAGGCCCTGGCGATCTCCGGCGGGCGCGTGGCCGCGGCGCGCCGGCGGGCCGTCCGGATCCTGGAACGACATCTTTCCGAGAGCGCGGCGCGCCTCCGGTCCCCATTTGCCGACCTCCGGCTCGAGATCGCGAGCGACCTGCCGGCCGACGGGCCCGCCGAGCTTCTGGCGGACGCCCTCCGGGCCCGGATGACGGAGCGGGCGGCCGAGGAGCGCCGGGCCGGGCGGTGCCTCGCCGGCCCCCACCGGGACGACGTGGTCCTGACGAGCGGCGGCACGGCCGTGACGTCCCGCGCCTCCTCCGGCGAGAACCGGACGCTCGTCCTCGCCTGGACCCTGGCGGAGACCGCTCTCGTCGGCGGCGCCGTCGGCACCGCGCCGGCCCTCGCGTTCGACGACTTCGACTCCGAATGGGACCCCGACGTCCTCGCGGCCTTCGCCGAGGCGCTGCCCGAGGACGCGCAGTTCTTTCTGACGTCGGCCCGGCCGGAGGCCGTCCGCGGGCTGCCGCTCCCGGCCGGCGTCCTCTTCCGGATGACGCGCGGCCGCCTCGCGCGCGAGGGGATCCTCGGCGCCGGGCGGGGCGGGGCGGACGTCCGCGCCCGGGCGGGGGAGCGATGAAGGACGTCGCGGGAACCGGCGCCCCGCCGATCGGGGAAGGCGGCACGAACGGCCGCCCGGCGGGCGCGGACAGCTACACCACCGATTCGATCAAGCTCCTGAAGGGGCTCGAGGCCGTCCGGAAACGGCCGGGGATGTACATCGGGAACACCGACGACATCACCGGCCTGCACCACATGGTCACGGAGCTCGTCGACAACGCGATCGACGAGGCGCAGGCGGGCTACTGCGACCACGTCGTCGTGACGGTCCACGCCGACAACGCGGTCACGGTCGAGGACAACGGGCGCGGCATCCCGGTCGGCCCGCACCCCGTCCACCACCGCGAGACGCTCGAGATCATCCTGACCGACCTGCACTCGGGCGGGAAATTCGACGACAACGCCTACAAGGTGTCGGGCGGCCTCCACGGTGTCGGCCTCTCGGTGGTCAACGCGCTCGCCGAGACCCTCCTCGTGGAGGTGAAGCGCGAGGGGAAGGTCTGGCAGCAGAAGTACGTCCGCGGGGTGCCCCAGGAGTCCATCCGCGAGGTGGGGAAGACGGCGAAGACGGGGACGCGGATCACCTTCCACGCCGACCCCGAGATCTTCAGCGTCTCGGCGTTCAACTTCGACGCCCTCTCGCAGCGCCTCCGGGAGCTGGCCTTCCTGAACTCCGGCGTGACGATCGACGTCGTCGACGAGCGGGACGAGAAGGGGCCGAAACGCCACACCTTCCGGTACGACGGGGGCATCCGCTCGTTCGTGGAGCACCTGAACAAGAACAAGGAGCCGCTCCACGACACGGTCATCACGTTCTCGGACGTGAGAGAAACGACCGGCGACCCCGTCGCCGACGCGAAGAACGAGCGCCTCGACGTGGCGCTCCAGTGGAACAACGGGTACCTCGAGCAGATCTTCTGTTTCACCAACACGATCTCGAACAAGGACGGCGGGACACATCTCGAGGGGCTCAAGGCGGCGCTGACGCGGGCCATCCAGCGGTACGCGGAGGCGAACCAGCTGACGAAGAACCTGAAGGACACGGCCCTCGCGGGAGACGACTGCCGCGAGGGACTGACGGCGGTCGTCTCCCTCAAGATCCGCGACCCGAAGTTCTCCTCGCAGACGAAGGAGAAGCTCGTCTCGCAGGAGGCGAAGACCTGGGTCCAGACCGTGACGTACGAGAAGCTCTCGAGCTTCTTCGAGGAAAACCCGAAGGTCGCCCGGCGGATCATCGACAAGATCGTCGAGGCAGCGCGGGCTCGCGAAGCCGCGCGGAAGGCCCGCGAGCTGGTCCGGCGGAAGGGCGCCCTCGACGGGGCGGGGCTCCCGGGCAAGCTGGCCGACTGCCAGGAAGCGGATCCCGCGCTCTCGGAGCTCTACATCGTCGAGGGGGACTCGGCCGGCGGCTCGGCCAAGCAGGGGCGTGACCGGAGGACGCAGGCGATCCTCCCGCTCAAGGGGAAGATCCTGAACGTCGAGAAGGCGCGCTTCGACAAGATGCTCGCCTTCGCCGAGATCCGGTCGCTCATCCTCGCCCTCGGGGCCGGCATCGGCGACGAGTTCGACGCGGACAAGCTCCGCTATCACCACATCATCCTGATGACCGACGCCGACGTCGACGGCTCGCACATCCGGACCCTGCTTCTCACCTTCTTCTTCCGGCAGATGAAGGCGGCGATCGACAAGGGCTACCTCTACATCGCCCAACCCCCCCTCTACAAGGTGCTGGACGGAAAGAAGGAGACGTTCCTCAAGGACGACAAGGAGTACGCGCGATACCTTCTGGCCCGGATCGGGGACGACCGGACCCTGGTCTCCGACACGTCGGAGAAGAGCGCGCGCGGCGACCGGCTCGTCTCCCTCGTGACCGAGATGCAGGACTGGCGGCAGCTCACCGCGCGCCTTTCGGCGCGCGGCTTTCCCGAGGCGCTCGTGAGGACCCTCGTCCGCGAACGGCTGACGGAGCCGGCGGCGCTTCGAGACCGCGCCCGTCTCGAGCGAGCGGAGCAGCACCTGACGGCGGTCGTCGAGTCGTTCGCGATCCTGCCGGACGAGGAGCACGGGGGCTTCGCGCTCCACGTCTCCCAGGAGGTGAACGGCGTCGCCAAGAAGGGCGTCGTCGACGCCGCCTTTCTCGCCGGCTGGGAGATGAAGCGCGCCACGGAGCTGGCCGCCGCCCTCGAGGGATTCCTCGACGGGCCCTACCGGCTGAGGGTCAATGGCGACGAGCGGACGGCCGCCACCGTCGGAGACGCGGTGGACGCCGTCCTGGAGAGCGCCAAGAAGGGGCTGACGATCAGCCGGTACAAGGGCCTCGGAGAGATGAACCCGGAGACGCTCTGGGAAACGACGATGAACCCGGCCACCCGCCGCCTCCTGCAGGTCCGCGTGGAGGACTTTCCCCAGGCCGACGATATCTTCGCGATCCTGATGGGCGACGCCGTCGAGCCCCGGCGTCTCTTCATCGAGGCGAACGCGCTCAACGTCTCCAATCTCGATATCTGATGGATGGCGTGAAGAGATGAGCGACGACCGCAAAGAGCCGGGTGCGCCCGCCCCGCCCGGGGTGGCGGGCGGGGGGAGCGGGGCGGGCGCGGTCGACGCGGGCGAGAAGGTCCCGATCTCCATCGAGGAGGAGATCCGTCGGAGCTACCTCGACTACGCGATGTCGGTCATCGTGGGCCGGGCGCTCCCGGACGTCCGCGACGGCCTGAAACCGGTCCACCGCCGCGTCCTCTACGGAATGTGGGAGCAGGGGAACCGGGCCGGCCGTCCGTACAAGAAATCGGCCCGCCTCGTCGGCGACGTGATGGGCAAGTACCATCCGCACGGCGACGCGGCGATCTACGACACGATCGTCCGGATGGCGCAGGACTTCTCCATGCGGGAGGTCCTCGTCGACGGCCAGGGGAATTTCGGTTCCGTGGACGGCGACGCGGCCGCCGCGATGCGGTACACGGAGATCCGGCTGACGCGCCTCGCCGAGGAGATGCTCGGCGACGACATCGACAAGGAGACCGTCGACTGGACGATCAACTACGACGCGTCCCTGACCGAGCCCGTCGTCCTGCCGTCGAAGTTCCCGAACCTGCTCGTCAACGGCGCCGAAGGGATCGCGGTCGGCATGGCGACGAAGATCCCGCCGCACAACCTGGCCGAGTCGTGCGCCGCAGCGGTCCTCCTCCTCGAGAACCCGAGCACGTCGCTCGTAGAGCTGCTCGACGTGCTGCCGGGCCCCGACTTCCCGACGGGCGGCATCATCCTGGGCCGGCAGGGGATCGCCGACGCCTACCGGACGGGGCGCGGCATCCTCCAGGTGCGGGGCCGGGCCGCCATCGAGAAGGCGCGAAAGGGCGACAGGGAGTCGATCGTCGTCACGGAGATTCCCTTCCAGGTGAACAAGGCGCGCCTCATCGAGCAGATCGCCGAGCTCGTGAACGAGAAGAGGGTCGAGGGGATCTCCGCCATCCGCGACGAGTCGGACCGGGAGGGGATGCGGATCGTCGTCGACCTGAAGCGCGACGTCGTGGCGCAGGTCGTCCTGAACCAGCTCTTCGCCCTGACGCCGCTCCAGTCCTCCTTCGGCGTGATCTTCCTCGCCATCGTCGACGGGCGGCCGCGCGTCCTGCCGCTCACCGAACTGCTGCGGCACTTCCTCGACCACCGCCGGCAGGTCGTCGTCCGGCGGACGAAGTTCGACCTCAGGAAGGCGGAGGAGCGAGCCCACCTCCTTCTCGGGCTCGCCCTCGCGCTGGCCGACATCGACCGCGTCATCGCGATCATCCGCGGCTCGAAGGACCCCGCCGAGGCGAAGGAGCGGCTCGCGTCGGAGGTCGCCTTCGAGAGGGGGGCCCTCGAGCGGTTCCTCGGCGTCGACGCCCTCGACCTGACCGACGCCGCGCGCGTCGAGAACGGGCTCCTGAAGCTCGACGCGACGCAGGCCCAGGCGATCCTCGAGATGCGGCTCCAGCGCCTGACGGGCCTCGAGCGGGAAAAGATCGTGGCCGAGTACCGGCAGGTCCTCGCGACGATCGCCGACCTCAGGGACATCCTCGCCCGTCCGGGGCGGGTGACGGCTCTCCTCCGGGCGGAGCTCGAGGAGGTCTCGTCGCGGTTCGGGAATCCGCGACGGACGGAGATCGCCGCGGAAGCGGGCGAGCTGAACATGGAAGATCTCATCGCCGAGGAGGAGGTCGTCCTCACGGTGACGCGGGGCGGCTACGCCAAGCGGACGCCGCTCGCGCTCTACCGCGCGCAGCGGCGCGGCGGCAAGGGGCGGACCGGGGCGGCGACGAAGGAGGAGGACGTCGTCGAGCACCTCTTCGTCGCCTCGACGCACGACTACCTTCTCGTCTTCACGAACCGCGGGCGCGTCCACTGGGTGAAGGCGTACGACCTCCCCTCGCTCGGCCCCGCGGCGCGCGGCAAGGCGCTCGTGAACCTGATCCAGCTCGGGGAGGGGGAGCGCGTGGCCGCCCTCGCCACCACCCGGACGTTCCCCGACGACCGCTTCGTCCTCTTCGCGACGCGGAACGGCCTCGTGAAGAAGACGGTCCTCTCCGCCTACGGGAACCCCCGCGCCACGGGGATCATCGCCATCAACCTCGAGACGGGGGACGAGCTCCTCTCGGCGGGGATCACCGACGGGAACCGTCTCGTCTTCCTCGGGACGCGCGACGGCATGGGAATCAAGTTCTCCGAGACCGACGCGAGACCCATGGGGCGCGACACGACGGGGGTCAAGGGGATCGAGCTGCGTGAGGGGGACGTCGTCGTCGAGATGGACCTCGTCGAGGAGTCGTCGACGCTCCTCGCGGTCACCGAGCGAGGCTACGGGAAGCGGACCGACGTGGCCGAGTACCGGCATCAGGGACGCGGCGGCACCGGCGTCATCAACGTGAAGGTGACCGAGAAGAACGGCGCCGTCGTCGGGATCAAGTCGGTGACGGACGCCGACCACCTCCTCCTGATCACGGAGCAGGGAATCCTGATCCGGTTCGCCACGAGCGACGTCCGGGAGACGGGGCGCGCGGCGCAGGGGGTCAAGCTGATCGACCTCGCGGAGGGGGACCGCGTCGTGGCGGTCGCGAAGCTTGCGGAGCGCGACGAGGAGAACGGCGCCGACGCGGCGCCGGCCGGAGAAAACGGGTAGAGTCCGCGCCCCGGAGAGACGATGCGCTTCTTCCTCGACACCGCCGACCCCGACGAGGCCCGCCGCGTCCGCGACTGGGGCCTCCTCGACGGAGCCCTCGTCCGCCCCGACGCCGTCCTCGCGGCCGGGAAGGAGTACCGGCGGGCCCTCGCCGACGTGGCGCAGGTCTCCGACGGGCCGGTCCTCGCCACGGTCGCGGCCGGCGACGCGAAGGCGATGTACAAAGAGGGGCGCGAGCTCCACAAGCTGGGCAAGGCGATCGTCATCCGCGTCCCGATGTCACGCGAGGGGCTCCGGGTCGTCCGCCTCCTGAACGACGAGCAGATCGCCACGGACGTCGGCCTCGTCTTCACGGCGGGGCAGGCCCTCCTCGCGGCGCGTGCCGGGAGCGCCTATGTTTCCCCCTCCGTGGCCGACCTCGACGACGCGGGCCAGATCGGCATGGACATCGTGGAGTCGATCGTCCGGGTCTACGACAATTACGGGCTCCAGACGCAGATCGCCGTGCAGGGGATCCAGAGCCCGCTCCACGTCCTCGACGCGGCAATGATGGGGGCCGACGTGGCGACCCTTCCCTTCGCCGTGCTCGACAAGCTCTTCGACCACCCGCTGACACAGAAGGGCCTCGCCAGCCTCCGGACGCCGCTCGCGGACGGGCCGAGACGGATCCACTGATGGCGCTTTCCCGCGAGCGTGCCGTCGATCTGTCTCACCGGATGATCGAGCGGATGGCCGGGACGGTCGCCGTCGAGCTCTCCCGGGAGCGGGAGTTCGTCCGGAACCACGTCCTCCAGGCGCTCCTCGAATGGGACCGCGAGACCGGGCGGCTCGAGGCCCAGGCCCGCACGAAGCTCCTCGCCCGGCAGAGAAAACCGGTGGAAGGGTCGCGCGAGTGGGATCTCCTCTTCGCGGAGGAGATGGAGCGGGCCTACGCGGCCCTCGCCGCCCGCGGCGGCTGACGGGGCCTCCCGGCCGCTCCCCGGGCCCTCTTGGTTGGTTCGATGAATCCGCCATGTTGATCTTGGTCTAGTCCAAGATCTATGTTGAGGGGGATGACGACGCCCCCGAACCCTCGGGCCCGGACGGCCCCGCCGAGGGCGGACGGGGGGCGCGTGCCGCTCTACCGGACGATCGCGGACACGGTCATCCGCGACATCCGGAAGAGCCGGTACGTGGAAGGGGAACGGCTTCCCGCGTCGCGGGATCTCGCGCGGACCCTCGAGGTGAACCGCGCGACGGTTCATCAGGCCCTGCAGGTTCTCAAGCGCGAAGGGTGGATCGAGACGAACCGGGGGGGCGGGACGCGCGTCGCCGCGCGCTCGGCGGCCGTGCCGCGGCTCGCCCCGGCGCCCGCCTGGGACCGGATCGCCTCCTCGCTTCTCGCCCGGATCCTCGTGGAGCCGCCGCCGGCCGAGGCGAGCCCGAAAGGGGCGCTCGACCTCTCGCGGCTCGCTCCGGACGAGCGGGAGTTCCCGGCCGACGCGTTCGCGGCGCTCCTCGCGGAGGTGGCGCGCGACGGCGCCCTCCTCGCGTACGGCTCGCCCTTCGGCTACCGGCCCCTTCGCGAGTCGCTCGCCGAACGGCTCCGACGGCGCGGCATTCCGGCCGAGGCGGACGGCATCCTGATCGTCAACGGGGCGCAGCAGGGGCTCGACCTGATCACGCGCGCCCTCGTCGATCCGGGCGACCCCGTGGCGGTCGAGGTGCCGAGCTATTCCCTCGCCCTCTCCCTCTTCCGGGCGCACCGGGCCCGCCTCCTCGGCGTGCCGCTCGACCTCGAAGGGCCCGAGCCGGGCGCCCTCGCGCAGGCCCTCGCCGAGCGGCCCAAGTTCCTCTACACGATCCCCGACTTTCACAATCCGACGGGACTTCTCTCGTCGCCGCGGCGGCGCGCCGACCTCGTGGAGAAGGCGGCCGCGGCGGGCGTGCTCGTCGTGGAGGACGCCTTCGACGCCGATCTCCTCGTGGAAGGGGAGCTGCCCCCTCCTCTCGCGGCCCTCGCCCCGGCGCACGTCGTCCATCTCGGCACGCTCTCCAAGGCGCTCTTCCCCGGCCTCCGGGTGGGATGGATCTCGGCGCCGCGCGAGTTCGTCCACCGCCTCGCCGCCCTGAAGCGCGTCGGCGAGCTGACGTCTCCGCTCGTCCTCCAGGCCGCCGTCAATCTCTTCCTCGCCCGCGGCGGGTACGACCGCCACCTCGCGCGGACGCGGACTCGCCTGAAGGGCCGGCTCGCCCTCGCCCACCGCGTGATCCGCGACCGCTTCCCCGTCGGGACGCGGTGCGAACGCCCGTCGGGGGGCTGGGTCCTCTGGATCGAACTTCCGCCGGGCGTCCCGGGGCGGGCCCTCTCGGCGGCGGCCCGGGAGAAGGGGGTTCTCGTCTCGGCTGGTGCCGAGTTCCTCCCCGACCAGGCCGACGTTCCGGCCCTTCGCGTGACGGTGGCGCGCGGGTCGGCGGGAGACCTCGAGCGGGCCCTGACCGTCGTGGGCGGGTGCGCCCGCTCTCTCGCGCAGAAGGCGGCGCGCCGGAGTCCGGCCCGCGCCCGCGACGACGAGGAAGCCGCGCTCATCCAGGTCTGAACGGAAGACACCACAAGGGAAAGGAAACGACCCATGGCCCCAAACATCGATCTTCATTCCCCGTTTTCCTCCGACGCCTTCCGCGTCAAGGTGGGCCTGGCCGAGATGCTCAAGGGGGGCGTCATCATGGACGTCGTCAACGCCGAGCAGGCGAAGGTCGCCGAGGACGCGGGCGCGGCGGCCGTGATGGCCCTCGAGCGGGTCCCCGCGGACATCCGGCGGGACGGCGGCGTGGCGCGGATGTCGCCGGTCGCCAAGATCCGGGAGATCGAGGAGGCCGTCTCCGTCCCCGTGATGGCCAAGTGCCGGATCGGCCACATCGCGGAAGCGCGGATCCTCGAGGCCCTCGAGGTCGACTTCATCGACGAATCGGAGGTCCTGACGCCGGCCGACGAGGAGAACCACGTCTACAAGCACGACTTCCGGGTCCCCTTCGTCTGTGGCTGCCGGAACCTGGGCGAGGCGCTCCGCCGCATCGGCGAGGGGGCCGCGATGATCCGGACGAAAGGGGAGGCGGGAACGGGCGACATCGTGCACGCGGTGAAGCACCTCCGCGAGGTGACCCGCCAGATGAAGGCGCTGACGCTCCTTTCGAAAGACGAGTGGATGGCGGCCGCCAAGACGCTCCAGGCGCCCTTCGAGCTCGTCGTGTTCGTGGCGGAGCACGGCCGGCTCCCCGTCCCGAACTTCGCCGCGGGCGGCATCGCGACACCGGCCGACGCGGCCCTCTGCCGCCTCCTCGGGGCCGAGGCGGTCTTCGTCGGCTCCGGCATCTTCAAGTCCGACGACCCGGCCCGGCGGGCCCGCGCCATCGTCGAGGCGACGACGCATTTCCAGGACTGGGACCGCGTGGCGGCGGCCTCGGAGGCGCTCGGCGAAGGGATGAAGGGGATCGAGGCGGCGAAGCTGGCGGAGGCCGATCAGCTCCAGACGCGCGGCTGGTGACGTGTCGGTCGCGATCCTCGCCCTGCAGGGCGACTTTGAGGCCCACGCCCGGGCGCTTCGCGCCGTCGGGGCGTCGTGTCACGAAGCGCGGACGGCGGAGGACCTTCTGCGGGCGTCGGCGCTCGTCGTGCCGGGCGGGGAATCGACGACCGTGTGGAAGCTGATGGAAGGGACCGGGATCGCGGAGGCGATCCGCACGGTCGTGCACCGCGGCGACCCGGTGTTCGGCACCTGCGCCGGGGCCATCCTCCTCGCGCGGACGATTCTCCATCCGTCCGCCGAGGGGCTGGGTCTCCTCGACGCGACGGTCGTCCGGAACGCGTACGGCCGGCAGCTCGACTCGGCCGTTCTCCGGCTGACCGACCTCGATCGCGGCGTCTTCGGCGACGAGCCGCTCGAGGCCGTCTTCATCCGGGCGCCGCGCATCGCGGCGGTCGGCCCGGGGGTTTCGGTCCTCGCCCGGCGCGACGGCGACCCCGTTCTCGTCCGGCAGGGGAACCTCCTCGCCGCGACGTTCCACCCCGAGCTCGCGGACGATCGCCGCATCGCCGGGCTCTTCCTGTCGCTGGCCGGGACGGCGAAGGAGGCGTGATGAGCGAGACGCTCCGGATCGAGAACCGCGGATCGGTCCGCGTCCTCTTCCTTTCCCGCGGTCGCGCGAACCCCCTGACGGCCGACTTCTGCGAGGAGATCCACCGGGCGGCCCGCGCGGCCGAGGAGGACCGGTCCGTCCGCGGCGTCGTCCTGACGTCGGCTTCGCCGACGATCTTCTGCGGCGGCTTCGACCTCGGCACGCTCGCGCACGCGGATCCGGAGACCTTCGGCCGGTTCATCCGGATCTTCGAGACGCTCTTTTTCGACCTCTTCCTCCTGGGCAAGCCGCTCGTGGCGGCCCTCACGGGCCATGCGGTGGCGGGGGGCGCCCTCCTCGCGGGAACGGCCGATTTCCGGCTCGCGGCGGCCGGGCCCGGGAAGATCGGCCTGCCGGAGGTGACGCTCGGGGTCCACGTCCCGCGCTACTGCGTCGAGGCGATGCGCGTCACCGTGGGCGAGGTGGCGCTCCGCCGCTGGGCGCTCCTCGGCGAGACGATGGGCTTCGCCGAGGCGCACGCGCTCGGGGCGATCGACCGGGTCGTGCCGGCCGGTGAGCTCCTCGACGAGGCGGTCGCCTTCGCCGGACGTCTCGGCGGATCCACGAGCGAGGTCTACGCCGCCATCAAGCGGGACCTCCGCGGAGCGGCGTACGAGAAGGCGCGCGACGTCGTGCCGGACGCGCGGAAGGCCTTCGTCGACTCGTGGTTCTCCGAGGTCGGGCAGCGGGGAATGGCCGACGCGCTCGCCCGGATCCACCGGGGCTGAGCGCCGAGCGACGTCCGGGGAGGGCGGGACCTCCAGAGCATGTCGGGGGGACGCGTCCCGCATGGGATGCGCAGAGGAGGCCCCCATGCTCGCTCTCGGCGCCTGGATCGGCGCGCGCCGCCAGGCCGGCCGGACGCCCGGAGCTCCGGCCCGCCTCGCGTCCGGTCTGGCCGGGAACGCCGCCCTCGTCTTCGCGGCGCTCACGCTCCTCCAGTCCTTCACCGTCGTCCTCGTCCCCCAGTTCCGCTCCGTCGCCCGGGGCGTCACCGCCTCCTACGACGCCCGGGCGCTCTACACGTCGGAGCGCGAGCTCCTGGCGCTCACCATCCTGAAGGAGCTGCAGGCCATCGTGGAGCCGCGCGGCATCACGGTCGAGTCGACGCCGCTCCGGAAGGTGGGCCTGCCGTCCGGGCTGACGGCTTCGATCGAGGAGAAGCTCCGGGCCGAGCAGGAGAGCCAGCGGATGCAGTTCGTTCTCCTGAAGGAGAAGCAGGAGGCGGAGCGGAAGCGGATCGAGGCGACCGAGAAGATCGCGGCCTCGCCGAACACGAAGGTCGTCATCATCGGAGCGGGGAAGGACGGCCTCCCCCTGATCCTCGACACGAAGTGAGCGGCCGACCGGGAGCTAGAAGAGCAGGTCGTCGCCGTCCGCGAGGATCCGGAGCCGCCTTTCGTTCAGGGCCGCCACCTCGGAGGCCAGGGCCTCGAGCGTCGGCGGCTTCATGTGGTAGAGGAAGACAGGGACCGCGGCGGGCATCTTTTGGAGCTCTGCCTTCAGCGTGGCCGGCGTGAGGTGCCGCGAGATCTCGGCGATCTCGCTCATCCCGTCCGGGAACGAGCACTCGGCGAAGACGGCGCGGAGGTCCGGCACGCGGCGCGCGGCCTCCCAGATCGCCTCCGTCGGCCCCGTGTCGCCGCTGAAGACGACGGTACCGCTCCCGTTGGAAACGAGGTAGCCGCACGTCGGGACGACGTGAGAGACGGGGACGGCGGTGACCGAGAGGCCGCCCACCCGCTCCGGCGTGTTCCATTCGAGGACGCGGAAGGAGACGGTCGGCAGGCGCCGGTCGGGCAGGCGGGAGAAATCGGGCCAGACGTCGTCGTTGAAGAGATGGCGCCGGAGTGATTCGATGACCTCCGCGGGCGCGGCGACCTCGACCGGGTCGCGCGTCCGGCCGAAGAGGTTCTCGACGAGGAAGGGGAGGGCGGCGACGTGGTCGAGGTGCGAGTGCGTGACGAGGACGGCGCGGATGCGCGCCTGCTCGTCGAGAGAGAGGGCCTCCGTCACGGCCCCAGCGTCGAGGCAGACGACCTCGTCGAGGAGGAACGACGTCTGACGGTGGCGGGGCGTGGAGCCGCCGTGGGCGCCGAGGACGCGGATGCGCACGGGACGCGATTATGCCGTGAGCGGGCGGGGCCGGGGCGCCGCGGCCGTGAGCGCCGTCACGTTGCCGGCGTCAGAAGGTCGGGAATCCGATCGAAAAGACCGTATGCATCCCGTTCCGGCAGAACCCCTGCAAACACCAGTAATTCCGGTCGGAGAACATCTCCCAGGTGAAGTCGAGGTTGAAGGGGACACCGAACATGTAGAACGAGAATCCCGCCCCGTAATCGGCGAGGGGTCCGTACTGCACGGACTGGTCCTGGCCGTTCGAGAACTGGAACGACTGGCCGGTGAACCAGGAGCCTCCGCCGTCGAAGAACGCCCGCCCCCGGATGCCGCCGAACTGGAGGAAGGGAAAGACGATCGAGTCGATCAGCGGGAAGCGGAGTTCGGCGTTCACGACGAAGGCGTGGTTCGAGTACATGTTGTAGGGATAGGCGCGGAGGCGGTCATACCCGCTCGGGGAGTACTGGTTGGGTATGTTCCCGCTCGAGAACGCGCCGAAGCCGCGAAAGGCGAGAACGATCCGGCGCGAGATCGGGACGTACTGGCGGAGCTGCGCGATGGTCGTGAAGGCGAGGGTTCCGCCGTCTTTCAGGTCGGGGAGGTACTGGAGCTGGAGGTCCACTCCGTTCCCGCCCCACGGGCCGAACTCCTTGAACTGGACGGTATCCCGGGAGAACCCGGCGCCCACCACCGGGACGTTGTCCGTCCGCTTCTCGTACAGGGGCCCGATGATGAGTCCGCCGTTCCCGTCGTCGACCAGCCCGTAGCCCGCGAAGAGCGGAATGCTCCGGGAGACGAACCCGACCTGCCCCTCCACGCGCGTGTACCGGGTGAACGGATACCACGCCTGCAGCGCGACGCCGGTCTCCCGCTCGACCTGCTGGCTCCCGGTCGGCTG
Organism: Thermoanaerobaculia bacterium; assembly: GCA_035519355.1. Classification (GTDB taxonomy): domain Bacteria; phylum Acidobacteriota; class Thermoanaerobaculia; order UBA5066; family UBA5066; genus DAOMFB01. The sequence continues at coordinate 9,894 of DATIWM010000055.1, read as the reverse complement.
GCCCGTCACGGGGTCGTACGAGACGAAGTACGAGCGGTAGTCGTAGATGTTCACCCCCCACTGGAGGCGCTTTTTGAGATTGAAGTACCCGAGCTGGAAGTTGGAGAACGTGTAGATGGAATTGAAGATGAAGCTGACGCGCTCGTCCCCGAGGTAATCGGAAAAGTCGACCCTCACGTCGGAGTAGAACGTGCCGTCCGAGTTGATGCCGAGGTAGCCGCCGAGGTCCGAGATGAAGAGCTTGAACTTCTTCGGCCGGGTCACCTTTTCGGGGTCGACGGCGACCTCGAGGGCCGGGGTGAATTCGGGGCCCGCCGACGCCTTGAGCGCCGCCGCGGCGGGCGCCTTCTCGTCGAGCTTCCGGAACGGCTTCTTGGCGTCGGCCATGTAGAGCTGCGAGCGCTGCGCCTGATAGCCGGCGAAGACGACTTTCTCCTGCCCGTCCGGTCCGACGAAGGCCGACGGCGAGAGGGCCGAGCCGATGACGTCGGTGTACTGCAGGGTCTCTCCGGTGGCGAGGTCCTGCCCGTAGATGTTGTAGATCCCCCCGCCGCGCGAGGAGGTGAAGTAGAGGCGCTTCCCGTCGGGGGAGAGGGCCGGGTCCTCGTCCTGCCCGTCACCCCACGTCACCTGCTCCACCTTCGAGGGATCGTCAACGGGGAAGCGGACGATCTTGGCGTACCCGCCGATCCACTTCACGTGGTAGACGGACTTCCCGTCCGGGGAGAAGACCGGCGCCTCGTCCCAGAAGGCGTCGTCCGACAGGTTCCGGACGGTCTTCGTCGCGAGGTCGAGGACGAAGATGTCGCGCTTGCCGTTGAGGGTCCCGGCGAAGGCGACCGTCTGTCCGTCGGGCGAGAAGGCGGGGGAGAGCGGCTGGTCGGCGGCTACGGGGATCCGCGCGAGCAGGCCTCCTTTCCGGACGGAGAAGAGGAGGAGCTCGCGGCCCCGCTCATAGCGGCCGAAGACCGCGATCCGGTCCCCGTCCGGCGCGAAGGCCAGGTCGGTGCCGGCCTCCGGGCCGGTCGTGAGGTACTGCCCGACGATGTACTCGTACTTCGTCGTTCGTCCCGACGAGAGGTTCTTGTAGAGCTTCCGGTCCTTCACCGAGAGAAGGGCGATGTCGACCTGGCCCTTGTACGTCGTGAGCGTCGCGACGAAGTCCCCGGAGGGCGAGGCGGCCGTGCCGACCTCGTAGGACGGGTTGTCCTCCTTCAGCCGGAAGCGCTGCCCGTACTCCGACGCTTCGCCCTTCTGGGCGAGGAGGGGAAGGTATTTCCGGCGGAGGTATCGCCGGAATTTCAGATTGAAGTCCTCGGGCGTCACGTCGAAGGTCCGCCGCAGGGCCTGGGCGACGTCGCGGCCGAGGAAGGAGCGGTACTCGTAGACGAAGTCGCGCGGCGCGTCCTTCCCCCACTCCGCCTCGAGGAAGTCCCAGAAGGCGTGGCCGAAGCGGTAGGCGGGGTAGCCCTCGATCTGGACGCGGGTGATCGGCGGGATCAGGTCCGAGTTGACGGCGTCCCGGACGAAGACCTTGTCCTTCTCGTCCTCGTCGTTGCCGAAGTACGACGCCATCCCCTCGATGAGCCACGTCGGGACGTTCGACGTCAGGGCGCGACCCAGCCGGCCGCCGAAGAGGATCTCGTACTGGAAGACGTGCGTCAGCTCGTGCTGGATGAGCGCCTGCAGCTTCTCGTCCGGCACGTCGATCGGGAGGACCATCCGGTTCTTGGCCGGCTCGGCGAACGCGCCGACGCCCTCCGGGATGAAATTCAGGATGACGTTGTTCTGTTCGAAATCGGCGTGCGTCGCGTAGAAGATGAGCGGAATCCGCTTCGGCACCTGGTAGTTCAGCCGGCGGGAGAGCTCGTCGTAGGCCGACTCGGCCATCGAAACGACCTTCGGGAGCGAGCCTTTCTCCCGCGCGTAGTAGTAGACGTCGAAGTGGGTCGAGCTGTAGATCGACCAGTCGAAGATGTCGTAGACGATCTTGTTCTGACCTTCGGGCCGCGCGGGAGCGGCGAGGAGGAAGGCGGCCGCGACGAGGATCGCGGCCACGACCCTTCTAATCAAACACATACCGGTTCGCCTCGCGTTCCCGAACGACGAAGAGGCCGAGGAGCTGCCCTTCGAGGGAGTAGAGGTTCTCGAAGAGCCCCGCCATCTCGTCGGCGGCCCGTTTCGGCTTCTCCTTCTGGTCGCGGAAGTTCTCGAGGAAGAGCCGGGCCCCCGTCCGGCCGTCGAGCGCCAGGACGCTGACGTCGAACGTGAAGCCGGTGGATTCGATGAGGACCTGCCTCGTGTAGATCTTGTTGTCGACGGGGCTCCGGTACTCCTCGGTCCGGTAGCCCGACTTGTTCTCGACGCGGAAGTCGACGACTCCCGACAGGAGGAGGTCGGCTCCCGTTCGCGCGCCGAGGCCCCGCCAGAACGTGGTGTTCTCCGCGAGCTCCTTGAGAGCGCCCGCCGGGAGCGTCACGTCGGGCGGCATCGCCACGAGAGTCATCTTGGTCCGCTTCGAGAGGAGCTTCCCCAGATAGCGCCGGAACTCGGCGTCGAGGTCGACGCTCGTCAGGCGCACCGCTTCGCGCTTGTCGGAGGTCCGCGAGGCGATGAGGAAGGGGGCGATCGAGATCCGCTCGCGTCCGGTCACCGCGAGCTTCGGCCGGAGCGGCAGCCGCAGCCTCGTCTCGAAGACCCCCGCCAGGAGCGGCGCCGTCCCGATGGCCATGAGAAGCGCGAAGAGCGCGAGGGACGCGGCGGCGCTGTGGCGTCTCATGGGTTCGGCGTCGGCTGGGGGGGCGGCGGCACGTCCGCCCCGGACTCCGCCCGCTGGGCGGCCGTGTAGTACTCGGCGAACCGCGCGTAGTTCCGTCGGATGTGGGTCTCCTCCGGGGCGAGCTCGAGCGCCCGGCGATAGGCGGCGAGCGCCTTGGCCGTCTCCCCGACGGCCTCGTACGCGACGGCGATGTTGTTCTGGAGCTCGGCGTCGTCGGGCTTCTGCGCGATCGCCTTCCGGAAGCGGAAGAGCGCCTCCTTCCAGAACCCTTCCTTCGCCATCCGGGCGCCGTAGTCCTTCTCGGCGGTCGCGCTCGTATCGACGGGGGTTGACGCGCACCCGAACGAGGCGCCGAGCGCTGCGGCGAGCGCAATCGGGAGGAGGCGGGAGAGAGCGGACTGTCTCGCCACGTTGAGAGCGAGGATTATAGTCACGGCGCTTCGGTCCGATTCGCAGCAAGGGGGATGCCGCGGCGTGGCGATGAGAACCGTTCTCTCCGGAGGACAGGAGCGCGAGAGGGCGCTCCTCGAGAAGGGGGCCCGGATCCTGACGGGGACGGACGCGGAGTACCCGCCCCTCCTCCGGGAGATCCCCCGCCCCCCGGCGCGTCTCTGGGTCCGGGGCCTCGCGCTGCCGGCCGGGCCGGCCGTCGCGATCGTCGGAGCGCGGCGCGCCTCCCGCGCCGGCCTCGCCGCGGCGGAGCACCTGGCCGGGGGCCTGGCCCGGGCGGGGGTGGCGGTCGTCTCGGGATTCGCGCGGGGCGTCGACGCGGCCGCGCACCGCGGCGCCCTCGAGGCGGGGGGAACGACGATCGCCGTCTTCGGCTGCGGCCTCGACGTCTGCTATCCGCCGGAGCACGAGGGGCTGCTGTCGGAGATCGTGGCGGGGGGCGCCATCCTGTCGGAGTTCGATCCGGGGGAACGGCCGCTTCCCTACTATTTCCCGATCCGGAACCGGGTCATCGCGGGCCTCTCCCGTCTCGTCCTCGTCGTGGAGGCGGCCGAGAAGAGCGGCTCCTTGATCACGGCGCGGTACGCGGCCGACTTCGGGCGGGACGTCGCGGCGGTTCCGGGGCCGATCCGGACGGAGGGGTGCGCCGGCACGAACGCCCTCCTGAAGGACGGAGCGATTCTCGTCCGCGACGTGGAGGACGTGCTGGACGAGCTGGCGGAGCCGGCCCTGATCCGCCCGGCCACGCGGACGGGCCTTCGGGCTCCCCTCCCGCCCCCTGACCTCGACCCCGACGCCCGGGCGGTCCTCGCCGCGCTGGACGCGGCGGAGGCCCGGGACTCCGACGCCCTGCTCGCCGCGACGGGACTCACGGCCGCGCGTCTGTCGTCGGCCCTGGTCCGGCTCGAGCTGGAGGGGCTGGCGACGGCGCTCCCGGGCGCTCTCTTTCTCCGTCTCGCCGGCCGGTCTTGACAGCCGTGGCATCGTAGTCCGCTTCATGGGGAAGTCCCTCGTCATCGTCGAGTCGCCCGCCAAGGCCGACACCCTGGCCAAGTTTCTCGGAAAGGACTTTGCCGTCCGCGCCTGCTATGGCCACATCCGGGACCTGCCCCGAAAGGGGATCTCGGTCGACCGGACCCGAGGGTATGAACCGAGCTACGAGGTCCTTCCGGGGAAGGAGCGCGTCCTCGCCGAGCTGAAGAAGGCGGGCAAGGGGGTCGAGACCGTCTTTCTCGCCGCCGACCCCGACCGCGAGGGAGAGGCCATCTGCTGGCACCTCAGGGAAGTCCTCCGCCCCGCCCTGCCGGGGGCGGACTTCAGGCGGGCGGAGTTCCAGGAGATCACGAAGTCCGCCGTCACCCGGGCCGTGGGGCATCCCCGCGCGATCGACATGAACCGGGTCGGCGCGCAGCAGGCGCGCCGGATCATCGACCGCCTGGTCGGCTACGAGGTCTCCGACCTCCTCTGGTCGAAGGTCTGGCGGGGCCTGTCGGCCGGACGGGTCCAGACCGTGACGCTCCGGATCATCGTGGAGCGGGAGACGGATCGGGAGAAGTTCCTCGCCGTTCCCTACTTCTCCGTCCCGTGCATCCTGAAGAAAGGGGAGGCGGCCTTCCCGGCCCGCGTCACCCTCTGGCGCGGCGAGAAGCTGAAGTTCGACGGGACGGACCCCCGCCTCGCGACCCGCGAAGCGGCCGAGGAGGTCGTGGCGCACCTTTCGCGGGCCCACCTCCGGGTCGTCTCCGTCGAGGCGAAGGAACGACGCTCCTCGCCCCCGCCCCCGTTCACGACCTCGAAGCTCCAGCAGGCGGCCGCGCGGCTCCTCGGCTTCACGGTCCGGCGGACGATGCAGGTGGCCCAGCGGCTCTACGAAGGGAAGACGCTTGGCGAGAAGGGCTCGGTCGGCCTGATCACCTACATGCGGACCGACTCGACCCGGACGGCCGAGGAGGCGCTCGCCGCACTCCGCGGCTTCATCGGGCGGACCTGGGGCGACGCCGCGCTGAACCCCGAGGTGAGGCGCTTCCGCCAGAAGAAGGGGGTGCAGGACGCCCACGAGGCGATCCGGCCCACCTCGATGGAGCTCCCGCCCGAGGCCGTGGCGCGCTACCTGACCGCGGAAGAGCTGAAGCTCTACCGGCTCGTCTGGACGCGCTTCGTCTCGTCGCAGATGAGCCCTTCCGTCTCCGAGATCACGACGGTCGAGATCGAGGCGCCGGCGGAGGGAACCCGCGACCTCGTCCGGCTCCGCACCGCGGGCTCGGTCCTGAAGGATCCCGGCTGGCTCCGCGCCCACGGCGAGACGGCCGACGACGAAACCCCCGAGGAGGGGAACGGTGGAGGGAACGGAAACGGGGAGGAGGGAGGCGAGGGGAAGGTCCGTCTCCCCCAGCTCGCCGAAGGAGATTCCCTCGCCCTCGTCTCGGCCGAGGCCGAGGCGCACGAGACGCAGCCCCCACCCCGCTTCAACGAGGCCTCGCTCGTGAAGTTCCTGGAAGAGAACGGCATCGGTCGCCCCTCCACCTACGCCGAGATCCTCCGGAAGATCGAGGACCGCGAGTACGTGCGGAAGAAGGAACGCCGCTTCATTCCGACGCCGCTCGGCCGGCTCGTCGTCGACCTGATGCTCGAAGGATTCGACGACTTCTTCGAGACCGGCTACACGGCGCGGATGGAGGAGGAGCTGGACGAGGTCGAGGAGGGAAGCGTCGACTGGCGGAAGGCCCTCGCCGACTTCGACGGGAAGTTCCTGAAGGACCGGGAACGGGCGAAGAAGAAGATGGTCTCGCTGAAGGCGGGGCTCCCGCTCTCCGAGGTCCGGAAGCTCTTTCTGCACTTCCGCCTCCCGAGCGACCCGGGCGACCTCTGCCCGAAGAGCGGCGACCCGCTCAAGCTCCGGATGGGGAAGGCGGGCCTCTTCATCGCCTGCGCCGGCTATCCCGACTGCAGCTTCACCCTGGACATCCCCGAGATCGAGGAAGACCCGATCGACGCGAGCGATCTCGAGGGACAGACGTGTGAGGAGTGCGGGAGCCCGATGCGGCTCCGGACGGGACGGACCGGCTCGGCCTTCCTCGGCTGCACCGCGTATCCCGCCTGCCGGAACACGGTCCCCGTGAAGGTGGCGGGCGGAAAGGCCGAGGCACGCCCCGACGTACCGACCGGCGAGAGCTGCCCTGTCTGCGGGAGCGCCCTCGTCGCCAAGCATGGCCGCTACGGCGACTACGTCGCCTGCTCCGGCTGGCCTTCCTGCCGCTACCGGCCGCCCAAGCCCGTCACGATGACCGGCGTGAAGTGCCCCGACTGCCGGACGGGGGAGATCCTCGTCCGGAAGGGGCGCTTCGGCCCCTTCTACGGCTGCTCAAACTACCCGTCCTGCCCGAAGAACTTCCGGGCGCGGCCGATTCCGAAGGCCTGCCCCTCGTGCGGGGCGCCGTATCTGCTCGTCCGCGACCGGAAGGCGGGGGCGTTCACCGTCTGCGAGGCGGAGGGATGCGGCTTCGACGCTCCGGCCGGAGACCTCGACCTCTATGCGCCGGTGACGAAGATTCCCGAAGGCGCTCTCGCGGCCGCGGCCGAAGCGGCGGCCGCGCCCGCCCCGAAGAAGAGCGCGCGGGCGAAGGCGCTGAAGAGCGCGGGCGGGAAGCCCCGCCGGAAGAAAGGCGGAACCGGATGAACAGGAGAGCCCCCGACTATCACGACGCCGAGCTGGCCTTCCGGGCCTACGACCTCCGCCGCGAGAACCTCATGCGCGAGTCGCGGAACGCCATCAACCAGAAATTCTGGCCGAAGAGCTACGACGAGGTGGCCGCCGTCCTGAAAGGCGACCACCCGCTCAACGCCCCGTTCCGGCAGGTCTCCACCTACTGGGAGATGGTCTACGGCGTCGTGAAGCACGGCATCGTGAACGCCGACTACTTCATGGAGTCGAGTGGCGAGGGGCTCTTCTTCTTCGCTCGCGTGGCGCCCTATCTCGAGCCGCTTCGCCGCGACACCTCGCCGGCGGCGTTCCAGAACGCCGAGTGGGTTTCGAAGGAGACCGCCGTCGGCCGCCGGCTCTTCGAGATGTTCTCCGCGCGGGTGGCGAAGACGCTCCAGGCGAAGTAAGGCACCGAAGCGCTCAGCACGTCGCGGCGAGGCCGGGGATCGTCGGCGCCTCGGCGGCCTCCACGAGCGCGCAGAAGAGCCGGGCGAAGCGCCCCTCGCGCCACCAGGCTTCCGGGTGCCACTGGACGCCGAGGACGAATCGGCGCGCCGGGAGCTCCACCGCTTCCACGAGGCCGTCCGGGGCGAAGGCGGTGGCGACCAGCGGCGTCGCGAGGCGGTCGACCGCCTGATGGTGGAGGCTGTTCACCTCCACCTCGTCACGGCCGAGAAGGGCATGAAGCCGCGAGCCGCTCCGGACCGAGACCGCGTGCGCGACGTCGGTCCGCGGCAAGGCGAAGTCGTCGTGCCGGATCGCTGAGCCGGTCACCGTCCGGATGTCCTGGACGAGCGTCCCTCCGAGGGCGACGTTGAGCAGCTGCATCCCGCGGCAGATCGCGAGGAGCGGCAGGTCGTGCGCGAGCGCCTCGTGGACGAGCTTCATCTCGAACTCGTCCCGTTCGGCGCTCGTGTCGGTGACCGTCGGGTGCGGCGCCCCGCCGTAGAGCCGGGGCACGACGTCGGTCCCGCCCGTCAGGACGAGGCCGTCGAGCTTCGAGAGAAGCGCCGGGTGGAGCGCCGCGCCGGCCGGCGCGAGGACGAGGGGCACTCCGCCGGAAAGCTCCACGCTCCGGACGTAGTCCTGCCGGAGGATGTAGCACCCGGGGAAAGACGGCTCGCCCCCGGACGTGATGCCGATCAGGGGCGGGACGCTCATCGAATCCGAGTGTATCGACGGGCGCCGTCAAAGCGTGAGATGCCCCTGCATCACCCGGACGGCACCCGGTGTCAGCCGGACCTCTTCACCAGGACGAGTCGCTCCCCTCGCCGGGCGGCGAGGCCGCGAAGAAACGCCTGGAGCTTCGGCCAGGCGTCCACGTAGACGAAGCGGTCGCGCAGGACGAAGCGCGATTCCAGCTCGACGCCGTCGGGTGTCCGGGCGACGGGACGGGAGCGGAAGGAGAGGACGTCCTCGGCGAGGGCGACCTCGACGGGCGCGTTCCGGAGCGTGAGGCCACTTCCCTCCCACGAAACGCGGATCGTCTTCTGGACGCTTCGGGGATACGCGAAGGAGATCGGGTAGCGACGGGAGGCGCCGTCCGGCGAGGGGAACGGAGGAAGGGTGTCGAGGGGATCGGACTCGACGAGAACGAGGTCGGCCTGCTCTTCCCGTCCGGCGGCCGAGCGGATCTCGAAGGCGACGCGGAGAGGCGTTCCGGAGGCCTCGAGGGGTACCGCCGACGCACGTTCCACGGCGGCTCCGCGGAAACGCGGGGAGAGAAGCTCCCGGCAGAAGTCGGCCAGCCGGGCCTCCGAGCCGTCGCCGATCTCGGCGCGGGCCCGGAGGGCCGCGCTGCCGTGAAGCTCGAGGCGGACGGCATAGCGGACGCCGTCCGCTTCGATCCGCGCGGCCACGTCGGCTGCCGTCAGGTTCTGCTCGAAATTCCGAAGGGGCGTCTTCTCCAGGACGGAGCCTCCGTCCTCCCGAAGAACGAGGACGTCGATTCCCTCGCAGGAGGGCGGGAGGATCCCCGCGGCGGTTGCGCCGACGGTCGGATCGAGCCAGAGGACGTGTCCGCCGGCGGTTCGGGCGCGGACGATCATGTGATTGAAGACGAAGGTCGGGAAGGACGGATCGATCCGCCCCTCCTCGGCCGTCCGGACGAGCACCGGTTCGGCGCGAATTCCGGCCGCCCGGAGAAGGGCCACGAGGAGGGTCGCCTTGTCCTTGCAGTCGCCCCATTTCGTCTCCAGGACTTCTTCCGGCGGACGGGGCTGGATCCGGCCGACGCCGAGAGCGACGGAAGAGTAGGTGAACCGCTTGACGACGTCGAAGAGCTTCCCGACCTTCTCCTCGTCTCCGGTCGAGCCCTTCGTCAGATCCAGCGCGGCGGCCGACACCGATTTGACCGGCTTGAGCCGTGGGGCGAGGAATCCCTTCACGTACCAGTCGGAGAGGTCGCTCCAGGCCTTCCATTCGGCCGGAGCAAAGCGGACGTACGCCCGGTAGTACCACTCCGGCGCCATGGACGGTTCCGGCACGAACGCCGGGACGTTCTCGGCGCTCCAGCGATAGCCGACGCGGTCGCCGAAGGAGTCGAGCCGGACCTTCGGCAGGCGGAACATCTCGGGCTTGACGGGCGCGCTCGTGTTGTAGGCCTTGTATTGCCAGCCGCGGCTCACCCAGGCCGCGTTTCCGGGCCGCTGGAGCAGCACCGGGACGATCAGCGTGTATCCGGTCCGGAGGACGGGGATCTCCTGCTGGAGCTCCCAGACGTCCGTTCCATAGAGCCCGGGCCGGCTCTTCCGGTAGCTGTATTCCAGGACGGCGCCGGGCTCGACGGCGGGAAAGGTGAAGCGGACCGTCTTCTCGTCGGAGACGATGACTCCCCGGGGGCGCTCTCCTTCGACGGTGTGGATGTCCGACTTCCGGACGTCGACCGTCTTTCCCGACGGAAGGATCGTCCGGGCCGAGAGGCTCGTGATCTCCTCCCCGCCGCCGACGAGGATTTCGGCCGACG
>DATIWM010000054.1:0-6968 GCA_035519355.1 Thermoanaerobaculia bacterium | reverse complement strand
GGGCAACGTCGGGATCTCGGCGCACCGCGACGGCTTCTTCCGCGCGCTCAAGGACGTCGCCGTCGGCGACGAGATCGTCGTGGAGACGCCCCGCGAGACGTCGCGCTACGTCGTGACGTGGACGAAGATCGTGAAGACGGACGACGTGAGCGTCCTCGACGCGACGCCGGGCCCCGCGATCACGCTCGTGACGTGCTATCCCTTCTACTTCATCGGCTCGGCGCCGGAGCGCTTCATCGTGCGCGCCGCGCCGAAGCCCGCCGCGAGCGTCGCCGCCGGCGTCAGATGACGGCCGCGGCGGCCGGGACCTCTTCCTCCTTGAAGAGGTCCGTCGAGATGTAGCGCTCCGAGGTCGAGGGGACGACGCATACGATGAGCTTCCTCGCGCTCTCGGGGCGCTTCGCGATCTCGACGGCCGCGTGGACGGCCGCGCCCGACGAGATCCCGCCGAGGATCCCCTCCTCCTTCGCGAGGCGGCGCGCCATCGCGAAGGACTGGTCGTTCGAGACCTGGAACGTCTCGTCCACGAGCGTCGTGTCGAGGTTCTTCGGGATGAACCCCGCGCCGATGCCCTGGATCTTGTGCGGCCCCGGCGCGCCGCCCGAGATGACGGGCGAGTGGACGGGCTCGACGGCGACGAGGCGGAGGGACGGCTTCTTCGGCTTCCAGTAGCGGCCGACGCCCGTCATCGTCCCGCCGGTCCCGACGCCCGCGACGAAGACGTCCATCTTCCCGTCCGTGTCGCTCCAGAGCTCGACCGCCGTCGTGGACTCGTGGATCGCGGGATTCGCGGGATTCTCGAACTGCGCCGGCTGGACGGCGCTCGCGCCGTGCTCGGCGAGGAGCTCCTGCGCCTTCGCGATCGCGCCCTTCATCCCGAGCGGGCCCGGCGTCAGGACGACCTCCGCGCCGAGGAGCCGGAGCACCTTCCGCCGCTCGATCGACATCGTCTCGGGCATCGTCAGGACGAGGCGGTACCCCTTCGCGGCCGCGACGAAGGCGAGACCGATCCCGGTGTTTCCCGAAGTCGGCTCCACGAGGACGGTCTTTCCGGCCTGGATCTTCCCGGCCTTCTCCAGGGCCTCGACCATCGCGACCCCGATCCGGTCCTTGACCGAGAGGGCGGGGTTGAAGTACTCCAGCTTCGCGGCGACGGTCGCGCCGCGGGCGATCCCGGCCGTCACCTTGTTCAGCCGGACGAGGGGCGTATTCCCGATGAGCTTCGTGATGTCGGCGGCGATCTTCATGGACTTCTCCTCGTGCCCTCCGCCGGTGCGGCGGTCTGGCTAGATGACCCAGGAGAGCGCGTCGCGCTCGGCGCGCACGGCTCCCGCGATCTCTCCGATGGTGATGGAGGCCAGCACGCTCCGGTACGCCTCGTCGGCCCGCCCCTCGAGGCGGCGGATCCATCGCGGCGCCTCCCGGGAGGCGCTTCCCGCTCCGACGCGCGACACGACCGAAACGACGTCTAGAATCGACGCCCTCGCCGCGGACGGCGTCACGCGATATCCCCCGAGACGGCCGCGCCCGGCCGAGACCCAGCCCATTCTCACCAGAGGGAGCAGAAGCTGATGGACCGAATCCCGCGAGAGCGACAGCGTGGCCGCGAGCTCCGTCGACGACGTGTCTCCGGCGCGGTGCTCGAGCTCGACGAGAGCCTCGATCGCTTTTCCCTGGCGGTGTGTCAGAATTCTTGAAATCTCCCGTCAAATATTTCAGGATTAGTCTAATGCAGACGAAACGGCTGTCAAGCGGCACGCTGGAAACCCGAATCGTGGTCGGCCTCCTCTCCCTGCTCGTCCTCGCGCGGCCCCTGGCGCTCTCGCAGGCCCCGGCCGGGGCGATCCCGACGCCCGCGCCCGAACGGCGGACCGCCGTCGTCGTGGCCGTGGAGAAGATCGGACCGGCCGTCGTGAACATCTCCGCCGAGCGGATCGTCCGCCGCCGGCCGGACCCGCTCGAGCAGTTCTTCTCGTGGGGGTTCCCGGGACGGCGCGAGCGCGGAATCCGGACCGAGTCGCTCGGCTCGGGCGTCGTCATCGATCCCTCCGGCGTCGTCATCACGAACGACCACGTCGTCCAGGGAGCGTCGAGGATCGTGGTGACGACGGCCGACGGAAAGGAGGTCGAAGCCGAGGTGAAGGGGGCCGACGCCGACAACGACCTTGCCGTCCTGACCGTCGGTGCGAAGGGGCTCACGGCCGCGAAGCTCGGCACGACGGCCGACCTGCTCATCGGCGAGACCGTCATCGCCGTCGGAAACCCGTTCGGCCTTTCGAACACCGTCACGACGGGCATCGTGTCGGCCGTGCAGCGGACCGTGAGGGGCGAGACGGGGCGGACCTACACCGACTTCATCCAGACCGACGCCGCCATCAACCCGGGGAACTCGGGGGGCGCTCTGGCCAACATCCTCGGCGAGCTGATCGGGATCAACACGGCCATCGTCGGCGGCGCGAATACGATCGGGTTCGCCATCCCCGTCGAACGCGCCCGGCGGATCGCCGAGGAGCTGATCCGGTTCGGTTCGGTGAAACCGGTCTGGGTGGGGCTCCGCGGGGCGACGATCACGGACGACGACCGTCCCTCCGCACGCGGCCGGGGCCTTCGCGTCCGCGCCGTCTACCCGGGTTCCCCCGCGGAAAAGGCCGGGCTCGCCCCGGAAGACACCGTCCTCGCCGTCGACGGCCGCCGCGTCGACTCGCGGGAGGACTTCGACACGGCCGTCATGTCCGCCGGCCCCGGGAAGACCCTCACGGTGGAGGTCCGCCGCGACGGGCGCGACCGGACCGTCCGTCTGACGCCCTCCCGCGCTCCCGAGGACCTCGGGCTGACGCTCCTCAAGCGGGACATCGGGATCTCCGTCCGGATGAGCGAGAACGGGGCCGTCATCACGTCCGTGGCGCCCGGTTCTCCCGCGGACCGGCGGGGTCTCGAGCGCGGGGACCGTCTCTACAGCGTGAACAACGAGAAGATCGCGTCGCTCGACGACCTGAACCGCGTCTTCGAGGCCAGCTTCGGACGAAGCAGCGTCGTGATGGTCGTCGTCCGGAGCGGCACCGGCTACACCCTGACGTTCGGGCTGGAATAATGTTCCCGGTGAAACCCGGCCTCGGGTTTCCCCGGACCCCTTCCGCGGCGGAGAGCACGAGACGCGCTATTTCCGCGACAGGGGCAATTCGGAGACGAGGATCCCGGCGAGGACGAGGAGGCCGCCCCAGAGCTCGCGTCCGGTGAGCCGCTCGCCGAGGAGGAGCGCCGCGAGGAGCGCCGCGAAGACCGGCTCCAGGGCGTAGATGACGGCCGCATGCGTGGCCGACATCCGCGCCTGCGCCCACGTCATCAGGAGGAACGTGACGACCGTGGCGGCGAGCGCCATCCAGAGAAGCAGTCCGAAGAACTTCGGATCGGCGACGAGCGGCCGCGCCTCCGCCCGAAAGACGCTCTCGGGCCGCCCGAGGAACGGCTGCATGGCGAGACGGAGCAGGAGGGTCGTCACCGCCGCGCAGGCGATCTGACCGGCCGCGAAGCGCCTCACGTCGTGCCGTCCGCTCGATTCCGAAAGCCGGACGACGATGTAGGCGTACGCGAGGGCCGTCACGAGAACGAGAAGGTCTCCGCTGTTGACGCCTGAGAACTCCCGGGGCCAGGCCATGACGGCGAATCCCGCCGTCGCGACCGCCAGGCCCGCGAGGTTCTCCGCCGACGGCCGCTTCCTCGTGACGAGATACGCGACCGGCGCGGTGAGGGGCACCGAGAGCCCGGTGATGAAGGCCGCCTTCGAAGCGGTCGTGTAGACCTGTCCGGCCATCTGGAAACCGATGCCGACGGCCGTCAGCCCGCCGACGGCGAGGCTGTCGGCCAGGAGGCCCGGCGTCTGCGGCCGGCCGCGCGCCAGGAGGAAGAGGACGACCCCCGCGAGGGAGAAGCGGAGCAGGAGAAACAGGAGCGGTGGCGTCTCGCCGGTGACGACGAGCCGGTTGGCGACGAAGGTGGAGCCCCAGATCAGCGTGACGCCGGCCAGGACGGCGTCGGCGGCGAGCGCCTCGCGGCGCGGGGGCGTCCTCGGCATGGGGCGGCGATGATACGGGGATGCCGTAACATCCCGCCGCCATGACGCTTCCGCGTGTCCGCTTCGCCCCCTCGCCCACCGGATCGCTTCACGTGGGCGGGGCGCGGACGGCACTCTACAACTGGCTCTTCGCCCGGCGGCACGGCGGGACCTTCATCCTCCGGATCGAGGACACCGACGTCGAGCGGAGCCGGAGGGAGCTGACGGAGCAGATCCAGGACGCCATGAGGTGGCTCGGGCTCACGTGGGACGAAGGACCGACCTTCCAGAGCGAGCGGCAGCCCCTTTACCGCGAGGCGGCCGGGCGGCTCCTCGCCGAGGGAACGGCGTATCGCGCCTTCGAGACGCCCGAGCAGCTCGATCTGGAGAAGAAGGCGGCCGAAGCCGCGGGCACGGCGTTCCGGTACTCGGGCGCCGGCCGGGCGATCTCCCGGGAAGAGTCCGACCGCCGCGCCGCCGCGGGGGAGAAGTTCGTCGTCCGGCTGAAGATGCCGGACGACCCGATCGTCGTGGACGACCTCGTCCAGGGGCGCGCCGAGTTCCCGCCCGGCGTCCTCGACGACTTCGTCCTTCTCCGCTCGGACGGGCATCCGCTCTACCACTTCAGCGTCGTCGTGGACGACGCCGCGATGGGTATCACGCACGTCATCCGGGGCGTCGACCACCTCCCGAACACGCCGAAACACGTGGCTCTCTTCCGCGCCCTCGGCGCGGCCGTTCCCGTCTTCGCCCACCTCGGGATGATCCTCGGGCCCGACGGGAAGAAACTCTCCAAGCGCCACGGCGCGGCCGGCGTGGAGGAGTTTCGCGAGCAGGGTTTTCTCCCGGAAGCGCTCTTCAATTTCCTCGCGCTCCTCGGCTGGTCTCCCGGGGAGGACCGGGAGAAGATGACGATCGGGGAGATGGTGGGTCTCTTCTCGCTCGAGCGGATCGGCCCCTCCCCGTCCCGCTTCGACCTCGAGAAGCTCCTGTGGCTGAACGGGCAGTATCTCGCGGAGCTGGAGTCCACCCGTCTCGTCGAGCGTCTCCGCCCGTTCGGGATCCCCCACCGCGATACGGCCGTTCTCGCACGCGCGGCGGCGCTCCACGTCTCGCGGTCGAAGACGCTCCGCGAGCTGGCCGCGGCCCTTTCCATCTACGGCAACGATCCGGCGGAGTTCGACCCTGCCGGTCTGAAGAAGTTCGGCCGGCCGGCGAACGCGCCGCTCCTTCGGACGTTCGCCGACCGTCTCTCGGCGGTCCGGCCGTTCGCCCCCGCGCCCCTCGAGGAAACGGCCCGAGCCCTCGCCGCCGAATCCGGCCTCTCCCTCGGTGCGCTGGCTCAGCCGGCGCGCCTCGCCCTCACCGGCTCCCTCGCCTCCCCGCCCCTCTTCGAGCTGATCCAGATCCTCGGGGAGGAGACCTCCCGGCGGCGGCTCCTCGCCTTCGCCGACCGGATCGCGAGCCCCTCCCCGCCTGCCTGAGGAGACGCATGGACGACGCCAGAACCCCGAGCCCTGCCCCCGAGACGCCCGGAAAGGACTTCATCCGCGAGATCGTCGACGAGGACCGCCGCAGCGGGAAACACGGCGGGAAGGTGGCCACCCGCTTCCCGCCCGAACCGAACGGCTACCTCCACATCGGGCACGCCAAGTCGATCTGCCTCAACTTCGGCGTGGCCTTCGAGTACGGCGGGACGTGCAACCTCCGGTTCGACGACACGAACCCCCTGAAAGAAGAAGTGGAGTACGTCGACTCGATCCAGGAGGACGTCCGCTGGCTCGGCTTCGACTGGGGGGATCGCCTCTACTACGCCTCGGACTACTTCGGGACGCTCTACGACTTCGGCGAGACGCTCATCCGGACCGGAAAGGCCTTCGTCTGCGACCTGTCCGCCGAGGAGGTCCGGAAGACCCGCGGCACGCTGACGGAGCCGGGACAGAACAGCCCGTACCGCGACCGCCCGGTCGAGGAGAGTCTCGACCTGTTCCGGCGGATGCGCGCCGGCGAGTTCCCGGACGGCTCGCGGACCCTCCGGGCGAAGATCGACATGGCCTCGCCCAACATCAACCTTCGCGACCCGGCGCTCTTCCGGATCCGGAAGGCGACGCATCACCGGACGGGCGACGCCTGGTGCATCTACCCGATGTACGACTACGCGCACGCGATCTCCGACTGGATCGAGGGGATCACCCACTCGCTCTGCACGCTGGAGTTCGAGGACCACCGGCCGCTCTACGACTGGTGCCTCGAGGCGCTCGACCTCGCGAACCGCCCCCGGCAGATCGAGTTCGCGCGCCTCAACCTCACCTACACGCTCCTCTCGAAGCGAAAGCTGCTCCACCTCGTGACGGGAGGAGAAGTCCAGGGCTGGGATGATCCACGGATGCCCACGATCGCCGGCCTCCGCCGCAGAGGCTTCACGCCGGAGGCGATCCGCGACTTCTGCGACCGGATCGGCCTCGCCAAGCGGGACAGCGTCGTGGACGTCGCCCTCCTCGAGCACTGTCTGCGCGAGGACCTGAACCGGCGCGCGCCGCGCTTCATGGGGGTTCTCGACCCTCTCCGCGTCGTCATCACCAATTTCCCGGACGGCAGGGTCGAGGAGCTGGATGCGGTGAACAACCCGGAGGATCCGTCGGCCGGAACACGCAAGGTCCCGTTCTCGCGCGAGATCCTGATCGAGCGGGACGACTTTCGCGAGGTGCCTCCTCCAAAATACCACCGGCTCTCTCCCGGACAGGAGGTCCGTCTTCGCTGGGGCTACATCATCCGGTGCGAAGAGGTCGTGAGGGACCCGGCGACGGGCGCCATCGTGGAGCTTCACGCCACGTACGATCCGGCCACGCGCGGCGGAGAGGCGCCGGGGCGGAAGGTCAAGGGGACGATCCACTGGGTCTCCGCGGTCCAGGCCCAC
>DATIWM010000053.1:0-8078 GCA_035519355.1 Thermoanaerobaculia bacterium | reverse complement strand
CGACCTCTTCGGCGCGCCCCGGGCGCGCCTCCTCGATCCGGCGTGCGCCGTCGAGATGGTCCATGCCGCCTCGCTGGCGCTCGACGACCTCCCCTCGATGGACGACGCCACGACCCGGCGCGGTCGCCCCGCCCTTCATGTGGCGCACGGGGAGGACCTCGCCATCCTGGCGGCCGTCACGCTCCTGTCGCGGGCCTTCGGGGTCCTGGCGGACGCCGGGCTCTCGGGGAGGGGTGTTCCGGCCTCGGCGGCTCTCGACCTGATCTCCCGGCTCTCGGAGGCCTCCGGTCTCGCCGGCCTCGCGTCGGGACAGGCGCTCGACCTCAGGACTCCCGAGCCGGCCGCGACCTTCGAGCGCCTCGAGACGATCCACGCGCGGAAGACCGGGGCTCTCTTCGTCGCCTCGGCGGAGTTCGGGGCCGTGCTGGGCGGGGCGCGCGAAAAGGAGCTCGCCGCCGTCCGTTCCTATGCGAAGAACGTCGGTCTCGCTTTCCAGATCGTCGACGACCTCCTCGAGCACGCGCCGTCCACCCGGACCGGGAAGGAGTCGCGCCGCGCTCCGGCCCCGACCTTCGCCCGGCACGTGGGCGCCGAGGGAGCCCGTCGGCTCGTGGCCGAGCTGACGGACCACGCCGTCGAGGCGGCCCGCCTCTTCGGGAAGAAAGGCGGGCTGCTGAAGGCGTTCGCCATCGCCCTTCGGGACCGGACGAGCTGAGGAGCGGTTCTTCATTCCTTCTAAGCAGAAATCCCGCCGTGGGGTAACTTCAGAGCTCACATGACGGAGCCGAAGGCTCCCCCGCACGAGGGAGCCGAAGAATCCTCTCTCTCGTTCGAGGCGGCGCGCGAGCGCCTGCGCGAGCGCGGCTACCTCGACCGCGGCGTGGAGGGGGCGGTCCTCAAGGGGGCGCTGGCCACCCGGACGCGGGCGCAGAGCCTCCTCCTCGGGGCGGCCGTCGGGGTCCTCTTCCTGGCGTTCGCCCTCGCCCTCGTCGAGACGTCCGTGAACGCCGTCACCTCGGCGCTGCCGGCCGGCGACGTGGTCGTCCTCTTCCTCTGGATCGCCGCGGGCTCGCTCGTCGTGGCCACCCTCGCCGTCCTCCTCCTCGTCGGGGCCGCCTTTCTCCGCGTCCGCGGGCGGGCCGACGCGGACGCCGTCGCCACGGAGATCGCCGCCGGCTTCGGCGTCATTGCCGGCGTCGGCGCGGTGGCTGCGGCGGTCCCGGCGCTCCGGACCGCGGGTCCCACTGCTGCCGCCGCGGTCCTCGTGGCGCTCGCGCTGGCCGTCCTCGTGGCCGTCCGGACGGCGCGCGGCGTGACCCTCGCGGCGCTCCTCGCGACGGGCCGGGCGGTCTTCGGAAGCCCCCGGCGGCTCGGCCTGGCGGGGCTTCTCGTCGTCCTCCTGGCGCTCGTGGGGGGAGCCCTCCTCTGGGTCGTGAGGCGGGAGCCGGCCGCGTCCGAGCCGCTCGTCGTCACGGCAAACGCCCGGCGCGCCGTCGTCGTCGGCGTGGACGGCTGGTCGGACCGGTACCTCGGCGAGCGGGAGACTTATTCCGCGTCGTTCGGATCGGGAGGAGCGCGCTACGTCAAGCCGGAACGCGACCTCGCGGCTTTCTGGACGACCGTCGCCACGGCCGAGAGCGCCGCGCGCCACGGCATCGGTGCGCTTGATCTCGTCCGGATCGCCGGCGTGGACTCTCCGCTCCGCCCGACGGGCGTCTCGGCGTTTCTCCTCGGCAAGGTCCTTCCGTCGCTCGGCGCGGCGCGCCGGGAGTCGGTGACGGCGGCGGCGCGGAGGGTGCCGGCGGCCTGGGAGGTGGCCCGGCGCGCCGGCGTCGCGTCGCTCGTCGTGAACTGGTGGACGACCTACCCGGCCGGTGACGGCGGCGGGACGATCCTCTCGAACCACCTCTTCTTCGCCGCCCGCGCGGGCGGCACGCTCGCCGGCGAAGGCTGGCCGGCGGAGGCGGTCTCCCGCGCCGCGGCGCTGGCGCCGCGGACGACGCTGCCGGCGGGATCGCTGGGCCGCCTCGTGGCCGACGCCTCGGGGCTCGACGACTTCGCGCTCCTCGTCTTCCGGGACGCCCTCGCGCGGGAGACCCCCCGGCTCTCCCTCCTCTATCTGCCGGGCCTCGACATCCTCGGCGCGGCGCTTTCCGATCCGGGACGAAGCGCCTCGGACCGCGTGGTCCTGGCCGAGGCGGTGACCTCGGAGGCACGGAAGATCCGCGCGTTCCTCGACGACCCCTCGTGGGCCCAGGGGGAGGATCTCGTCGTCGTCCTCTTCGACGGCGGCCGGGGTGACGAGGGGGGCGTGCTCCGCCTGGCGGGGCCGCTGGCCCGCCCCGGCGCCTCGACCACGATTGCGCCGGCCGACATCACCCCGACGGTCCTCGCGGCGCTCGGCATCCCGGCGTCGCGCGAGGCGGCCGGAAAGGTCTGCGCCTCCCTTCTCCAGCCGGGCGCGGTCACGACGGCGACCGTCGCCTCGTGGGGCGTCCGCCCGCGCGGCGCCGCGGTCGCCGTCGACCCGAAGGAATACGTGGAGAACCTGAAGAGCCTCGGCTACCTGAAATGACCGTCCCAACACGGTCGGTCGGCCCGGCGGAATGGAACACGTCGTCGGGTGATCCGGCGTTTCGCCGCCATTTCGCCGTTCTTTTCGCGGTCCTCCTCTCCGGCTACGTTCTGACGTTCAGCGGAGCGCACTTCGGCCGCGTCAGCGACGGCAGGGAGATGGTCGAAACCGCCCTGTCCCTGTACGAGTATCACAGTGTCGCCGTCTTCAACCCCGGCTACCACAGTTCGAGCGCCTCCGGACCGGCCACGTACTCGAAGTACGGTTTGGGCTTTCCGCTGATCCTTCAGATTCCCCTCTGTGTCTCGGATCATCTGGAGCGCTGGTTTCGGTGGCGGGACGCCGATGTCTTGTTTGGTTTCACGAACCTGATCCTGAATCTCCTGACCTCGCTCCTGATCGCCGGATCGGCGCGGCGGCTGGGCTTCAGCGTGCCGGCGATCTACGTGGCCTCGCTTTCCTTCGCCTTCGGGAGCTTTGCCTGGCCGTATATCTCCTACGACTTCAGCGAGCCCCTGCAGGCCTTCTGCCTGACGTTGGCGTTCTGGGCGTTGCTGCATGTCCCGGGGGAGTCGGCGAGCTCCCGAAGCTGGCTGATGCTGTCGGGCGGCGCCCTGGGTTTCGGTGTCTTGACGAAAGTCACGCTCCTCGTGACGGTCCCGATTTTCGCCTTCTACCTCTGGCGGAGAACGAAAGACGTGCCGGAGCGGCGGCTTCGGATGCAGCGGGACTTCTGGGTGCCCCTGTTGATCTGGGGAGTCGCCATGGCCGCGCTGAACTGGTTTCGATTTCACGCGGTACTCGAGTTCGGATACCGAGGCGAGGCGCGTCAGTTCACGACGCCCCTCTGGACCGGCCTATACGGACTCCTGTTCAGCGTGAACAAGGGACTGCTTCTCTATGCTCCGATCACACTGCTTCTGCCTGTCGGACTCTGGCGCCTCTTTGGTCGACGCCGGAATGAGTTCATCCTCGTGTCGGCGTTGGCCGTCTGCATCGTGATTCCGGTCGCAAAATGGTGGTCCTGGGAGGGAGGCGCGAGTTGGGGACCGCGCCTTCTCTATCCAATCCTCCCGGTTCTCGTGCTGGCATCGGCCTATCCATCCATCGAACGAAGCGGACCCCGGTTCGCTTCGGTCGCGGCTCTTCTCGCGGGTGTCGTCGTCAATCTGATGGGAGTTCTCTTCTACTTCGGCAGCTGGGGCGTCGTGATCGGAACGAACCAGGACCGGGTTCCGGTCGACGTCGAGGGTCGCCGCGGGAACGAGCGCGTCATCGAAGGGGGACGGCAGTACGTGGCTCCGTACGTCGCGGCGAACTACGTGCCGTCGCTCAGCCCCGTTCGGGGCCATGCGTGGATCGTGAGGTGGCGGTGGCTGGGCGTTCCGTTTCCGATGGCCGGTCTCGAGACGGCCGCCGCCGGGGCGACCGTGCCGTTCGGCCCGGTCTCGATCAATTTCCAGACTCTGGCGCGGCTCTGCGCCGGAGATCGGGCGTTGCGCCACGACCTGCAGTCGGCACAGCTCCTCGTGACGAGAGCGTTTCGGAATGAAGCCGACGAGGGGCGGCCGCTGCCCGTTCGAGGGAGGGCGTTTCTGCAGTGCGGACTCCGATTCCTGGGGGAGAAGAGGAACGTGAAGGCTTACGAGGCCCTGCACAGGGCGAAGGAACTGGGGTGCGACATCCCGCAGCTGCTGCCCAGCCTGGGTATCGCGTGCGTTCGACTCGGGAGGATCGCCGAGGCGAGCGAGTACTTCGACGACTATCTCGAGCGAGTCCCCGACGCGCACAGCGCGCGGCTGTTCTACGCCCAGAGTCTGGAGGCGAACGGCCTCACGGAGAGGGCTCTGGCGCAGTACATGCGGCTCCGGGAGCTCCGGCCCGATGACCCGCAGGCCGCTGCGATCGATGAGCACATGGCGGCTCTGTCGCGGGCGCTCGGGCGTCGGCCGAAGGAAGGGCCGGAGCGAGGCGCGGAACGCTGAGGAGATGGCGCTGAGGGTGCGGCCGGCCCGGAGGGACTGCGTGGGGACGCGTCGCGGCTAGAGCGTCTTCATTTTCGTCATCATCGAAAGGAGCCGGACTCCCTTCGGGATGGACGAGAAGGCGTGGAACAGGAGGACGACGCCGTCCTCCGGGGCGCGGACCTCGACCATCGCGTCGGCCGAGCGGGGGGGGAGGCCGCAGCGCGAGGGGTCGACGATCCGGGCCAGCAGATCTCCTTCCCGCACCGGAGAGCCGGGCGTCACCGTGGCGTCGACGAGGCCCCCGGCCGGGGAGGCGATCGACTGGTAGTCGCCGACCGCGCAGGCGGCGATCCGGTAGGCCGGGTCGTCCGGCTCGCCGTCGAGCACGCCGTAGTAGCGGAGCGCCGAGGCGATCCGCTTGGCGTCCTCCACCCCCTGGGGGATCGAGAACGTGTTCATGGAGCCGAGCTCCACCGTGAAGCCGTCGACGAAACGGCGGACGTCGGGACGCCCGACCCGCTTGAAGGCCTCCGAGAGGTCGTTCCACGGCACGAACGACGCCTCGTCGAGTGCGCCGGCGAAGCGGGGCGGTACTTCGAGGACGAACGGGATGCCGAAGGCGCGCGTGGCCGCGATGGCTCCCTCCGGGGCGTAGAGGTAGCGGGGGGCCCGGTCGCCGGTGTGGAGATCGAGGACGACGTCCGCCTCGACCGCGATCTCCTGGATGGCGAGGGCGAACTCGAGGCGTGCGTCGAGGCCCCACGGCGCCGCCGAGTCGCGGATGGCCTGGAGGGCCGCCTTCAGCGCCTCGCGGAAGCCGTCCCGGATTTCCGACAGGGTCGCGTCGCGATGGACGGCGGCGAAGGCGTCGACGTCGACGTACGGGGCCGAGCTGGCCCGGGACGGGCCCGTCAGGTAGAGATAGCCCCGGTTGAAGTTCTGGCCGGAGGCGAAGTCGTAGACGCCGGCCACGTAATCGCCGATCTGCTGGTTGGCGCCGATGGGGTTGGCGCGCGGGACGAGGATCAGGCTCCCGCGCGGCGGCTCCTTCTCGATCTGGTCGAAGAGGGCGAGGATCGCGGCGTTTCCCTGAAGCTCGGCCCCGTGAACGTTGGCCTGGAGGTAGGCGAGCGGGCGCTCGTTCCGGCCGTGGCAGTGGAAGACGGGCGCCGTCAGGGCGTGCCCGGTCGCATTGGTCCTGAGGACGATGTCTCGTCGTTCCCAGCGCGCGGTCACGGGGAGCCTCCACGGCCAGTCTAGCCCCTCCGGTCGCCCGGAGGCGTGACGCTCCCCACGTCCGGGCGCCCGGCTGCGCCTTCGCGGCGGATAATCCGCCGGCCATGCCCACCTCGCAGCGGACGGCGGACGTCGCGTCCGTCACCTCAATCCGATCGCACTTCCCGGCGCTCGAACGGACGGAGAGGGGCCACCCCGTCGCCTTCTTCGACGGACCCGGAGGCACGCAGGTGCCCCGGGCCGTCGCCGACGCCGTGACGGACTATCTCCTCCGCCACAACGCGAACACGCACTGGCGCTATCCGACGAGCGAGGAGACCGATGCACGGCTCGCGGAGGCCCGGTCGGCCATGGCGGACTTCCTCGGCGGCGACCCGTCCGAAATCGCGTTCGGCGCCAACATGACGACGCTGACCTTCCACCTCGCGCGCGCGCTCGGCCGGGGCTGGGCGGCGGGGGACGAGGTCGTCGTCACCGAGCTCGACCACCTCGCCAACGTCGACCCGTGGCTCGCCCTGACGCGCGAGAAGGGAATCGTCGTGAAGACCATCCCCGTCTGGGGGAAGACGGCGCGGCTCGATCTCGACGCCTTTGTGAAGCTCCTCGGCAGGAAAACCCGCCTCGTCGCCGTCGGCGCGGCGTCGAACGCCGTCGGGACGATCAACGAGGTCCCGAAGATCGCGGCGCTGGCGCGCGAGAACGGCTCCCTCGTCTTCGTCGACGCCGTCCATTACGCCCCGCACGCCCTCGTCGACGTGAAGACGCTCGGCGCGGACTTCCTCGCCTGCTCGTCCTACAAGTTCTACGGCCCGCACGAGGGGGTTCTCTGGGGTCGGCGGGAGCGGATCGAGGCGCTCGACGTCCCGAAGCTCCGCCCGGCGCCGGAGGAATCGCCGCTGCGCCTCGAGACCGGCACGCAGAACCACGAGGGAATCGTCGGGACCGGCGCGGCGGTCGACTTCCTCGCGTCCCTCGCGGGGCCGGGGGAGCGTCGGGCGGCTCTCGCGCGGACCTTCGCCGCGCTCAGCGAGCGGGGAGAGGCGCTCCTTTCGCGGATGTGGCAGGGGCTCTCGGCCATCCCGGGCGTGACGCTCTACGGGCCCCCGCCCGGGGAACCCCGGACGCCGACGGTCGCGTTCGCCGTCGACGGGCACGACCCGGGCGCCGTGGCCCACCGGCTCGTCCCGCGCGGCGTCTACGTCTCGCACGGGGATTTCTACGCTTCGACCCTCTTGGCACGGCTCGGCCACGCCGCCGACGGCCTCGTTCGCGCCGGTTGCGCCTGCTACACGACCGAGGACGAGGTCGACCGCCTCGTCGCCGGCGTGGGGGAGATCGCCCGGAGCTGACGCGCGCCCGGGGGCCTCGCCGGAAGCCGTCGGGCTACTTCGGACTTGAGGACGAGGAAATCCCGAATCGGGCGAGAGCCGGCGCGAGCGCTTCGGCCACGACTCGATGTCCCTCGGGCGTCCAGTGCTGCGTCGTCGGATCGAGCAGAGCCTCGGTGCGGCCGGCGAGCGCGGGGCCCAGGTCGATGTGGCCGATCCGGTTCCTTTCGAGCATCTCGATCACCCGGCCGAGAAGGCGGTTCGTGGCCTCGTCGACCCAGGGAAACGTGATCACGGCGAACCGGGCGCCGCTCTTCGTCGACGCGTCCTGCATCCGGACGAGCAGGCGCTCCGTCACGTCCCAGGCCAGCCGGGGAGACTGATGAAGGTCCTGCGTCGGCTCCATCGTCCTCCGCCAGATCTCGTGAAGGAGGAAACTGCTGCGGAGCACCCGTCTCCCCAGCGTCCGGAGGGGCCCGCCCGGCACCGGGACGTTCTCGAGTCGCAGGCCGCTGCCGTCGATCCGGAAGACCGGCTTGGGATAACCGTACTGGCGGGGCCAGGTGTTGTTCAAGAGGTCGTTGGGGTGAAAGAGCAGGAGCACCAGATCCGGGTGGAAGCCGAGCCCCTGCTCTTCGAGCAGCAGCAGCTCCTGATCGGTGCCGTAGCCGGGCACGGCTTCGTTGACGACCTCGACGCCCGGGAGACGATCCTCGAGGAGCGTGTCGAACGATTCCCGCTTTTCGACCCCGAATCCCCACGCGAGGGAATCCCCGAGGAGGAGCACGCGCCTCCGCCCGGGCGCTGCTCGCGGCGGGTAGCTCTCGTCGCGCAGGCCCTGGTCGCTGATGTCGACCCGGGTCGTCCGGTGGGGAAGGGAGAACGGGCCGCGCCACCCCTCCCGGAGCCGCCATCCCAGCCGCGGGTCCGGGCGCAGGAAGGGAACGCCCGTCGCCGCCGGCGGCCGCCAGT
>DATIWM010000052.1:0-17298 GCA_035519355.1 Thermoanaerobaculia bacterium | reverse complement strand
CTTCTGGCCGCTTGCGCCGCCGCCGCGTGCGCGAAGAAAGAGGCTCCGCCGCCGCCGGCCCCCGCCGTCGAGGTGACGACGGTCACGCAGAAGGACGTTCCCGTTTACAGCGAGTGGATCGGCTCGCTCGACGGTTTCGTCAATGCCGACATCCGGTCGCACGTCGGCGGATACCTCCTCCGACAGGACTACAAGGAGGGGACGCTCGTCCGGAAGGGGGACCTTCTCTTCGAGATCGACCCGCGGGAGTACCAAGCCACGCTCGACCAGGCGAAAGGGACTCTCGCGCAGTATCAGGCGACGCTCGCCAACGCGAAGATCAAGGTGCAGCGATATGCCCCGTTGGCCGCCCAGAAGGCGGTCAGCCAGCAGGAGCTGGACGACGCCCAGACGGAGGAGCGGACGGCGCAGGCGAACGTCGACTCCTCGCAGGCGGCGGTCGACAAGGCGCAGCTCAATCTCGACTGGACGAAGGTCTTCTCTCCCATCGACGGGATCGCCGGCGTCGCCAAGGCCCAGATCGGGGACCTCCTGACGACATTGACCGTCCTGACGACGGTCTCGACCGTGGACCCGATCAAGGTCTACTTCAACCCGAGCGAGCAGGAATATCTCGCCTTCGTCCAGAAGGTCGGGCCGGTCGACCAGCGGATCGCGGCCGACGTCGCGTCGAAGGGCGAGGCCCCGCTCCGGCTCGTCCTCTCCGACGGGTCGGTCTACGCCCACCGCGGTCGCGGCTATCTGGTGGGCCGCGAGGTCGACGTCAAGACCGGCACGATCCAGCTCGCCGGCCTCTTTCCCAACCCGCAAAACATCCTCCGCCCCGGGCAGTACGGGAAGGTGCGGGTGGCGATGGATCTGAAGAAGGGAGCCCTCCTCGTTCCACAGCGCGCCGTCAGCGAATTGCAGGGAACCTACCAGGTCGCCGTCGTGGGCGCCGACAACAAGGTGACGATGAAGGTCGTCAAGCCGGGGCCGCGCGAGGAGAACCTCTGGGTCATCGACGAGGGACTCAAGCCGGGAGACCGGATCGTCGTGGAGGGGCTGCAGCGCGTCCGAACGGGGATGACGGTGGTTCCGAAGGAGGCCGCGAAGGAAACTTCGGCTCCGGTGGCTCCGGCGGCGCCGGCGACCGCCGCCGCCAAAGAGGCCGGGAAGTAGGCCCGTGGGCGCCTTCTTCGTCCGCCGCCCCATCGTCGCGATCGTCATCGCGATCCTGATGACGATCGCGGGGCTCGTGGCGATGACGAAACTGCCGACCGCGCAGTACCCCGACATCGTCCCGCCCCAGATCAAGGTCACGACGACCTACACGGGAGCCGACGCGATCACGATCGAGCAGTCCGTCGCGACGCCCCTCGAGCAGCAGATGAACGGCGTGGACAACATGATCTACATGCAGTCCATCAACGCCAACGACGGGACGATGACGGAGAACGTCACGTTCGACGTCGAGACCGACATCAACATCGACCAGGTCAACACGCAGAACAGGGTCTCGCAGGCGCAGCCGAATTTCCCGAACGACGTGAACCAGTTCGGCCTGACCGTCAAGAAGGCCACGAGCAATCCCCTGCTCATCGTCTCCCTCTATTCGCCGAAGGGGACGTACGACGCTCTCTTCCTCGGCAACTACGCGACGATCAACGTCAACGACGCGATCTACCGGGTCCCCGGAGTGGGGCAGATCCAGAACTACGGGACGGCGGACTACGCGATGCGGATCTGGGTCAAGCCCGAGCGGCTGGCGAGCCTCGGGCTCACGATCCCCGATCTGCTCAGCGCCGTGCAGAAGCAGAGCGCCGTCAACCCGGCGGGAGGCATCGGCACCGAGCCGGCTCCGAAGGGGCAGGAATTCACGTACACGGTCCGCGCCCAGGGACGTCTCGTCTCGGCCGAGGAGTTCGGCGACGTCGTCGTCCGCCTGAACCCCGACGGGTCGGTCGTGCGCCTCAAGGACGTCAGCCGGATCGAGCTCGGCGCCCTGAACTACCAGCAGCGGGCCCGCCTCAACGGCAAGCCCGCCTGTCCCATCGGCGTCTTCCAGATCCCGGGCTCCAACGCCATCGCGGTCGCCGAGGGCGTCAAGAAGACGATGAAGGAGCTGAAGGAGCGCTTTCCGGACGACCTCGACTACGTGATCTCCCTCGACACGACGCTGCCGATCACCGAGGGGATCAAGGAGATCACGCACACGCTCTTCGAGGCGATCGTCCTCGTCATCATCGTCGTCTTCCTGTTCCTCCAGGGCTGGCGGGCGACCCTCATCCCGCTGCTCGCGGTGCCGGTGTCGCTCGTCGGCACGTTCATGCTCTTTCCGTCGCTGGGCTTCTCGATCAACACGCTGTCGCTCTTCGGGCTCGTCCTCGCGATCGGGCTCGTCGTGGACGACGCCATCGTCGTCGTCGAGGCGGTCGAGCACCACATCGAACACGGGCTCTCGCCGAAGGACGCGACCCTGAAGGCGATGGAAGAGGTCACGGAGCCCGTCATCGGCATCGCCCTCGTCCTCTCCGCGGTGTTCATTCCGGTGGCCTTCATGGGCGGCATCCAGGGCCGGATGAACATGCAGTTCGCGATCACGATCGCGGTCTCCGTGCTGATCTCGGCCTTCAACGCGCTCTCCCTCTCCCCGGCGCTCTGCTCCCTGATCCTGAAGCCCAAAAAGCAGTCGAAGGGGCCGCTCGCCAGGTTCTTCGCCGGGTTCAACAAGATCTTCCTCAAGGCGACGAACGGGTACGTCAGCCTGTCCCACGCCCTGGTGCGCAAGGCGCTCGTGACCGTCCTGATCCTCGTCGGCTTCGTCGCGCTCTCGGGCGTCCTCGGCGGAAGAATCCCGTCGGGATTCCTGCCGGACGAGGACCAGGGCTACTTCTTCCTGAACGTGCAGCTCCCGGACGCCTCCTCGCTCCAGCGGACCGACGCGGTGTGCCAGAAGATCGAAAAGATCATGGGCGAGACGAAGGGCGTCAAGTACACCACGACGATCGCCGGCTACAGCCTCCTCGCCGGCGCCTCCGCGCCCTACATGGCGTTCTACTTCGTCGCGCTCGACCCCTGGGACGAGCGCAAGGGGGCGGACATGACGGCGAAGGCGATCGTCCGCCGCCTCAACGGGGAGCTCCGTTCCAGGATCCTCGAGGCGAACGTCGTCGCGTTCGAGCCGCCCGCCATCCAGGGCCTCGGCACGGGAGGGGGGTTCTCCCTCTGGCTTCAGGACCGGAGCGGCGGAACGGTCGACTTCCTGAACGAGAACCTCCAGAAGTTCCTGGAGGCCGCGCGGAAGCGGCCGGAGCTCGCCAACGTCAACAGCGTCTGGCGGGCCTCGGTGCCCCAGATCTACGCGGACATCAACCGTGACAAGGTCCTCAAGCAGGGCGTGGCCGTGGGCGACGTCTACCAGTCGCTCCAGGCCTTCCTCGGCGGCATCTACGTCAACCAGTTCAACCGCTTCGGGCGGCAGTGGAAAGTCTTCCTCCAGTCGGAGGCCGAGGGCCGCGTCAAGGCCGAGGACATCAACCAGTTCTACGTCAAGAACAACGACGGAAAGATGGTTCCGCTCTCCGCCGTCGTGACGACCAGAGCGGTCCAGGGGCCCGAGTACACGAACCGCTTCAA
The DNA here is from genome assembly GCA_035519355.1 of Thermoanaerobaculia bacterium. GTDB lineage: Bacteria > Acidobacteriota > Thermoanaerobaculia > UBA5066 > UBA5066 > DAOMFB01. Next base: position 13,680 of record DATIWM010000052.1, on the reverse strand, counting down.
CCTCTTCCGGGCGGCGCAGGTCACCGGCGTCCCGGCGCCCGGCTACAGCTCCGGGCAGGCCACGGCCGCGCTCCAGGAGGTGGCCAAGGAGGTCCTGCCCCGCGAGATGGGGTACGACTGGGCCGACATGTCGTACCAGGAGGTCAAGGCCGCGGGGGCGGGCGCGCGGGTGTTCGTCCTCTCGATCGTCTTCGTCTTCCTGATCCTCGCCGCCCTCTACGAGAGCTGGTCGCTCCCGTTCTCCGTGCTTCTCTCGGTGCCGGTCGCGGTCTTCGGCGCCTTCGTGGGGCTGCTCCTGCGCAGGTTCGACCTCGACGTGTACGGCCAGATCGGCCTCGTCATGCTGATCGGCCTCGCGGCCAAGAACGCGATCCTGATCGTCGAGTTCGCCGTCCTCCAGCAGAAGGAGAAGGGGATGGGCCTCGTGGACGCGGCCCTCGAGGGGGCGAAGCTCCGCCTCCGACCGATCCTGATGACGTCATTCGCCTTCATCCTCGGATGCGTGCCGCTCTGGACGGCGTCGGGCTCGGGCGCGGAGTCGCGAAAGGTCCTCGGCACTGTCGTCATCGTCGGCATGCTCGCCGCGACCGGGCTGGCGATCTTCCTCATTCCTTCGCTCTTCGTGATGGTCGAGAAGCTCGCCAGCCGCGGAAAGGAGCCGGTGCACGGGGCGACCACGCCGTCGACACCGTCGGCGCCGCCGACGGTCCCGGCGGGAGGGGGGCACTGAGGTGAGAAAGCTCGCCGCCTCCCTCCTCGCCGTCGCTCTCACGGCCGGCTGTGCCGTCGGCCCCAACTACAAGCCGCCGGTCGTGCAGGAACCGGAGCGCTATCGGGACGTGCAGGGGCCGCCGGCCCCGGCGTCGTCGGTGGCCAACCAGGCCTGGTGGGAGATCTTCCAGGACAAGGCCCTCTTCGACCTGATCGACGAGGCCCTCCGACACGGCTACGACGTCCGGCTCGCCGCCGCGCGCGTGGAGGAGTTCCAGGCCCGGGCCGGGATCGCCCGATCGGAGTTCTTTCCCCAGATCGGCTACGGAGGGGACGTGTCGCGCGGGCTCGCGTCGACCTACGTCTCCCCCAACGCGACGACCGCGAACCGGGTCACGGCCAACGTGAACTTCGGTTGGGAACTCGATCTCTGGGGACGGATCCGGCGGCTGAACGAGGCTGCGAGGGCGCGTTACCTCGCCACGGAAGAGGCCCGGCGCGGCGTCGTCCTGTCGCTCGTGTCGGACGTGGCGCGGACCTACTTCACCCTCCTGGAGCTCGACTCGGAGCTCGTCATCGCGAAGCAGACCGTCGCGGCCTTCCGGGAGACGAACGACCTCTACCAGCGGAAGCTCGAAGGGGGCGCCGCCTCCACCATCCAGACGTCGTACTCTGCCGCTGCCCTCAACCAGGTCGCCGCGCAGGTCCCCTTCATCGAGCGGCAGATCGAGGCCACCGAGAACCAGCTCAACCTCCTCCTCGGGCGGATCCCCGGCCCGATCCCCCGCGGCGCCCCTCTGACGGGACAGAGCCTCCCTCCGGAGGTGCCCGCCGGGCTCCCGTCGGACCTCCTCAGGCAGCGGCCCGACGTCCAGCAGGCGGAGCAGCAGCTCGTGGCGGCGAACGCCGAGGTCGGCGTCGCGATGGCGAACTTCTTCCCGACGATCAGCCTGACGGGCTTCTTCGGCGGCGTCAGCCCGGACGTGTCGAACCTCTTTTCGGCCGGCAAGGCCTGGTCGATCGCCGCCGGCCTCGTCGGACCGCTCTTCCAGGGGGGACGGCTCCGGAGCGAGTACGACACGGCCGTCGCCCTTTGGCAGCAGGCGAAGATCCAGTACGAGCAGACGGTGACGAATGCCTTCGCCGAGACGACGACGGTCCTCTACGCCCGACAGAAGATGATCCAGACCCAGGGGTCGCTCGAGGAGACGGTCGCCCAGTACCAGGAGATGGTCCGGACCGCCAACGTGCGGTACGCCGCGGGCCTCACGAGCTACTTCGAGGTTCTCTACGCGATGCAGCAGCTCTACCCCGCCGAGATCGCCCTCTCCCGGTCGCGCCTCGACCTCCTGAACGACTACGTCGACATCTACAAGGCGCTCGGCGGCGGGTGGGACCAGCAGGAGTTCCCGCCGCCGGCCTCGCCGGATCCCGCACCGTGGCAGAAGGAAGACTGAAGAGAGGGACGTGACCGCCATGGCCAAGGAAAAAGACGGGAAGCCGAAGCTCTCCGCGAAGAAGTACACAAAGGAGCTCCGGCGGCTGCAGGTCGAGCTCTGCCACCTGCAGGAGTGGGTCAAGAAGAAGGGGCTCCGGGTCATCGTCGTCTTCGAGGGGCGTGACGGCGCCGGCAAGGGGGGGACGATCCGCGCCCTCACGGAGCGGGTCAGCCCGCGCGTCTTCCGGGTCATCGCGCTCCCCGCGCCGTCGGACCGCGAGAAGAGCCAGATGTACATCCAGCGCTACATGCAGCATTTTCCGGCGGCCGGCGAGATCGTCATCTTCGACCGGAGCTGGTACAACCGGGCCGGCGTCGAGCACGTCATGGGCTTCTGCACGCCGGAGCAGCACCAGCGCTTCCTGAAGCTCGCCCCGATCGCGGAGAAGTTCATCGTGGACGGCGGCATCCTGGTCATCAAGTACTGGCTCGAGGTGAGCAACAGGGAGCAGGAGCGCCGCTTCGCCGCCCGGATCACCGATCCGCTCCGCCAATGGAAGCTGAGCCCGATGGACCTCCCGGGGCGGACCCGCTGGTACGACTACTCCCGGGCCCGGGACCTGATGCTCAAGGCCACGGACACCCGGCACGCCCCCTGGTACCTCGTCCGCTCGGACGACAAGAAGCGGGCGCGGCTGAACGTCCTCGCGCACCTCCTCTCCCGGATTCCGTACAAGAAGCTCGCCCGCGAGAAGGTGAAGCTGCCGAAGCGTTCGAACAAGGGAGCCTACGACGACCAGGCCACGCTCAAGGGCCGGCGGTTCATTCCGGAACGGTACTAGGGCGATAGCCTCCGGCGGATGACGGCGCCTGCCGCCGCTCTCGAAAGGGCGTAAGGAACCCCGATGAGGACGGGTCCGACGACGATCGCTGCCCCCGGGTACGAGATCCCGAGCAGGATCCACTGAAAGACGGAGTCCGCGAGGATCCCCGCGAGGAGAAGGGTCGCGATGCTCTCGAGGCTGCTCTTCATCAACGCCGCACGATGGCCCGCGTGAAAGAGAAGGCCCCGCAGGTACGGAGGTCGCCCCGCGGCCACGTCGGCCCGCGCGCTCCGGATCCCGAGCAGGATCGCCATGAGCGGCTGGAGGACGAACCGGAGCCGGCCCGGCCCGGCGAGGCGCTTCGGAAGGTCCCGAAGGAACTCGGCCGAGAAAAGGTAGAAGGAGCCCCTCTCGGCCGCTTCACGAAGGGCGCCAGGAACCGAAACGGCGAGGACCGCCAGCGTGAGAAGGCCGACGACGAGCGTCGGGCTCAATGCACTCTTGGCTTTTCTGCCGTTCCTCCCCGACGTACTCATGGCCCGATGGTCCTGACGCGATTCTAGACAGTTGGAGCGTTACGATGGCGCTCCAGGAAACGATTCGGCGAACCTCGCCGCCCAAGGAGACGACTCGACACCCATGGAATCTCCCAATCGTCTCGCCGCCACATTTCGCTTCGACCTGGTCGCGGGCCTCACGGCCGCCGCGGTCGTTCTCCCCAAGGCGATGGCGTATGCGACCGTCGCCGGACTCCCCGTCGCCGTGGGCCTCTATACCGCCTTCGTCCCGATGGCGGTCTATGCGTTCCTCGGTTCGTCACGCGTCCTCAGCGTCAGCACCACGACCACGCTGGCGATCCTGGCCGGCACTCAGCTCGGCCTGGCGGTGCCGGACGGGGATCCGGCCAAGCTCGTCACGGCGACCGCTACCCTGACCGCGCTGGTCGGGGCGATGTTGATCCTGGCGAGGCTCCTGCGCCTCGGATTCGTCGCCAACTTCATCTCCGCGCCGGTCCTGACGGGCTTCAAGGCGGGGATCGGCCTCGTCATCGTGCTCGACCAGGTGCCGAAGCTCCTGGGAATCCACATCACCAAGCAGGGGTTCTTCCGCGACCTCCTGAGCGTCTGGAGGCACGTTCCGGAGACCTCGTGGACGACGCTCGCGGTGGCCGCGGCGACGCTCCTCGTCCTGATCGGAATGGAGCGCCTCCTGCCGCATTCCCCGGCCCCTTTGATCGCCGTCGGCGGCGGAATCGCCGCGTCATGGTTCTTCGGCCTCCAGGCCCTGGGGGTCTCGACGGTCGGTTTGATTCCGCGGGGATTCCCGTCCTTCACGCTGCCGGACCCTGCGCTGATCGAACAGCTGGTGCCCGGCGCGCTCGGGATCGCACTCATGAGCTTCACCGAGACGATCGCCGCGGGTCGCGCCTTCGCGCGCCCTGAAGATCCTCGCATCGACGCCAATCGCGAGCTGATCGCCACCGGAGCCGCCAATCTCGGGGGGGCGTTGCTCGGCGCGATGCCGGCCGGCGGCGGGACCTCTCAGACCGCGGTCGTGCGCGCCTCGGGGGGGCGCTCGCAGACGGCCTCGCTCGTGACCGCCGGCGTGGCGGCCGCTACCATGCTCCTCCTGGCGCCGCTCCTGGGGCTGCTGCCCCAAGCCACGCTGGCGGCCATCGTCATCGTCTACTCGGTCGGGCTGATTCAGCTCGCGGAATTCCTCGCCATCCGGACGGTGCGGACGATGGAGTTCCGGTGGGCGGTCATCGCCGCCCTCGGCGTGCTGGTCTTCGGCACGCTGAAGGGGATCGTGGTGGCCATCATCCTGTCGCTCGTCGGTCTCGCCAGCCAGACCGCCCGCCCGCGCGTCTCGGTCATCGTCAGGAAGCGCGGGGCCGACGTTCTGCGGCCGCTGTCGCCCGAACACCCCGACGACGAATCGTTCGAGGGCCTCCTGATCTTGCGGCCGGAGGGGCGTCTCTTCTTCGTCAACGCCCAGTATGTCGGAGAGCAGATCGCCGCGCTCGTGAGGCAGTACACGCCGCGCGTCCTGGCGCTGGACATGAGCCGCGTGATGGACATCGAATACTCGGCGCTCCAGATGCTGATGGAGGGAGAAAAGCGCGTCTCCGCGGAGGGGACGACAGTCTGGCTGGTCGGGCTGAATCCCGGCGTTCTGGAGGTCGCGCAGAAGGCCGGGCTCCACGAGCGGCTCGGCCGCGAGCGGATGCTGTTCAACGCCCGCGCGGCGATCGAGCGTTACCGGACGCTCCATCCGGCGGCAGACGACGGGACGGGCCCCAAGTCGTCCTGATCGAGACGGTGGCGTCTCACCGGCCGAGGACGGTGAGCGTGTGCCGGGCGATCATCTGTTCCTCGTCGGTGGGAATCACCCAGGCCGACGGACGGGTGCCCGCCTCGGAGATGCACGGGCCGCCGGCGCGGTTGGCCGCCTCATCGAGGACGAGGCCGGTCCAGGCCGCGGCACGGCAGATCCGCCCGCGGATCTCCGCGGAGTTCTCGCCGACGCCGGCCGTGAAGACGAGGGCGTCGAGGCCCCCGAGGACGGCCATCAGCGCGCCCAGCTCGCGGTGGACGCGGAAGACGAAGTAATCGATGGCCTCACGGGCCTCGGATTCGTCGCTGGCGAGAAGAGTGCGCATGTCGCCGCTCAGGCCGGAAAGGCCGAGAAGCCCCGATTCGGCGTAGAGGAGTCTCTCGAGGTCTCCGGGGCTCAGTCCGGCCTCGCGAAGGAGATAAAGGAGGACGCCGGGATCGACGCTCCCCGACCGGGTCGCCATCGGCAGGCCGTCCAGGGCGGAGAACCCCATCGTCGTGTCGACGCTCCGCCCGTCCTCGAGGGCGCAAAGACTGGCGCCGCTGCCGAGATGGGCGACGACGACGCGGCCGGAGGCGACGTCGGGAGCCTTCTCCCGGAAGGCCTGCGCGACGTACTCGTACGACAGCCCGTGAAACCCGTACCGGCGGATCCCCTCGCGGTAATACCGACCGGGAAGGGCGTACCGCTCCACGACCTTCGCGTGCCGCCGGTGAAAAGCCGTGTCGAAGCAGGCCACCTGGGGGAGCCGGGGATTGGCCTCGCGGACCGCCCGGATCGCCGAGAGATTGTGGGGCTGGTGCAAAGGGGCCAGCGGCACCAGGCTCTCGAGCCTCTTGAGGACGGCCTCGTCGACGAGAACCGGCTCGGCATAGTGCATCCCGCCGTGCACGACGCGGTGTCCGACCGCCGAGAGCGAGACGCCGGGATACCGTCCGCGCAGCCACGCCGAGAGGTGCCGGAAGGCGTCGACATGCGAGTCGGCAACGGCCTCGTCGGCGAGCGGGACGCCCGCCGCGTCCCGGACGACGAACCGTGGGGCCGTCCCGAAGCCCTCGGCCTGCCCCCGAAGTACGAGGGCGGGCGGGTCGCCGCGATAGACGGAGAACTTCAGGCTCGAGGAGCCCGCGTTCAGCACCGCCAGGGCCGGCGTCATCCCGCCGCTTCCCCCGCGGCGCGTCTGTCAGACATTGTCCGCCGCCGTGTCCGCGGACCGGGACGGTCCGGCAGGCCCCACGTCGCCCCAGGTCCAGTCCCGGATCGCGGGCATGTCGTCGCCGTAACGGGCGATGTAGTTCTTGTGGTCGATGAGCCGGTCCCGGATCGCCTGCTTGGCGTAGGCCCTCCGGGCGCCGAGCTGCGGAAGCCGGTCGATGACGTCCTGCGCGAGATGGAACCGGTCCACCTCGTTGAGAACCGCCATGTCGAAAGGTGTCGTGGTCGTCCCCTCTTCCTTGTAGCCCCGGACATGGAGGTTGGCGTGGTTCGTCCGGCGGTAGGTGAGGCGGTGGATGAGCCACGGGTAGCCGTGGAAGGCGAAGACGATCGGCTTGTCCTTCGTGAAGAGGGCGTCGAAATCGGCGTCGGAGAGCCCGTGCGGATGCTCGCTCGGCGGCTGGAGCTTCATCAGGTTCACGACGTTGATCACGCGGATCTTCAGCGCCGGGACGTGCTTCCGAAGGAGCGACACCGCCGCGAGCGTCTCGAGCGTCGGGACGTCGCCCGCAGAGGCCATGACGACGTCCGGCTCGCCTTCCCGGTCGTTGCTGGCCCAGTCCCAGATCCCGATGCCGGCCGTGCAGTGCTTGACGGCCTGGTCCATGGTGAGCCACTGGGGCGCCGGCTGCTTGCCGGCCACGACGACGTTGATGTAGTTCCGGCTCCGGAGGCAGTGGTCCGTCACGCTCAGCAGGCAGTTGGCGTCGGGGGGGAGATAGACGCGGACGACTCCCGCCTTCTTGTTCACCACGTGGTCGATGAAGCCGGGGTCCTGGTGCGAGAAGCCGTTGTGGTCCTGCCGCCAGACGTGCGAGGAGAGGAGGTAGTTCAGCGAGGCGACCGGCCGCCGCCACGGGATCCCGTGGCAGACCTTCAGCCACTTGGCGTGCTGGTTGACCATCGAGTCGACGATGTGGATGAACGCCTCGTAGCACGAGAAGAAGCCGTGCCGCCCCGTGAGGAGGTACCCCTCCAGCCACCCCTGGCACTGGTGCTCGGAGAGCATCTCCATGACGCGGCCGCCGGGGGCGAGGTGGTCGTCGTCGGGCAGGGTCTGGGCGACCCAGGCGCGATCGGTGACCGACAGGACGTCTCCCCACCGGTTGGAGTTGTTCTCGTCCGGGCTGAAGAGACGGAAGTTCCTCGTGCCCAGGTTCTGCTTCATCACGTCGCGAAGGAAGACACCCATGATCCGCGTCGCTTCGGCCGTCGCCGCTCCCGGCTTCGGCACCTCCACGGCGTATTCGCGGAAATCGGGCATCCGGAGATCCCGGAGAAGGAGACCGCCGTTGGCGTGCGGGTTGGCGCTCATGCGGCGCGGCCCGGCGGGGGGGAGGCTGGCCAGCTCCGGGACGAGGGCGCCGCCGGCGTCGAACAGCTCTTCCGGCTTGTAGCTCCGGAGCCAGCTCTCGAGGATCTTCAGGTGGCCCGGCTTCGACATATCGCCCATCGGGACCTGGTGCGAGCGCCACGACCCCTCGGTCTTCTTTCCGTCCACCTCTTTGGGACCCGTCCATCCTTTCGGCGACTTCAGGACGATCATCGGCCAGCGCGGCCGGGCGGTCCGTCCCCCGCTCCGGGCGGCCTTCTGGATGCTCCGGATCTTCCCGATCGCGGCGTCCAGGGCGGCGGCCATGAGCTGGTGCATCGACTCGGGCTCTTCCCCCTCGACGAAGATCGGCTCGTAGCCGTAGCCGCGGAAGAGCTGCTCCAGCTCCTCGTGCGGAATCCGGGCGAGGATGCAGGGGTTCGCGATCTTGTAGCCGTTGAGGTGCAGGATCGGGAGGACGGCCCCGTCGCCCACCGGGTCGAGAAACTTGTTCGAGTGCCAGCTCGTGGCGAGCGGCCCGGTCTCCGCCTCGCCGTCGCCGACGACGCAGGCGACGATCAGGTCGGGGTTGTCGAAGGCCGCCCCGTACGCGTGCGAGAGGGCGTAGCCCAGCTCGCCTCCCTCGTGGATGGAGCCGGGCGTCTCGGGCGCCACGTGGCTCGGAATCCCGCCCGGGAACGAGAACTGCCTGAAGAGGCGCTTCAGGCCTTCTTCGTCCCGTCCGATCTGCGGATAAACCTCGCTGTACGTTCCTTCGAGGTACGCGTTCGCCACCAGGGCCGGCCCGCCGTGTCCCGGCCCGATGACGTAGATCATGTCGAGATCGCGCGCCACGATCACCCGGTTGAGATGCGCATGGATGAAATTGAGCCCCGGCGTCGTGCCCCAGTGCCCGAGAAGGCGGGGCTTGACGTGCTCGAGCTTCAGCGGCTTTCTGAGAAGAGGGTTGTCGAACAGGTAGATCTGTCCGACGGAAAGGTAGTTCGCGGCGCGCCAGTAGGCATGGAGTCTCTTCAGCTCCCCGGCGGAGAGGGGACCTTTCACGTTTCGGCTGCGGCTCGCGGGCGGTTTCTTGTTCATGAGTCGACCTTTCTCCCGGCGCGATTCTAGAAGAGCCTCTTTCCGGCGCGCTCCCGCGCCCGCCGGACGGCCGCGCTAGGATGGCGCGCCATGGAGCTTCTCGACGCCCGCCGCAGCGTCCTCGTCGTCATCGACTACCAGGGAAAGCTGATGGACCTCGTGGAGAACCCGGCGCGGATCGTCGTCGCGGCGACGCGCCTCCTGACGCTGGCCCAGATGTGCGAGGTGCCGGTCCTCCTGACGGAGCAGTATCCGAAGGGAATCGGACCGACCCATCCGAAGATCCGCGCCGCCTTCGACGCCCTGACGACGCCGAAACGCTCCATGGACAAGATGACGTTCGACTGCGTCGCCGACCCGAAGTTCCGCGCGCTTCTCGACGAGCTCCGGCCGCGGCCCCGGGGCGCACCGCGGCAGGTCGTCGTCGCGGGAATCGAGGCCCACGTCTGCGTCATGCAGACGGTCATCGAGCTTCTCCGGGGCGGGGACCAGGTCCATCTCCCGTGGGACGCGGTCAGCGGGCGGGGCGCCGAGTACGTTCGGCACGCCCTCGCACGGATGGCGCAGGCGGGCGCGGTCGTCACGAATCACGAGTCGGTCGGCTTCGAGTGGATGCGCGACAAGCGCCACCCGCGCTTCCGGGAGATGAGCGAGCTCTTCAAGCAGGGCCAGCCCGGCTGATCCGCCCCCCGGCCAGAACGGCGCCCCCAGGCTGGCACGCGGCGTGCGACGGGGGAGGCGCGCACTTACCAGCCTCTTCCTCCAAGCCGCCTGCGAGGCGGCTCTTTTTCTCTTTCCCCCTGAATCGTTTACGATCTCGGATCGTGGCCGAGCCTCCGGTCTACTTCGCCTTTACGGGGGGGCGCCAGATCGGACCTCTCCACTTCGCGGAGCTGGCGGATCTCGCCGCCCGCGGCGTCCTTCAGCCCGACGACCTCGCCTGGAAGAGCGGCACACCGGAGTGGGTGCCGGCCTCGCAGCTCCTCGCCTTCCCGAAGCGGAAGACGGCCTCCGGGATCCGCGAGGTGATGGCCCAGTCCCCTCCCGCCGCCGAGCCCGACGACGATCTCCTTTCGGTCGCGTACGGCCCCGGTACGACGCCGACCGCTCCCGTCCGTCCCCCTTCCTCGCACGCCCTCCCTTCGAAATGGCCCCGCGTCTCCCTGACCCGGGTCTCGGACGACCCGGGTCTCAGGCTCGAGGAGACCGGCGCCCCGAAGAGAGAGGGCGCCGGCGACACCGACGAAGGAGAACGCGCCGCCGCCGAGGCTCTCCGGACAGAGTCGCGCCTCGGCGCCCTTCTTCCTGTCCGGCGCCTCAACGACGCGGCCGTTCTCGGGTCGCCCGTCACGTGGGCTCTCGTCTTCTTCGGCCTCGGCCCCCTCTTCGTCTCGGCCGTGGCCGAAGACCCGCTTCTCCGGATCCGGCTCTTCGACTTCGGCTGCGGCGCCCTCTGGGTCGCCTTCTTCTATGCCGCGTTCCGGACCGACGGCGCGACGAGCCGGACGGTTCTCGCGGTCTTCTTCGGCGCCGTCCTCTTCGGTCTCCTCTACTTCGGAGTCCTCGTGGAGTGGCCGCCCGTCTCCACGCTCGCCCCGCTGGCTGCCCCGGGACAGGGTCTCGGGGCGCGGCTCGGCGCCGCGCTCGGCGGCGCCGTGCTCGTCCAGGAGCTCGGCAAGGTCGCGCTCCTCGTCCTCATCGCGCGCCCGCTCAGGGAGCTGAACGGCGAGGCCGACGGTCTCTTCTACGGCCTGATCGCCGGCGCGGCCTTCGGACTCTGCGCCTCCATCGTCCAGACCTGGTCGCTGGGCCTCGCGACCGAGGAGGGCGCCCTCCGGAGCGTCGGCGAGTCGCCGACGACGGCCCTCTACGCCGCCTTCCTCGGCACGGCCGTCCGCGCCCTCGCGCAGCCGTTCCTACAGGCCGTCTGGACGGCGATCGCCGGGTCGTTCCTGGCGCAAGGGCTTCCGTCGGCGGGGCGGGCCGCCGCGCCGGGCCGGATCCTCCTCGGCCTCGGCCTCGCCGTCGTCCTCCACGCGCTCTACGAGGCCCTGTCGCCGCCGGAGACCGCCTTCTTCTCCGTCCTCGTGGCGGCGGGCGCTCTCCTCCTTCTCCTGGCCCTTCGGCGGGAGACCGAGGAGCAGCCGGCTCTCACGGCCCTGCGCTGATCCGCGCGGCCGGCCGCCCGAAGAGGAAGCCCTGCCCGTACGGAAGGCCCAGCACGGAGAGGCTCCGAAGCTCCTCCTCGCTCTCGATCCCCTCGGCCACGAGCGTGGCGCCGATCTGCCGCCCGAGCGAGAGGAGGCTCGACAGGACCTCGCGCTTGATGGCGTCCTGGTGAACGTTGCGGACGATCGAGTCGGCCACCTTGATGTACTCGGGACGGAGCTGAAGGATCGTCTCGAGGCCCGAGTAGCCCGACCCCGCGTCGTCGATCGCGAACCGGAATCCGGCGGCGCGGAGCCGCTCGAGGACCTCGCGGAAGGCGACGTAGTTCCAGACGATCTCCTTCTCGGAGACCTCGATGACGATGTTCCCGTGGGTCCGCTGCATCTCGGAGAGGTTTCGTTCGTCGAGAAAGACCGGGTGGGTCAGGAGGCGCGCCGACGCGTTGACGAAGAGGACGCTGGACCGGACGGCGCGCGGGAGCGCGGCGAAGATCGTCTCGAGGCAGAGGTTCTCGAGCTCGAGGAGCATGTCTCCCTCGCGCGCGACCGAAAAGAGCGCGTCCGGCATCTCGAGGTCGCTCCCGACGGGGCCCCGGATGAGGGCCTCGTAACCGAGAACGCGCCGGTCGGAAAGGCCGAGGACCGCCTGCCAGACCGTCCGGAGCTCCCGCCGCGACAGGATCTCCTTGAGCGACTCGACCCGTCCCTTCCGCGCGTCGGTCTGCAGGGCCTCGGCCGCGCGCATCGCCTCGAGGACGCCCCGCGCGAGGTTCCGCGACGGGCGGACACGCGGGTCGTCCGCCACGGAGGCCACGCCGACGTAGACGCTCATCAGGTCCACGGCGATCCGCCCGAGCGCCTGCCGGAGGCGGCGGATGACGCCCTGCCGGAACCGGCGCGCCTCCGGCTCCAGGAGGGCCGCGTGACGCTGCGCGGGACGCGTGGAGAGGTCGAACAGGAGGCAGAAGCCGTCGCACCCGTTGAACGAGAGCGAGAGGTGCTGCCCCTTCAGCGACGAGATCTCGAGGTCCTCCTTGAGGCTCGAGGCCGTCAGGCGGAGGACGCGGTCGTACAGCTCCCAGCCGTACAGGCTTTCGACGCCGGCGAAACGGCCCAGCTGCAGGTAGACGACCCCCAGACCGGCGATCCGCTCGAACCCGACGCCGGGATCCGGGTGGAGCGGAAGGTTCGTGACGGCGTCGGTCCCGAGCCGCTCGAGGCGGAGGCGTTCCACGTCCAGAGCGACGTCCCGCGTCGGGGACGACACGAGCCGCAGGGGGCGGTGTCCTCGCGACTTCATGGCGATCCTCTCCGGCGCGCGTTCTGGGTCAGGGCGCGCACCTTCCCGCGAAGTTCCTCCGCGCGGAACGGCTTCTTGAGATGGTCCGAGCCGCCGACCTGCAGGGCGGTGATCTGGTCGCGCACCTCGCCCCGTCCCGTCAGGAAGAGAACGGGGACGTCCCGCGTCGTCGTCTGCCGGCGGACGATGTCGCACAGTTCCCAGCCGTTGAGGCCGGGCATGCTGACGTCCAGAACGATGAGGTCGGGCGGATCGGCGAGGACCGCGAGGAGTGCGGAGCGGCTGTCGCTCGCCCCGGAGACGCGGTAGCCGTCGTCCGACAGAACCGCCGCGACGGCCTCGATGACGCCGGGGTCGTCGTCCACGATGAACACCGACGGGTCGGTCATGCGCCCTCCGGCGTCCGCAGGGGGAAGAGGATCGTCACCTCGAGGCCGTGCCCGGGCTCCGAGAGGAGCGAGATCTTCCCGCCCTGCGCCTCGAGGAGCTCCCGGACCAGCGCGAGGCCCAGCCCCCGCCCCTCGGCCCCTGACGCGCGCGCGGCCTCGCCGCGGAACGCGTACTCGAAGGCCCGCTTCTGCTCCTCGCGCGTCATCCCGATGCCGGTGTCGCTGATGACGACGAAGACATGCTGCGCCACGACGCTCGCGCGGATCCGGATCTGTCCCCCCGGGGGCGTGTACTTGACCGCGTTGTCGAGGACGTTTCGAAGGGCCCGCTGGACGGCCACCGGGTCCGCCGCCACGACGATCGACTCCTCGTCGGCGACGAACTCGATCCGCAGCTTCTCGCCGTGTGCGTCGTGGTACGACGACGCGAGCGTGGAGAGGAGCTTCACGAGATCCGTCCGCGGCGGCGGCGCCCGACGGGGCGGCGGCTCCGGAGACAGGGGCCGGACGACGCCGGCGAGGGCCTCCATCAGGCCGATCTCGTTCGAGAGGTTCGTCAGGTGCTCCGGACGGGGCAGCTCCCCGCGCCGCGTCCCCTCCGAGATGAGATCCGCGTAGACCCGGACGACGGAAAGGGGCGACTTGAGGTCGTGCAGCAGCTCCTGCCTCGCGTCGCGGACGGCCGGGGCCTTTTCGGCCGTCTCGGCCGGAGCGGCAGGGGCGACCGGCCCGCTCCCTCTCTCCGCCGGCGCCGGTGCACTCCGACGGCCGGCCACTTCGAGGACGAGGAGAAGCGCGGCCGGCCAGGCGACGCGCAGCGCCGTCGCGAGTGTCGCCGGGGCGCCCGCCGTCACGCCCGGAATCGCGAGCGCCGCGGCGCCGGCC
>DATIWM010000051.1:0-4234 GCA_035519355.1 Thermoanaerobaculia bacterium | reverse complement strand
CAGCTCGCCAAGTCGCGGGTGGCCTCCTACGCCCTCTCGGAGGCGGGCTCGGGCTCCGACGCCTTCGCCCTCGCCACGACGGCGGCGAAGAAGGGGGACCGCTGGGTCCTGAACGGGTCGAAGCTCTGGATCACGAACGGGCTCGAGTCGGAGATCTTCCTCGTCTTCGCGAACGTCGACCGGTCGAAGGGCTACAAGGGGATCACGGCCTTCCTCGTCGAGTCGCACTGGAAGGGATTCTCAAAGGGAAAGAAGGAGGACAAGCTCGGGATCCGCGCGTCGTCCACCCTCGCCCTCTCCTTCGAGGATCTCGAGGTGCCCGAGGAGAACGTGGTCGGAACTGTCGGCGAAGGGTACAAGATCGCCATCGAGACGCTCAACGAGGGCCGGATCGGCATCGGGGCCCAGATGGTCGGCATCGCCCGGGCCGCGCTCGACTACGCGGCGAAGTACGCGAAGGAGCGCCAGCAGTTCGGAAAGCCGATCGCGGAGTTCCAGGCCATCCAGCACGAGCTGGCCCGGATGGACATGGAGATCGAGTGCGCACGTCTCGCCGTCTACAACGCCGCGCGGTTGAAGGAGGCGGGGAGGCCGTTCGCGCGCGAGGGGGCCATCGCGAAGCTGAAGGGGTCGGAAACGGCCGAGTACTGCACCTCGCGCGGACTCGAGATCCTCGGCGGCTACGGCTACGTGAAGGACTACCCGATGGAGAAGCTCTTCCGCGACTCCAAGATCGGGAAGATCTACGAAGGGACCTCCTTCATGCAGCTCTCGACCATCGCGAAGGACGTCCTCAAGCGCGGGTGACGTCGCTCCTCTCCCGGTTCAGAAGACGGGCAGCTCCACGCTGAGGTAGACGAGGATCGCGTTCTTTCCGTGGCTCGGGCCGACGCCGAGCGGGACGGCGAACCCGGGGACGATCTGAAGGTGGCCGGGCAGGTTGATCGCGCCGCGGAGGCCGGGAGAGACGAGCGCCTCCGTGCGCCAGCCGGGCGCCCCGTCGGCGCCGAACACCTCGGCCGTCGCCACGACGGCCTCCACGAGGACGTTCACGTTCGGGTGGACGAGCCAGATGAGGCTCTGCCCCGCGCTGCCGCCGCGGAGATCCGACTTGACGCCGTCGGCGCTCTTCGCCCCGAACAGGATCGTCGCCCCGAGGTTCGTGTTCGAGACGAAGCTCCTCGAGAGGACGACGCTGAGCGGCAGGCCGATCTGGAGGCCGAGCCCTCCGGAGCCCAGCCCCCTCTTGGAGCTGCCGCTCGGGATGACGAGCGTCGCGCGCGGGGCGACGGCGACGGCGGCCTCGCTACTCCCGACGAGCTGGTAGCGGTAGTTCAGCTGGACGTCGCCGAACCCGCGCGTAGAGCCGCCGGGGCCGGACAGGCCGAGGAACTGGATCGTGGCGCTGAGCTGGTTCTTCTGGTCCGGAACCGGCCATTCCTGCGTCAGGGCATAGACCCAGTCCCCCGTGCCCGAAACACGTGTGAAGGTCTGGATCGTCTGGACGACGCCGGCCTCCTGGTTGTAGGCCTCCTCGAGAAGGAAGCTGTTGTCCTGGATCCCGATCGGCGCCGGGGGAGGGGTCTGGCCTGCGGCCGGGGCTGACAGGGCGACCGCCAGCGCGGGGACGGCGAGGGCTTTTCTAATGAGAACCATTCTCAATTAGGATCCTTCCGGACGCCCGGGATGTCTCTGATGCGCCCGCATCAGTTACAGTGCCTCTATGAGCGTACCGCCGGCGGCCGCAGGCGCTCTGAAACGCGAGATCGGCCTCTGGCAGGGGACCGCGCTCAACGTCATCGACATGGTGGGGATCGGTCCGTTCGTCACCCTGCCGCTCATCCTCGCGGCCATGGGGGGCGGGCGCGCGCTGGGGGCGTGGCTCCTCGGCGCCCTGCTCGCGGTCTGCGACGGGCTCGTCACGGCCGAGCTGTCGGCGACGCTCCCGCGGGCGGGCGGGTCGTACGCGTTTCTCAGCGAGGCGTACGGTCCCGGCCGCTGGGGACGTCTCGTTTCGTTCCTCTTCCTGTTCCAGATCGTCTTCTCGGCGCCGCTCTCGATGGCCTCGGGAGCCATCGGCTTCTCGCGCTATCTGAAGTTCGTCGTGCCCGGGATCCCGGAAGGGTGGGAGGCACCCGTCGCCTCGGCGCTCTGCGCCGCCGTGACGCTCCTCCTCTGCCGCCGGATCGGCGCCATCGGGAAGTTCTCGGTCGTCCTCTGGGTCGGCGTCCTCGCCACGCTCGGCATCGTCATCGCGCTCGGGCTGCCGCATCTGACGTGGGAGGCGTTCCGGTTCTGGGCGGCCCCGGTGGAGACGGCGCCCGGCCTGCCGCCGCCCTCGGGAGCCTTCGGCGGGCTCGGCGCGGCCCTGATCCTCGCCGTCTACGATTACCTCGGCTACTACAACATCTGCTACATCGCCGAAGAGGTGAAGCAGCCGACGAAGACGATCCCGCGAGTCATCGTCGCGTCGATCCTGCTGGTGGCCCTGCTCTACATCCTGATGAACGTCTCGATCCTCTCCGTCCTCCCCGCGAAGGAGGCGATGGCGTCGAAGGCGACGGTGTCGGACTTCGTGGCGGCCGTGGCCGGACGGCCGATGGCCCGGGCCGTGACCCTCCTGATCCTCTGGACGGCCTTCGCCTCGGTCTTCTCGCTGACGCTCGGCTACTCGCGGATTCTCTGGGCCGCGGCGCGCGACGGGAACTTCTTCCGCCCCTTCGCGCGGCTCCACCCGACCGAGGGATATCCGGTCGTCGCGCTCGTCGCCCTCGGCGGCACGGCGGCGCTCTTTTCGTTCATCGACCTGAAGAAGGTCGTCATGGCCATCCTCTCCATCCGCGCCGTGATCCCGTTCATGGCGCAGATCGTCGCGGCGCTCGTCCTCCGGCGGCGGCTCCCCGATGCGGCGCGTCCCTTCCGGATGTGGCTCTACCCGCTCCCGGCCTTCCTCGCGCTCCTGCTCTGGGGGTTCGTCCTCCTCTCGCCCGAGAAAGGCCTCGAGGCGGCGGGCGTCGTCGTGATGGGCGCGGGGACGATCGCGTTCCTCGTCCGCGCGCGGCTCAGGGGGGAGTGGCCGTGGAAGAGGGCAGCCGGCTGACGAAGCAGAGAAGCGGCACCGAGAACAGGGCCGCGAGCGACAGGACGATCCCCGCCGCGAGGCCTGCGGGCGGGACGTCGGGACTCGGTGGGGGACGCGTCGCGTCCTCCCTCTCGTAGAGGCCGACGCCGGGCGGCGGGGCGCCGCCGGCGGGAATCGCACCGGAAACCGGAGTGCGCGACAGAAACCAGCGGACCCCGTTGGCGGCGAGGCGTCCGACGGCTTCCGGACTCATCGGGGCGGGAAAGGTCCGCATGTCGGCGTCGTAGCCCGAAGCCGCGAGGAGCGGCGCGGCCGGCGACACGCCGAGCGCGTCGTAGGCTGCAATGTCACGGAGACCGTAGGTCGTCGCGAGATCGGGCGGAAAGATGCTCTGGAAAGAGGCGAAGGCGAACTCGCGGCCGGGATCGAGCCGCATCAGGTCGACGAGGGCGGGCGGAGGGCCGGGCTCGGCGGAGCGCTTGACCGCGGGGAGGTAGCCGAGGCCGAAGGCCAGCAGCTCGACGAGGGCCGCCGCCGTGAGGAGCCCCCGGTGACGCACGGAGAGGAGCGCCACCCCGGCGAGAGCCATGGCGAGGCCCGGCACCGAGGCGCGGCGGAGCGCCGTCCACGCTCCGTTTGCGAGATAGGCCTCCAGCCGTGCCTCGTAGACGCTCCTCGCATGAGGAAGCGCACCGCGGCTTCGAAGGCGCTCGATCCCGTCGAGGGCGGCAGCCCTCAGGGGCGGCCGGAGCCGCGGAACGGAAGGCGCGGCTCCCAGCAGGGCCAACGAAAGCCCGCCGGCGAGAAGCGCGGCGCCGAGAAGCCGCCTCGGCTTCATCCCTTCGAGCGCTTCGAGAGCCGGGCCCGAGGCCGCCGAGGCGAACAGGACGAAGACGATGGCGAGACGCCCGCTCGCCATCATCGAGAATCCTGGAAGATGGTGAATGACCCAGGCGAGCGGGGGCGTTCGCCACGCGGCGAGGAGGGCGACGGCTGCGATGACGGCCGCCCGTCGGAACGAGGGGGAGAGGCCCCTGAACGAGACGACGAGGGCCAGGAGGACGATCGCGCCGACGTACGTCGAGGACCGCTCGTTGAAGTTCTCGCCGCGCGGGTGGAGAAGGCTGAGATCGATCTCGTCCCTGAGGGGCG
>DATIWM010000050.1:0-34538 GCA_035519355.1 Thermoanaerobaculia bacterium | reverse complement strand
GAACCTCACAGGGACGTTCCTGTGCACGCAAGCGGCGCTCAAACCGATGTTGCGGGCGCGCGCCGGCCGGATCGTCAACATCACCTCGGTGGTCGGCCTGATGGGAAACGCGGGCCAGACGAACTACGCGGCCGCCAAGGCCGGCGTCGTCGGCTTCACCAAAGCCCTGGCCCGCGAGATCGGCTCGCGGGGGATCACCGTCAACGCCGTCGCCCCGGGGTACATCGCCACGGCGATGACGGACGTCCTCCCGTCCGAGGCGAAGGAGGCCGTGATCCGGCAGATCGTTCTCGGCCGCCTGGGGACGCCCGAGGAGGTGGCCGACGCGGTCCTCTACCTGGCGTCGGATCTCGGCGCGTACGTCACGGGTACATGCCTCAACGTGAGCGGCGGGCTTTACATCGGGTAGACTCGCCGCCGGACTGGTGAAAAGCGCCGGAGGTGGCGGTTCTTTGAAGGCCGCCGACCCCGGACTCTGAACGGAGGAGTCTGATGTCGAACTCGGTTGAAGAGAAGGTCAAGGGCATCATCGTGGAGCAGCTGGGCGTGCAGGCCGAGGAGGTCAAGCCCGACGCCTCCTTCGTCGATGATCTCGGCGCCGATTCCCTCGACACGGTCGAGCTCGTCATGGCCTTCGAGGAGGCGTTCAGCATCGAAATTCCCGACGAGGACGCCGAGAAGATCCAGAAGGTCAAGGACGCCATCGCCTACATCGAGAGCAAGGCGAAGTCGGCCTGAGCCTCTCGCCCCGATGTCCGCTCCTCTTCTCGACGGACGGAGCCGCCGGCGGGTCGCCGTCACCGGCATCGGCCTCGTCTCCCCGGTCGGCCTGACGGCTCCCGAGACCTGGGAGAGCCTCCTCGCGGGCCGATCCGGCGCCGGCCCCATCACCCGTTTCGACGCGACGGACTACACCTGCCGCATCGCGGCGGAAGTGAAGGGTTTCGAGCCGGAGAAGTTCTTCGAGAAGAAGGAAATCAAGAAGTTCGATACGTTCGTCCATTACGCCGTCGCGGCGGCGAAGGAGGCTCTCGCCGACTCCGGCGTCGTCATCGACGAGTCGAACGCGGAGAGCGTCGGCGTCTGCATCGGCGCCGGGATCGGCGGCCTGCCCCTCATCGAGGAGATGCACAGGACGGTCCTCGAAAAGGGTCCCCGCCGCATCAGCCCGTTCTTCATTCCCGGCCTCATCGTCAACATGCCGGCCGGGCTGATCTCGATCCTGACCGGGGCCAAGGGGCCCAACACGGCCGTCGCAACCGCCTGCGCGACCTCGGCGCACGCGATCGGCGATGCCGCCAACATCATCCGTCGGGGCGACGCGGACGTCATGATCGCGGGGGGCACGGAGTCCGTCGTCGTGCCGCTCGCCATCGGCGGCTTCGCGGCCATGCGGGCCCTCTCGACACGGAACGACGACCCCGCCGCCGCCTCCCGCCCCTGGGACCGGGACCGGGACGGTTTCGTCCTCGGCGAAGGCGCCGGCGTCCTCATCCTCGAGGAGATGGGCCGGGCGGTCGCGCGTGGCGCCCCGATCTACGCGGAGGTCGCCGGCTACGGGATGTCGGGCGACGCCTACCACATCTCGGCCCCGTCGGAGGACGGCGACGGCCCGTACCGCGTCATGCGGAACGCCCTCCGGGACGCGGAACTCCCGCCCGATTCGGTCGACTACGTCAATGCGCACGGCACCTCCACCCCGCACGGCGACAAGATCGAGACGGTCGCGCTGAAGCGGTCCTTCGGCGACCATGCCCGGAAGCTCGCGGTCTCCTCCACGAAGTCGAGCACCGGGCACCTCCTCGGGGCCGCCGGGGGCCTCGAGGCCGGGATCACCGCTCTCGCGATCCGCCACGGCGTCGTTCCGCCGACGATCAACTACGTCACACCCGACCCCGAGTGCGACCTCGACTACACGCCGAACGTCGCCCGCGAGCGGGCGGTGAACGTCGCGCTCTCGAACTCGTTCGGCTTCGGAGGCACGAACGCGTGCCTCCTGCTGAAGAAAGTCTGAGCGACCCCCGGCCCGGGCGCATCCGCGCCCGCCTCCGGGGCTTCCTCCTCGTCGCGCTCGCGGCGCAGGTCACGATCCTCGGCGCCCAGCAGTCGGGTTTCTTCCGGCATCTCCTCACGGTCCCGTCGCGCCTCGGCGCGGAGGGCTCCTCGGCGCCGGGAAGCTCGGTGCCTCTCCTCCTCGGGGCGGTGGCCGTATCGCTCCTCTGGGCGCGCCGCACGGGGAGCGGCTCTCTCGCCGGACGCCTCGGCGCGGCCGGCCTCGCGCAGATGGCGCTCCTCGGCCTCGTCTCCGTCGGGGTGGCTCTCGTGACGGGGCGATTCGTTCCGGGGGCGGGCACCGTGGCCCTCGTTCTCTCGGGTGCCGCCGCTCTCGCGCCCGGGCGAGATCGGGCGGCGCCGGCGCCGGCGGGAATCCGCCGCTCCCCCTGGGACGTCCTGTCCGCGCTGACCGTCGCGACGCTTCTGCTGCCCGCGTTCTTCCCTTACGTCCACTTCGACGCCAAGGCGATCTGGGCCTGCCGGGCTTTCGGGATGCCGTCGGGATTCTTCGAGGCCCTGGCGACCTGCTGGCAGCCGAACTACCCGCCCCTCTTCTCGACGCTCCTGGCGCTCGGCGTCTCCGACCCGCTCTTCGAGGGACGCCTCTCCTCCGTCCTCGTCGTCGTCTTCTTCGCGCTGTTTCTCCGGGACCGCCTGGAACGGCTCTGGCCCGCCGGGGCGGCCCCGGCGCTTCTCTTCGTCCTCTCGACGGTTCACGTCTGGCAGGGCGCGGCGATGTACTACGCGAACGTACCGCTGATGGCCTTCCTCTCGGGGGGGCTCCTTCTCGCCCTCGGTCTTCCCTCAGAGAGCGTCGCGGCGGCGCCGGGGACGGACCGGGCCTGGGGGGCGCTCTGTCTCGCCGGCGCGGTCCTCGTCCGGCCGGACGGCATCTACTATCTCGCCGCGGCCTCGCTGGCCCTGCTCCTCGCGCGCCTTCCGGGCCGCCCGCGCCTCCCTCTTCTTCCGCTCGCGGCGGCCGCGGCCTCCGGGGCCGCCTGGCTCCTCCGTCCGGACTGGCTCAAGTCGATGGGGAGCTTTCTGGAGGGCTCGTCGGGCGGATGGCGCGCTCTGGCCCCGGGTCCCGCTCAGGCGGCCGGCGTCGTTCTGTCGGAGTTCGTCTCCTCGTGGCAGGGGCAGTGGCTGTCGCACAAGGGGCTCGGGGCGACCCTCTACGCCGTCGCCGCCGCGGCGGTGGCCGACCTCTGGCTCGGCTTCTCGGAGAGGCCGGCGGACCGCGCTCTCGAGGCGGAGAAGCGGCTCTACGGCCTCGTGACGCTCGCGTCGCTCGCGGCGGTCGTGGCGTGCTTCGCGGTCTTCCCGTTCATCTCCGATCCCGTGGCCGCCGTCCAGCCGTACGAATTCACCGACTACCGCCTCTGCTACCGGAATTTCGTCCGTGTCGGCCTCGGGCGGATGACAATCCACCTCTTGCCCTTCTACGTCTTCTACGTGCTCGCCGTCCTCCGGCCCCCGTTCCGCCCGCAGGCCGCTGCTAACATCGAGGAACCCGCCCGGGGGCCGAATTGAGACACCGTGTCGCGTCCGCCGCCGCCGTCCTGCTCCTCGTCCAGGCCGGGAGCCTCTGCGCGGCGCCCCCCCCCGACCCGCGCCTCGCGACGGCGTGGCGGTACGAGAAGAACGGCTGGATCCACCTCCGGATCGAGGGACCCTCCCGCCAGCTCGGCTTCCAGCACGGCTTCCTGCTGGCCCGTGAGATCGCCGAATCGCTGTCGGACAGCCGCGCCGGGTGGGCCTACGAGACGGGAACCGAGTGGCCCTGGCTCGTGAGCCGGGTCGCCGCGTTCATGACGCCGAAGGTCGACGCGGAGAGCCTCGCGGAGCTCGACGGCCTCGTGGAGGGGCTGGCCGCCGCGGGCGTGAAGACCTCGCGTGACGAAATGGTGGCGTACAACGCCCTCATCGAGCTCTCGGAATACTGGTGGCCCCTCGAGAAGAAGAAGCTGGGAGGTCCGCCGGTCCGGCCGAAGAAGCAGTCGTGCAGCGCGTTCATCGCGACGGGGAGGATGACGGCGGACGGCGGCATCGTCCTCGGCCACAACACCATGTCCTCGTACGCGCAAGCCACGGCGCGCGTCGTCCTCGACATCGCGCCGGCGAAGGGGCACCGGATCCTGATGCAGGCGGAGCCCGGCTGGATCCACAGCGGAACCGACTTCTTCCTCACGGACGCCGGCCTCGTCGGGGCCGAGACGACGATCGGCGACTTCGACGGATTCGACGAGGGAGGAATCCCCGAGTTCGTCCGGATGCGCCGCGCCACGCAGAGCGCCGACTCCATCGACGAGTGGGTCGCCGTCATGAAGGCGGGAAACAACGGGGGCTACGCCAACGCCTGGCTCGTCGGCGACGTGAAGACGAACGAGATCGCCCGCCTCGAGCTGGGGCTGAAGGTCGTTGCGCTCGAGCGGACGCGCGACGGCGCCTACACCGGCTCGAACGTCGCCGAGGACGTGAAGCTCCTCCGGTTCGAGACGACCCGGAAGGAAACCGACATCCGGCTTTCGTCGGTCGCCCGCCGCGTCCGGTGGCGCCAGCTGATGGCCGAGAACGCGGGACGGATCGACGTCGAGAAGGCGAAGGCGTTCGAAGCGGACCACTGGGACGCCTATCTCGGGCGGGTGAACCCGTCCGGCCGCTCGCTCTGCGGGCATTTCGAGCTCGACCCGCAGTCCTTCGGCGGGCCGGATGAACCGTTCTCGCCGGAAGGGACCTTCGACGCGAAGGTCGTCGACTCCGCGATGGCGAAGAGGATGTCGTTCGCCGGGAAGTGGGGTTCGGGCTGCGACATTCCGTTCGACGCGGAGCGGTTCCTGGCCGAGCATCCGCAGTTCGCCCACCTGACCGGACGCCTGAAGAGCCGTCCCGCCCGGCCGTGGACGGAGTTTCGCTCCGGCGTGAGACCTTCCGCTCCGGAGGCGCGCTGAAGAAGACGACGGCCGCCCTCCTCGTCGTCGCCGCGGTGCTGGCCGCCGCCGGGGTCGAGATCTGGACCGCGCGGCGGCGCGCCGGCTTCGTCGGGCGGGAGAAGGGTCCGCTGACGCGCCTCATCGATGCGTCGCGCATCGGGGAGCAGACGGCGCTCATCGCATCGCGGCCCCACCGGGCGGGCACCCCGGCCAACGCCGAGGTGGCCGGGTTCATCGGGGAGAGGCTCCAACGGGCGGGCCTCAAGGTCTGGAACACCCCGTTCGAAGCCGAGGTCTACGAGCCGCTGGCGGTGCGGCTCTCGCTCGAGGAGCGCGGGGGGCAGAAGGCCTACGACCTCTCGGAGCCGGGCGACGGGGAGCCCGCGTTCCTCGCCTATTCGCCCGACGCCGACCTCGCGGCCCCGGTGATCTACGCCAACGAAGGGTCGCGCGCCGACTACGAGCTGCTCCGGAAGAAGGGGATCGACGTCCGCGGGAAGCTCGCCCTCGTCCGGGCGCAGGGAATCTGCCGGAGCATGAAGGCTGAGATTGCGGGCTCCCGGGGCGTTGCGGGCCTTCTCCTCTACCCCGAGCCGCGCGACCAGGGCGATGCGACGCCGGCGTTTCCCGAGGGACCCAACACGCCGCGGTGGGCCATACCGCGGGGCACGCTGCTCCGCTTCTACCGGTACCCCGGGGACCCTTCGACGGCGAGGGAGAAGGGGATCGACAATCTTCCGCCGGTTCCGGCGCTCGGCGTCTCGCAGGCCGTGGCCGAAGACCTCCTCTCGCGGATGCGCGGCGACGCCGTCCCCGAACCGTGGAAGGGGGGACTGAAGGCTCCGTACGTCCTGGCGGCGGAGGGACCCCGGGTCCGCTTCGTCGTGAAGGGTCAGCTCGTCCGGAAGAACCTGCGGAACGTCTTCGCGATCCTCCCGGGCCGGAGCGGCGACACCCGCCCCGTGATGCTCGGGAATCACTATGACGCGTGGGAGCGGGGCGCGGTGGACGCCAGCTCCGGCACGGCCGTCGTTCTCGAGGTCGCCGAGGCCCTGGCGAAGCTCCGGGCGGACGGATGGCGACCGGAGCGCAGCATCCTCTTCGCCTTCTGGGACGGCGAGGAGGCCGGGATCTTCGGGTCCGCGAGATGGGTCGAGCAGGCGCTCCGCGACCGCTTCCCCGGGCTCGCCGCGTACGTCAACATCGACTCCGCGGTCCGGGGGGACGAATTCGTCGGAGTCGTCATGCCCGGGCTTCGGGCGTCGCTCGGAAGGGTCCTCGCGGCCGTTCGCGATCCGGCGACGGGCAAGACGCTCGCCGGGACGGATGGCGCGTTCCAGCTTCCCTCGTTCTCGAGCGACGCCTCGCCCTTTCTCGGCCTGACCGGGACGCCGGTGGCCGAAGTCGGCTTCGGCTGGCACTATCCCGTCTACCACACGCGCGCCGACACCGTGGAGTGGATCCGGCGCTTCGGCGACCCGGGCTTCGTGCGGGCCGCCCTGCTGGCCCGGGTCGTCGCCCTCTACGTCGGGTGGCTGGCCAACGACCCGATCGTTCCCTACCGGTTTTCCGAGGTTTCGGACGACGCCCGGAAATCGCTTCGCGAACTCGAGAGCCGGGTGGCTTCGTTCGGCGAATGGGCTCCCTTCACCCGCTCTCTCCGGAACGCGCTCGATTCCTACGAGGCGATGGCCCGGCGCTGGGATGGCGACGAGCGCCGTCTCGCGAACCTCTCCTCGAAAGAGGTCCGGGAGGCCGCCCCGCTCGTCGAGCAGGCGATGGCCGCGTTCGCAGCCGGCGGGCGGGGCCGGCCGGTGACCTACGGCCGCGGATCGGTCCTGATCGGACCTTCCGAAGAGGACCGGTGCGACGCCGAGGCGCACGCTTCCCTGGTCGACGCGATCCGCTCGCGTGATTTCGAGGCGATCCGGGCCGAGGGGGAGGAGCGCGCCCGGGCGTTCATCCAGGCGGAGCAGCTCCTCCGGGCGGCCGAGTGGATCGCGATCGGCCCGCGCGGGCCGGACCGGCGGACGCGGAACTGAGGAGGGCGGTGTCCTTCGCCAGGCGGATCGCCCTCGCCGTGGCCGTCGTCGTCGTCGCCGCCGCGATCTGGCGCCGGGGATTCGGACGCGACCCCCTGATGACGCGGGCGGCCCGGCTCGACGGGCTCATCTCGCCGGAGCGGCTCGGCCGCCAGATGGATGCGCTGGCCGGGAAACCGCACCGGGCCGGAACGAACGCCAACCGCGAAGCCGTCGACGCGCTCGCCTTACGCCTTCGCTCGATCGGGACCGAGGTCGCCGTCGACGAGGTGCCCGCCGACCTCCCCGAGCCGGTGCAGTCGTCCCTCTCGCTCGTGGCGCCGGAGCGGCTCGATTTCGACCTGCGCGAGAGACCTCTCGGAAACGAGGCCCTCGCGAAGGCCGCGGAGACGGAGATCCCTTACTTCGCCTGGGCGCCCGACGCCGATGTCACGGCCCCGCTCGTCTACGGCAACTACGGGACACGCGAGGACTACGCGCTCCTGAAGCGGAGCGGCGTCTCCCCGGCGGGGAAGCTCGTCCTCCTCCGCGGGCAGGGGATCTGCCGGAGCCAGAAGGCGCTCTTCGCCGCGGAAGAGGGTGCCGCGGGCCTGCTCCTCTATCCCGATCCGCGCGACCAGGGGTTCCGGAAGCCGGCGTATCCCGACGGGCCGCACGCGAACGCCTGGACCGTGCAGCGCGGCTCGATGCTCGGGTACTTCCTCTACCCGGGCGATCCGGCGGCGGCGGCGGCGAAGGGCTTCGAGACGCGGCCCCGCGTGCCGGCCCTTCCGATCTCGGCCGGCGTGGCCGCCGAGCTGCTGCGGCGGCTCGACGGTCCCCCGGCGCCGCCGGACGCAGCGGGCGGACTCGGCGTGCCGTACAGGCTCGGCCCCGGCCCGGCCGTCGCGCGCCTCGTCTCCCGGCAGCGCCTGGAACGGCGGACGCTCTCGAACCTCTCGGCCACGCTCCGGAGCGGATTTCCCGTGGCCGCGCCGGTCATCGTCGGCGGGCACACCGACGCCTGGGTCTTCGGGACGGTGGATCCTCTCTCGGGGACGGCGGCCGTCGTCGAGACGGCGGAGGCGGTCGCGGGCCTCGTGAAGGGGGGACTCCGGCTCCGGCGGGACGTCGTCTTCGTTCTCTTCGACGGCGAGGAGTACGGCATGCTCGGCTCGACGGCCTTCGTGGCGGCGCGCCTTCCCGCGCTCGCCGGCGCGGCCGCCTTCGTCTACGTCGACTCCGCCGTCCGCGCGCCCGACTTCACCGCGGACGTCGCGCCCGGACTGCGCCGCCCGCTGGACGAGATCCTCTCCCTCCTCCGGGATCCGGTCTCGGAGAAAGTGCTCTCCGAGGTCCGGGGCGCGCACGGCCTTCCCGGCTTCAGCGGCGACACGTCGCCCTTCCAGGGGCTCGCGGGCGTCCCGTGCGTCGAGCTCGGGTTCGGGAAGCGGACCTATCCGCTCTACCACTCGGTTTACGACGGGCCGGATCTGTTCCGCCGCTTCATCGATCCCGGCTACCGGTACGAGGCCTTGCTCGCCCGGATCCTCTCGCTCTACGTAGCGAGCCTCGCGGAGGCTCCAGTCGTTCCATACCGCTTCTCGGAGGTGGCTTCGAGCGTCGAGGAGGCTCTCCACGATCTCTCGGACCAGCACCCCCTCTGGCGCGGCTCGTCCCAGAGAAAGCGCCTCGACGAGGCGGCCCGCCGTCTGGGCGCCGCCGGGCTCGCGCTGGAGGCGAGCGCCGCCTGGAAGGGCGAAACGCCCCGCGCGGCCGGGACCGAGAAGAGCCTCCTCGCCGCCCGCGCGGCCTTCTTCCGGGGGGAGGCGCCCTTCGGGTCGTCCCACCTCCTCGTGGGACCGTCGGAGGCGAACGGCTGCGGAGCGGAGGCCCTCCCGGGCCTCGCCCGCGCCCTCCGGAGCGGCGATGCAGCCCGCGTCGAAGCCGAAACCCGGGCGCTCGAGCAGGCGCTCGACCGGGCTTCGGGAATCCTCACCGAGGCTACGGGAGAGTCTCCTTGACCTTCCACTGTAGATCCGATGTAATTACGTGAGGAGGCCCGGGTCGATGAAGGCGCAGATCGTCCGGATCGGCAATTCCCGTGGAATTCGGCTTTCGAAAAGTATCCTCGAAGAGACGGGATTCCGCGAGGTGGTGGAACTCCAGATCGTCTCCGGCGGGCTGCTGCTCCGCCCGGGGCGGAAAACCCGGGAGGGATGGGCCGAGGCGGCGAGGGAGATGGCGGAGAGGGGCGACGACACGCCGCTTCTTTCGGACGACACGGGGCGGACCCGTTTCGACCGGGATGAATGGCGCTGGTAAGGCCCGTTCGGATCTGAGGCGCTTCGACGTCGTTCTCGTCCGCCTCGATCCGGTCGAAGGGAGCGAGATCGCCAGGACGCGTCCCTGCGCCGTCGTCAGCCCGGACGAGTTGGTTGGCGTTCTCCGGACGGTCCTCGTGGCACCGATGACGACGAGCGGGAGAGCCTATCCGTTTCGAGTTCCATGCCGCTTCCGCAACCGCGACGGCTTCGTCGCGATCGATCAGATCCGGGTGATCGACAAGAGCCGGGTCGTCCGCCGTCTGGGCACTCTGTCTCCGGGGACTCGTTCCCGCCTCCTCGAGACCCTTCAGGAGTTTTTCGCTCCATAGGCCCTCACCGGAAGTCGTGGCTCGGGACATCGGGGAGGGAAGGGAGCGGCCAGAAGCGGTCGGCGCGGACGGAGAGGGTGCCGTCGGTCGTCTGGAGCTTCCCCTCCACGACGAGGCCGGGGGAGGCGACGATGAGGGAGCGGTTCTCCCTGAAGAGGTCGGGGCGGACGATGGCCTGGACGATGCCGCTCTCGTCCTCGAGCGAGAGGAAGACGAACCCCTTCGCCGTGCCCGGGCGCTGCCTCACGATGACGGCCCCCGCCGCGCGGACGCGCTCCCCGTTCCGGCGCGCCGCGAGCTCGGCGGCCGAGAGGACCCCCTCTTGTCTCAGGCGGCCTCGCAGGTACGAAAGGAGATGCGGCCCGGCCGTCATCCCGGTGGCGTCGTAGTCGGCCTCGGTCTCGGCGAGCGCCGACATCGGCGGGAGCGGCGCGGCGGCGGGCGAGGGGGGGAGCGCCTCGTAGAGGGGCCCGACGCGACGGCCGATCTCGGCCACCTGCCACATCGCCTCGCGGCGGGTCAGGCCGAGCGACGAGAGCGCCCCGGCCCAGGCGAGGCGGTCCAGCTCGTCCGGCCGGAGCGCGCCGCGGCGCGCGAGATCGGCCACGTCGGCGAACGGCCTCCGGGCGGATTCGCGCTCGAGGGTTCTTCCGGATTCCTCACGAAGTCCCTTGAGGAATCGAAGCCCGAGACGGACGGCTAGGGGAGAGCCCTCGGCCGGCGGGGTACCTCGCTCCTTCGCGCGTGAACTCGCTTCGCTCAGACAGCACGCGCGTGCGTCGCGAGGCACTCCGCCGTCCGGGCCCCCTTTCGAAGAAATCTCCGGCCTCCTCTCTATTCGGCATTCCCATCCCGAGAAGCCGACGTCGATCGGGAGCACCGTCACGCCGTGTCGCTCGGCGTCCTTCACGAGCGTGGCGGGGTGGTAGAAGCCCATCGGCCAGGCGTTGAGGAGTCCCGTGAGGAAGGCGGCCGGGTGGTGCGCCCGCAGCCACGCGCTCGCGTAGGCGATGAGGGCGAAGCTGGCGGCGTGCGACTCGGGAAAGCCGTAGAGAGCGAAGGAGGTGATCGACTTCACGATCTGCTCCTGCGCCTCGCCCGTGATGCCGCGCGCCGTCATCCCGTCGCGGAGCCGCTTCTCGATGACGGCCATCCGCTCGGCCGAGCGCTTGAAGCCCATGGCGCGGCGCAGCTCCTCGGCCTCGCCCCCCGTGAAGCCGGCGGCCACCATGGCGATCCGGAGGAGCTGCTCCTGGAAGAGCGGGATGCCGAGCGTCCTCTTCAGGATCGGCTCGAGCGAGGGATGCGGATAGGTGACCGGCGCGCGCCCCTGCCGCCGGTCGAAGAAGGGATGGACCATCCCGCCCACGATCGGGCCGGGGCGGATGATGGCGACCTGGATGACGAGGTCGTAGAAACAGAACGGCGCGTTGCGCGGAAGGGACGCCATCTGCGCGCGGCTCTCGACCTGGAAGACGCCGACGGTGTCGGCCTCGTTCAGCATCCGGTAGACGGCCGGGTCGTCGGGCGGGAGGTGCGCGAGGTCGACGTCGACCCCCTCGTGCGTCCGGATCATCGGGATCATCCGCTCGATCGCGCTGAGCATCCCGAGGCCGAGGAGGTCCACCTTCACGATGCCGAGGTCGGCGCAGTCGTCCTTGTCCCACTGGATGACGACGCGCCCCTCCATCGCCGCGGGCTCGAGCGGGACGACCTCGTCCAGCCGTCCCTGCGCCACGACGATCCCTCCCGAGTGCTGTCCGAGGTGACGCGGCAGGTTCTGGACGCTCGCGAAGAGCCGCGCGAAGTGACCAACTCGCGGATCCTCGGCATCGAAGCCCGCGTCTGCGAGTTCCTTGAGAACATCGCGATTCGCATCCCTGTATTCGCCGAAGCTCCAACTTCCCAATACCTTCGCCAGGACGTCAACCTGCTCGCCCGAAAAGCCGAGCACCTTCGCCATCTCGCGCGCGGCCGAGCGGTCGCGGTAGGTGATGACGTTCGCCGTCATCCCGGCGCCGTGCGGGCCGTACCGGCCGTAGACGTACTGGATCACCTTCTCCCGCTGGTCGCCCGAGGGGAGGTCGAGGTCGATGTCGGGCCACTCGCCCCGCTCTTCCGAGAGGAAGCGCTCGAAGAGGAGCTCCATCTTCACGGGGTCGACGGCCGTGATGGAGAGGGCGTAGCAGACGGCGCTGTTGGCGGCCGAACCGCGCCCCTGCACGAGGATCTTCTCCCGCTGGCAGAACTGCACGACGTCCCGGACGATGAGGAAGTAGCCCGCGAGGTCGAGCTTCTCGATGAGGTTCAGCTCCTTCTCGAGCTGGGCCTGCGCCCGCCCGGTGAGCGGCCGGAAACGGACGCGCGCCCCCTCCCACGTCGCGCGGCGGAGGTACGACGCGGGGGTCTCGCCCGGCGGGAGCGGGTAGTCGGGGAAGCGGTAGCCGAGGTCGGCCAGCGTGAAGTCGAGCCGCCCGGCGAGATCCGCCGCGTGTCCGAGCGCCCCGGGGAGGTCGGCGAAGAGGCGCGCCATCTCCTCCGCGCCCTTCAGGTGCCGCTCGCGATGGGAATGAAGACGGGCTCCCGCGCCGTCGAGCGTCGTGTGGAAGCGGAGGGAGGAGAGAGCGTCGTGAAGCTCCTTCCCCTCCGGTTTCGCATAACGGACGCCGTTCGTGGCGAGAAGGGGGAGCCTGAGCGCTTCGGCGAGATCGACGAGCGCGCGATTCGCGTGCTCCTCCTCGCGGAGGCCGTGGCGCTGAAGCTCCACGTGGAGACGGCCCGGGAAGAGTCCGGCGAGCTTCGCGAGGAGCCGTCGCGCGGCGGAAGGGAGACGCGAGGCGAGCGCGCGGTGGACCGGGCTCTCCTCGCCGCCGGTCAGGACGTGGAGCCCTTCGGCGTGCGCCGCCACCTGCTCCCACGTCACGGACGCTTCGCCCTTCGGCTTTCCCAGCGCTCCGGCCGAAAGGAGCCGGCAGAGATTGCGATAACCGGTCCGGCTCTCGGCCAGCAGCGTCAGCCGCGCGGGGGGTGTGCCGGGCGGCAAGGGCGGCGGAACGAGGCCCAGGGGACCCGGGAGAAGAGAAGAACCCCGCAGCGGCGCTGCGCGCCGCTGTGCTTCGAATGAAAGAGTGACCTCCGCCCCGACGAGCGCCTTGAGCCCCGCCGCCCGGGCGGCCTTCCAGAAGCGCGGGGCGCCCGAGAGGCCGTTCGCGTCGACGAGGGCGACGGCCGCGAGGCCGAGCGCCGCCGCCCGCTCGACGAGGTCTTCCGGAAGGGAGGAGCCGTTCAGGAACGAGAAGGCCGAGGCGCACCTCAGCTCCGCGTAGCGCGGTCCCTTCGCCGCCGCCGCCGCGAAGCTCCGTTTCCGGAGCCTCTCCTTCCGCGCCCCGGGCGAGAGGTACTCGCGTGTCCCTCCGGCGACGAAGAGGTCGCGCGAGGGAGGTCCGAACCGCTCCGAGCCCTCTCCCATGGGGCCTGAAACGGTAGTCGTAAGTCAGACGTAAGTCAATAGAGGGCAGTCAGCGGATCTCGTTCCACCGGAAACACTTCTCCATGTGGTCGTTCACCATCCCGACCGCCTGCATGAAGGCGTACATGATCGTCGAGCCGACGAAGGTGAAGCCGCGTTTCTTCAGGTCCCTGGACAGCGCGTCGGACTCGGGCGTCGTCGCGGGGACCTGGCCCGGGGACGTCCAGCGATTCACTTTCGGCCTCCCGCCGACGAAGCGCCAGACGTACCAGTCGAAGCGGCCGAACTCTCCCTGCACGTTCAGGAACGCCTGCGCGTTCGTCATGGCGGCGGCGACCTTGAGGCGGTTCCGGACGATGCCGGCGTCCGCGAGGAGGGCGGCGCGTTTCCGGGCGCCCCAGCGGGCGACCTTCTCCGGGTCGAAGCCGTCGGTGACCTCGCGGTAGCGGTCGCGCTTCTTCAGGATCGTCTCCCACGACAGCCCGGCCTGCGCCCCTTCGAGAATCAGGAACTCGAAGAGGACGCGGTCGTCGTGCTGCGGCACGCCCCACTCGGCATCGTGATAGGGAATGGACAGCTCGGTCCGGGCCCAGCCGCACCGGACGAGAGGGCCGGCGGCCCTCATTCAGGCGCCCGCCTCGAAGCGATGGTTCGCCAGGAAGACCCGGGCGTCCTCCTCGGAGAAGAAGACCAGCCGGACCTCCCGGGGGAGACTCTGCCGCGAAAGGAACTCCGTGATCGCCATCGAGGCGATCGAAGCCGCCCCCTCGCGCGGAAAACCGAAGACTCCCGTCGAGATGGCGGGAAACGCGATCGTCGCGAGCTCGCTTGCGGCCGCGATCGCGAGGGACCTCGAATAGCAGGAGGCGAGAAGCTCCCTCTCCCGCCCCGCGTGCTGGCCCCAGACCGGACCCACGGTGTGGATGACGAATCGAGCCGGGAGATTCCCTCCGGGCGTGGCGACCGCTTCGCCGGCCGCAAGGCCGTCGGGGAAACGCGTTCGCCGGACCTCGCGGCAGGCTTCGAGAAGCGCCGGCCCCGCCGCGCGGTGGAGGGCGCCGTCCACGCCGCCGCCCCCGAGGAGCGACGAGTTCGCCGCGTTGACGACCGCGTCCGCGTCCTCGCGCGTCAGGTCGCCCACCCGGACGGTGACCCGGCCCGAGAGGAAGGACGCCAGCGTCCGGGGGTCCGTCACGGGTCGCGGCTCCGCCTAGACCTTCAGGGCGCCCTTTCCGGTCGTGACGAGAAAGAGTGTGCCGAGGATCGTGGCGACGACCAGGACGAACCAGATCGAGGCCACGCCCCCGGACGAGCCGAGCGCTCCGAACGCCGGCAGGACGAGGAAGATCGCGGCCGCCCCGGCGAGGGCGAGGAGGATGCCGCCCGCGGCGTGGAGGACCGTCGGCAGGCTCTCGCGCTCGACCCCGAGCGCCATCAGGAGAAGTCCGGCGAGGACGCCGAAGGGGAAGAGGAGCCACGTGGCGAGCCCGGGCGTGAATCCGAGGGCGGCGAAGGGGCCGAGGATGAGGGCGACGCCCGCGAGCGTCCCCGCCACGACGAGGAGAAAACCGGCCAGCTTCAGCATCGGCGCACCTCCCGGGGCGGCCGTCCGATTATCCGCCCGGCGTCATTTCGCCGGCGCGGGCTTCGGCTTCTGGCGCGTCAGCTTCACCTCGAAGATGGGGACGATCTGGTCCTCGAGGACCTTCTCCTCCCAGACCTCGTAGTAGGTGTTCTCGTCGGCCTTCGAGATCCGGAGGCGGACGTTCACCGCGTCGCCGAAGAGGACGATCGCCCCCTCGAAGGCGACGTTCCCGTCCTGCAGTCCGCTCGAAGAGATCATCGGACGGGCGAGGCCTCCCCCCCAGCTGCTCAGGAACAGGCGGGCAAGCTTCTGGGAGTAGGGGTCCTCGGTGATGAGCGAGGCCGCCTTCAGGTCGCCGATGTCGTCGATCGAGGCGAGCCACCAGCCCTTCAGCTCGTAGCTCGTCTTCCGGGTTCCCTTCTGCACCCGCTCGGGGAGGGAAGGCGTGGCGTAGCGGCGCGACGTCGCGTCCCACGTCCCGACCATCCACTTCAGCTTCTCGATCCCCCCGGGAGGCGCCTCGACCAGCTTCCCCAGGGCGGGGTTGTTCTGGAGCTTTTGTGCGTAACGCTCGAAGAGCGTCGGGTTGCCGGGCGACTGGGCGCCGGCCGGAGCGGCGGCGAGAAGGGCGGCGGCGAGGGAGACCGTGAGGGCGCGCTTCATACGCGCATTCTAAGGGCGCGGACTCCCTCCGGGCGTCAGCGCGCCTTCGCGACCCCGACGGGGCAGGAGAGCCCCGTCCCCCCGTGGCCGCAGTAACCGCCGGGGTTCTTCGCGAGGTACTGCTGGTGGTCCTCCTCGGCGTAGTAGAAGGGCGGGGCCAGGCGGATTTCGGTCGTGATCGCGCCCCAGCCGGCCCGGGAGAGCACCTTCTGGAAGGCCTCGCGGCTCGCCCCGGCGGCGCGGAGCTGCGCCTCGTCGAACGCGTGGATCACCGAGCGGTATTGCGTCCCGGCGTCGTTTCCCTGCCGCATTCCCTGGGTCGGGTCGTGCCCTTCCCAGAAGACGCGGAGCAGCTCCTCGTAGCTCACGGCCGCGGGGTCGAAGACCGCGAGGACGACTTCGGCGTGTCCCGTCCTTCCCGTGCAGACCTCGCGGTACGTCGGGTTCCGCGTGTGGCCTCCGGCGTAGCCGACCGCCGTCGTGAAGACGCCGGGAAGCGGCCAGAAGGCCCGCTCGGCGCCCCAGAAGCACCCCATGCCGAACACGGCCCGCGCGAGCCCGTCCGGAAAGGGCGGGACGAGGGGGTGTCCGTTCACGAAATGCCTCGCGGGGACGACCAGTGGCTCGGCGCGGCCGGGAAGCGCCTCCTCGGGGGACGGGAGCTCCAGCTTCTTCACGGAAAAGAACATCGTCATGGCGGAAGTCTATCCCCGGTCCGGGCGCCTTCAGAGCCCCACGACCACGGCGCGCGTCGAGGCGGCGCGGACGCGCGTGACGAGGTCCTCGAGACCGGTCGGGCGCCCCGGCAGCCGCAGCGTGCCCCGGTCGTGCACGACGAGCAGGAAGCCGATCGGCCCCGGCCGGATCGCGCGGATGGTCGAGAGGGGGACCTTCACGATCCGGGTGGGGCAGACGAACCGGAGGACGCCGTCTCCGCCGAGCTCGGCGCGCGTGGGGAAGGAGAGAAACTGCATTCCGAGGAGACAGGTGCCCGCGAGCCAGGCCAGCGCGAAGGCGAGAAGCCACGCCGGCGACGTGGGGCTCGACAGGGCGAGGACGAGCAGGGCGAGGCCGGCGGCCGCGAGGAGGAAGAGCGCCGCCAGGCCCAGGAAGCGGGCGATCCGGGGGACCTCCACGGGGTAGGTCGCGACGGCACGGCTCATCGGGATCTTTCCGGCCCGCCCAGTATAGGAGCCGCGCGCGGCCGGGCCGCGTGCTTCCCGTCACCGGGACGCGAGATCGCCGGCGCGCGCCGACCGGGGCACAATGGGGCAGTCCGAAGGAGATCCGAATGGCCGTCAACCTGAAAAACCGCAGCCTGCTGGACGTCACCGACCTCTCGGCGGCCGAGTTCCGCTTCCTGCTCGACCTCGCCCGCGAGCTGAAGCGCGCGAAGCGCGCCGGGACCGAGCGGCCCCGCCTCCGCGGAAGGAACATCTGCATCGTCTTCGAGAAGACCTCCACCCGGACCCGCTGCGCCTTCGAGGTGGCCGCCTACGACCAGGGGATGGGGGTGACGTACCTCGACCCGTCCGGATCCCAGATCGGGCACAAGGAATCGATGAAGGACACGGCCCGGGTCCTCGGCCGGATGTACGACGCCATCGAATACCGGGGCTTCTCGCAGGAGAGCGTCGAGATCCTGGCGAAGTACGCGGGCGTCCCGGTGTACAACGGCCTGACCGACGCGTCGCATCCGACCCAGGTACTGGCCGACATCCTGACCATGGAGGAGCACGCCGACAAACCGCTTCGGAAGGTGTCGTTCGCGTTCCTCGGCGACGCGCGGAACAACGTCGCCGGCTCGCTCCTCCTTTCGGGCGCCCTCCTCGGGATGGACGTGCGCCTCTGCGGGCCGAAAGCGCTCTTCCCGGAGGAGCCGGCCCTGGCCCGCGCGCGGGCCCTCGCGGCGGGCTCCGGCGCTTCGATCACGGTCACGGAAGACCCGAAAAAGGGCGTGAAGGGGTGCGATTTCCTCTACACGGACGTCTGGGTCTCCCTCGGGGAGCCGGCGGCGAGGTGGGCCGAGCGGATCCGCCTCCTGAAGAAATACCAGGTCAACGCGAAGCTGATGGCGGCCACGCGAAACCCGCGGGCGAAGTTTCTTCACTGTCTCCCGGCGTTCCACAACCGCGAGACGACCCGGGGCGAAGAACTCTTCCGGACGTACGGGCTCGACGGGCTCGAGGTGACGGACGACGTCTTCGAGTCGCCCGCCTCCGCCGTCTTCGACCAGGCCGAGAACCGGATGCACACGATCAAGGCTCTCCTCGTGGCGACGCTGTCCTGATGCGCATCCTGGTGGCTCTGGGCGGCAACGCTCTCCTGAAACGCGGGGAGCCGCTGACGGCCGAGAACCAGCGGAGGAACGTCCAGATCGCCGCCCGGACGCTCGCGCCGATCGGGCGGGACCACCAGCTCATCGTCAGCCATGGCAACGGCCCGCAGGTGGGCCTTCTCGCGCTGCAGGGGGCCGCCTACTCGAAGGCGGAGATCTACCCGCTCGACGTCCTCGGCGCGGAGACGGAGGGGATGATCGGCTACATGATCGAGCAGGAGCTCGGCAACATCCTCCCGTTCGAGCAGCCCTTCGCGACGCTCCTCTCGATGACCGAGGTCGATCCGGCCGACCCGGCCTGGGCGAGTCCCGACAAGCCGATCGGTCCCGTCTACACGAGGGAGGAAGCCGACCGGCTCACCGCGGAGAAGGGGTGGACGGTCGCTCCGGACGGGGCGGGCTTCCGGCGCGTCGTCCCGTCGCCGAAGCCGAAGCGGATCTTCCAGACGCGGCCCGTCCGGTGGCTCCTCGAGAAGGGGTGCATCGTCATCTGTGCGGGGGGCGGCGGCATCCCGACGATGTACGGGAAGGACGGCAAGCTCCACGGCGTGGAGGCCGTGGTCGACAAGGACCGCGCCGGCGCGCTGATGGCGCGGGAGCTGGAGTGCGACCTCTTCGTCATGGCGACCGATGCCGACGCCGTCTACGTCGACTGGGGGACGCCGGCCCAGCGGGGCATTCGCCGGGCCCACCCCGCCGCCCTTGCGGCCTGGCCGTTCGCGGCGGGCTCGATGGGCCCCAAGGTCGAGTCCGCGGTCGAGTTCGCCGTCGCCACCGGGAAGACGGCCGCGATCGGGGCCCTCGCCGACGTCGGGCGCATCGTCCTCGGCGAGGCCGGCACCCTCATCACGACGGCCGCCACCGGCGTCGAGTTCTACTGACGGGGCGCGGCGGGAGGGCCGGTCAGGCGGATTTCTTCTCGGGCTCGGCCGGGAGGAGCTTCGTGTCCAGGCGCTCGTTCATCTCGAGCTCCTTCCTGAGCCGGTCCCTGAAGTCGTGCGTCGCCACGTGATGAATCTCGTGGAGGAGATCCTTCCGGGCCTGGGAGAGAACGTGGATGAGGTAGCGGGTTTCGTCGAAGGTCAGGTCGACCACGTGGATCACCGCCTTTCAACTGCCGCGGCGGGACCCGCGGCGGGCGCGTCCGCCGCACCAAAAGCATACCCCTCGGAGGGGTCTCCGGGGGAGCCGCGGAGCCCTTCGCCGGCAGGAGCGGACGTTGACAGGCGCAGGAGGGGCGCATAGATTGGCCGGTCGGAAAGCAAAGCCAACTTCTGTTCAGAAATAGCGAAAGGGGAAACTCAATGAAGAAAGCCGTCACCGCCCTCGTCGTATTCGCCGTCGCCGCCGTATGGGCGACGACCGCGGCGGCCGAGGACCAGAAGACCTTCGCCGGGGCCAGCGCCGTCGAGGCCGTCACGGTGAAGGCCACCGTCGGCGCGATCGCTCCGGACACGCGCGTCCTGCTGCTCAAGGGCGAGGGGGGAAAAGTCGTCTCCCTCCAGGTCCCCGAGGCCGTCAAGAACTTCCCGCAGATCAGGGTGGGTGACCTCGTCGTCGCCCGCTACGTCGAGGCCATCGCCTTCGACCTGAAGAAGCCCGGCGCGGCCGGACCGGGCGCGAGCCTGACCGAGGCGGCCGCCAAGGCCGCCCCCGGCGAGAAGCCCGCAGGCGTGATCGCCTCCCAGGTCAAGGTGACGGTCGTCATCCAGGCGATCGACACGAAGAAGCCTTCCGTCACGGTGCAGGGCCCCGAGGGGAACCTCTACGACCTGAAGGTGAAAGACCCCAAGAAGATCGAGGGGCTGAAGGTCGGCGACAAAGTCGAGGTGACCTACACGCAGGCCCTCGCCATCTCGGTCGAGGCGGCCCCGAAAGCTCCCGCGTCGAAGTAACCGTCATTCGCCAAATCGAGGCCCCGCGCGGGGACGCCCGTCCTGACGTGGGGCCTTCGTCTCGAAGGGAGAGGCCATGAAGAAGATCTTGGCGCCGCTCGGAGCCGTCGCGCTCGCGCTGGGTTTCGCCCTCCCGGCGCAGGCCGAGGACCCGAAGGCGGCGCCCGGGAAGATCGGCCACAGCGAGGTCGTCATGGCGAAGGCGACCGTGGAAGCGATCGACCTGGCCGCCGGAACGGTCACGCTCAAGGGGCCTCGCGGGAAGTCGTTCACCGTTAGCGTCGAGGACAAGGCCAAGGTCCTCTCCGGGCTGAAGGTCGGCGACGAGGTCGTCGCGAAGTATTACGAGGCGATTGCCTTCGAGCTGAAGAAGCCGGGCGAGGCCGTCCCGGGCAAGTCCGTGAAGGAGGGGGTCGCTCCCGCGGCCGGGGGCCCGAAGGGTCCCGGTGTCAGCGGCCAGACGGTTACCGTCGTCGCGACGATCGAAGCCATCGACCTGAAGAAAGGGACGGTGACCCTCAAGGGACCGGAAGGCAAGAGCGTCGAGGTGACCGCGCGCGACCCGAAGAACCTCAAGAAGGTGAAAGTGGGCGACCTCGTCGAGATCACCTACTCCGAGGCGCTCGCCATCTCGGTGGAGCCGGCGTCGAAGGCCCCGGCGAAGAAGTAGCGCCTACCGGCGGACGTCAGCCCGCGTCGCGCGGGCGGAGGGAGTGCCGCCAGAGGTTGTAGGCCGAGAGGGTCCAGCCCAGGAAGAGGACGAGGCGGACGACCCCGTCGGGCGGCAGGCCGTCGCGAAGCGACGGCACGACGTAGAAAAGGAGCGCGATCCCGCTCAGGATCAGGATCGGGCTCATGCAGGCGAGAACGAACCCGAACTTCAGGGGCCGGTAGAGGTCGTCCTTCCGGCTGGAACGCACCATTCCGGCGAGGGCCGGCAGGAAGGCGATGGGCCAGATCGGCTCCGGGAGCAGGAAGAGAAGGACCAGACCGAAGGCCGACGGCAGGAGCCACCGGGCGATCCGGCGGGCGGGGACGGGATGAGCCATTCCCCAAACGATAGCAGGGGAGGGGCGTTTCCGTCAGTCGGGCGCGCCGGGACGCGTCAGTTCCGGAGGGCCGGCGGGACGGGGTTCTCGGCCGTCACGATGTCGTTCGCGATGCCGAGGATCCACCAGCGCCCTTCGGTTTTCACGAGCTGGAAGCTGTCGACTCCCTGCTGCGGCCCGCGCGGACTGTTCGGGATCTGCGCCTCGTAGAGGACCAGGATCTGCGCGATGTCGCGGAAGACCGTCGGCCTCATCGTCACGATTCGCTCCCCGAAGCCGTTCTTCCTCACTTCGTCCCGGTTGGCGAAGGTGACGAAGTCGTCGATGAACCCCTCGACCGTGAAGGCGGCCGATGCCGTCCGGCTCGTCCGGAGGAAGATCGCGGCGTTCGGGAAGAAGAGCGAGCGGACCTTCGCCCAGTCGGCTGTCTCCCCGGCCTTCCACGAGACGGTCCTGTAGAACTCGGCCACGAGGCCCTCGGGAGTGCTCGTCGGCGACGGCGGCGGCGGTGCGGAGGGTTGCTGGGCCGCCGCCGCCGCGGCGAGGAGGATCGCAAGGACCGGAAGAAACCGGGCGGCGCCGGGCGTACGGGTCATCAAGGCTCTCCTCGCGGCCGGTTCGACCGGCCTAGTTTCCCGGTCCCTCTTCGGCCGACACCAGGTTCCATCCGCCCCGGATCTGCGTCGCGTTGCAGTAGGTCTTCGAGCACTGCACGTTGTTCAGGCAGTCGAGGATCTCCTGACACGCGTCGGCCGCCGACTGCTCCTTCGCGGCCGACGCCGACGCCTTGCAGTAGCCCGAATACGACGGATTCGAGAACGTGCAGGTCACGGGCCGCCCCGCGGGCGCGCCGCCCTGCTGCGCCGGAGAGGGCGTCGGGCACGACACGAGAATCACGGAGAGGAGAATCTGCGGAAAGACGAGCATGCACCACCTCCGCCCCCGGCCCCGGGGGCCGCGCCGGCCATGATATCGGTCCGGCGCGGCCGGATCGTCCCGTGAGCCGGGCGGGCGCTCAGCGTGCCGGGACGCCCTGAACGGAGAGGGCAATCAGCCACTGGGCGAGGAAGTAGGTCGAGAGGACGGCGCCCCGCGAGGCGCGGAAGGAGGTCCGGAAACGGTCCCACGAAAGGAGGGCGTCGGAGGCGACGAACAGCGCCGCTCCGGCGGCGGCGAGGAGCGAGGGCTCGTCGTGGATTCGCAGCGCGCGGCCCGTCGCCTGGACCGCCATCGTGAGAATCACCGCGACGTAGAGGACGACCGGCGCGCGGAGGCGGCCTGGAATGCCCGGCCAGAGAAGGCGGAGGAGGACCAGCCCGAGCGCG
The DNA here is from genome assembly GCA_035519355.1 of Thermoanaerobaculia bacterium. Classification (GTDB taxonomy): domain Bacteria; phylum Acidobacteriota; class Thermoanaerobaculia; order UBA5066; family UBA5066; genus DAOMFB01. Next base: position 12,552 of record DATIWM010000050.1, on the reverse strand, counting down.
GCGAAGGCGGCGGTCGGCACCGGGTCGAGGACGAACCCGGTCCCCGACGTGAAGGCGGCGATGTAGCAGACGTGCGCGGCGAGGAAGCACGCGAGCCCTTCGCGGAAACGGTCCCGGGGCAGCATGAGGAAGACGTCGCCGGCCAGGGAAAAGAGCAGCCCGAGGGCGACGGCGCCGCCGTAACGGGCCGCGGGGCCGCTGCCTCCGCGCAGGGCGATCGCGAGGAGGAGGAGGGTCGTCAGCGGCTTGAAGACGTAGACGAGGGTCCGGCGCGGCCCGCCGTAGTGGCCGCGCACGGCGAGGGCCGCCGAGGCGGCGGCGGCAGCGCTCAGCGCGGCGAGAGCCGCCGGAAACGGCACGCGCCCTTTCGGAAGCCCGCCGCCGGCCGGCTCAGTCGAACTCCACCCGCGGCGGCGGCTGGTCGGTCCCGACCCGGCCGGCCGCGATGTCGGCCTTGAAGTAGTTCTCTCCCTTGATGGCGGCGCCGGCCATCCGCCGGAGCATCGCGATCTGGCCGATGTGGCTGAGGGCATCGGCCACGGGCCCCTGGAAGAGCTTCTCGGGGCTCGCGGCGATCGGCTCGTCCGACGCGAGCAGGAGGTCGAAGGCTTCGAGCGCCCGGAAGAACCGGCCGGAATCCTCCGGCCACGCCTGCGGCTTCGAGTCGTTCCAGACCGGCCGTCCCCTCGCGAGGTTGAGGGCCCAGTCGAAGAGGTCGCCGACGTGCGCGAGCACCTCTCCCGCCGAGCGGCTCGTCGGCGTCGGCCGGAATTCCGGGAAGCCGGCCGGCGCCCCCCGGATCGCCTTCCCGCCGCGGTAGGCGACGGTGGCCACGGTGTGTCTCAAGTAGTCCCGGACCGCTCTCTCTTTCGGGTCCACCTGGGCCGCCTCCTGACTCATCTGGGCCAGAGCCAGCCGAAAGTCCCCGCCGTCAGGAGCCCGTAGACGAGGCCGTCGGCGTTGGCGAGCAGGGTGGTCGTCCAGGCCCGTTTGTACCAGATCGTGTTCTGCCAGAGAGCGAGGGAGTACGCGACGAACGCGGTGACGCCGGCGAACCGGAAGACCTTGAGGTAATGGGCACCCGGCCCGAGCGCCCGGCCCGCGACGTAGGCCGCGAAGACGCCGACCACGACGCAGTAGAGGAACCACTGGGCGAGACTCGGCCCCATCGAGACCTCTCCGCTCTCCATGACCGTCAGGAGGGCCACGGGCCCCTTCTTTCTCCTTTCGACGAAGGCGGGGTCCTTCATCTCCTTCATGCTCCCGACGCAGGGGAAGACGTAGTCGCCGGGGGTGAGGCCGAACTTCCGGAGGGCGTCCATCACGCCGTCTTCGTCGGGGAGCTTCCGGTAGTCCTTCTTGTGGAGAGGGGTGGCCATGTGGATGATCGAACTGGCGACGAAGACGATCACCGCCGAGAGCAGGATCGGAACCCAGAGCGACATCACGGGAACCATCTCAACCTCCTTGTGCTTCGCCCGGACGGGCGTCGGGCTTCTGTCCCGCCGAATGCTACTCCCGGCGGCGCCTTGCGCCGGCGACCTCGGGCCAGAAGCTAGTCGAAGACGACGGTCCGCCCCTCGTGAACGATGATCTTCCGGCGGATGTGGCTCCAGATCGCCCGCGAGAGGACCACTTTCTCCAGGTCGCGGCCCATCCGGATCAGGTCCTTGACCGACTGGCGGTGCGTCACGCGCCGGACGTCCTGCTCGATGATGGGCCCGGCGTCCAGCGTCTCCGTCACGTAGTGGCTCGTGGCGCCGATCATCTTCACGCCCCGGGTGCGCGCGGAGTGGTACGGCCGCGCTCCCGGAAAGGCGGGCAGGAACGCGTGGTGGATGTTGATGATCCGGTGCGGAAACGCCTGAACGAACCGGCTCGAGAGGATCTGCATGTAGCGGGCGAGGACGACGAATTCGACCCGGCGCCGCTCGAGGAGAGTCAGCTGCTCGGTCTCGACCACGTCCTTGTTTTCCTTCGTGACCGCAAAGTGGCGGAACTCGATGCCGAACCGTGTCGCCACCGGCTCGAGATCGGGGTGGTTGCCGATGACGACCGGCACCTTCACGGCCCACTCCCCGGACTGGCTGCGCGCCAGGATGTCGTAGAGGCACCACGGGTCCTTCGAGACGAAGAGGGCCATCCGGGGAATCTCGTCCGAGAAATGGATCGACCAGACGGCGTCGGGGGCGAACCCGATCACTCCCCGGAGTCCCGCGGCCGTATCGGCGTCGGACAGGGAGAAGTACGACAGGTCCCACCGGAGGCGCGTGTAGTAATGCTGGATCTCGGGGTCGACGTACTGTTCGTGGTACAGGATCCGTCCGCCGTGCTTGTAGACGAACTGGGTCAGGCTGGCCGCGATCCCCAGCCGGAGGGGGCAGTGCAGAAGCAGCGTGACCGACCGGGGCTCGGCGGCCTCGAGGGGTGGAGCGCTCATCCGCCGTTCTCCCCCGACTTTCGACGGCGCGGGTCGACGGCCCGATAGAGGCGGCGCCACTGCGTCTCCGCGGCGAGGTCGGCCCGCAGGATCCGGCACCCGGGCGGGACCTCCTTCAGGGATCGATACCGGACGCCGCGGAATGTCACGGAGCCGTCCTCGTGGACGCGCCCGACGGAGGGGGCGGGGACGGCGTCACGGATGTTCCCGGGCTCTTTCATCTTCTGAAGTCTAGCGGGGCCGGGCGCCGGGGCTCCTCAGGATTCCCTCAGGCTCGCGATGTCGATCACGAAGCGGTAGCGGACGTCGCTCCGGATCATCCGCTCGTACGCCTCGTTGATCATCCCGATCGGGATCATCTCCACGTCCGCGACGATCTTCTTCGCCGCGCAGTAGTCGAGCATCTCCTGCGTCTCGGCGATGCCGCCGATCATGGAGCCCGCCAGCTTCTTGTTCCCGAAGACCAGCGACATGGCGGTGAGGGGGACCGGCGTCGGCGGGATGCCGACGATCGCCATCGCCCCTTCCGGACGGAGCAGGCCGAGGTAGGCGTTCAGGTCGTGGTCGACCGAAACCGTGTCGATCAGAAGGTCGAACCGCCCCGACAGCTTCTTCAGCGCCCTGGGCTCCGTCGTCAGCTCGAAGGCGTGGGCGCCGAGCCGCCGCGCGTCGGCTTCCTTCGAACGCGACGTGGAGAGCATCGTCACCTCGGCCCCCATCGAGGCGGCCAGTTTCACCGCCATGTGGCCAAGCCCGCCGAGGCCCACGACGCCGACGCGGTCGCCTCTCCGGCATTTCCACCGCCGGAGCGGCGAGTAGGTCGTGATCCCGGCGCAGAGCAGCGGCGCCGCCGCCGGGAGGTCCAGTCCCGCGGGGACCTTCAGCGTGAACCGCTCCGTGACGACAATCCGCGTGGAGTAGCCGCCGTACGTCGGCGTCCTCCGGTCCATCTCGGTCCCGTTGTATGTGAATGCGGCGCCCTTCAGGCAGAACTGCTCGAGGTCCCGCCGGCAGGGGTCGCAGGCGAGGCACGAGTCGACGAAGCAGCCGACGCCGGCGAGGTCGCCGGCGGTGAATCTCGTGACCTTCTCGCCGACCTGCGTCACGCGTCCGACGATCTCGTGGCCGGGCACCATCGGGAAGATCCCGGGAGCCCACTCGTCGCGGACCTGGTGGATGTCCGAATGGCAGACGCCGCAGTAGAGGATCTCGATCTGGACGTCGTGCGGTCCCGGCTCGCGGCGGGTGATCGCGTGGGGAACGAGCGGCGCCCTGGCGGACGGCGCGGCACAGGCGGGGACCGTTGCGGTCATCGGGGCCTCCTCGGCTACCTCGCCGCAGCGCGGAGGCCGGCCGCCGTCCAGACCGCTCCCGCGAGGTCGACGGTCCCGAACAGCGCGAGAGACGTGGGCGCGAAGCCGAACAGCGCCAGGGCTCCGAACGAGAGGAAGACGAAGATCCTGCCGAAGACCGTGGCGCGGTAGAACGGCACCAGCTCGAACCGCGCGGCGACGAAGTAGTAGAGGCCGAGGACGGCGGCGAGAACGCCGATGACCCGTATCCAGCCCTCCGGCGAGTGGGGGATGCCGAACGGCGCCAGGACGAGGTCGGGCGCCGCGACGAGGGTCGCGCCGAGGATCACGAGATAGACCGCGAAAACACGGATGCTGGTTGTCGCCTGGCTCATGGCTCTGTCTCCTGGCTGCCTTCCGGCCGGCCGGTGATCATCCGACCTGATAGAGCTGGATCAGGTTTCCGCACGTATCGTCGAAGACGACGACGGTCGCCGGTCCCATGCGTCGTGGCTCCGAACGAAACACGACACCCCGTCTCCTCAGCCTCTCGTACTCCTCCTGGATGTTCTCGACGGCAAAGGCCGTCAACGGAATTCCCTGCTCGAAGAGCGCGCGCTGGAAGGTCCGGGCGGCCGGGTTGCCGTTGGGTTCGAGGAGCAGCTCGACTTCGTCCGGCGCCTCGGGCGAGACGACGGTCAGCCATCGCGCCACGCCCATCGGAACGTCCTTCGCCTTGACGAAGCCCAGAGCCTCCGTATAGAAGCGGAGGGCCTTCTCCTGATCGTCGACGAGGACGCTGCTCAGCTTCACTTTCATGGGACCTCCGTCGCCTTGTCAGCCCGACTCTACCGCGCCCGACGGGGAGGTCGACCGGGTTCGCGGTGTGCCGGGGCCGGGTTCCCGGGCGGTCACCACCCCATCCGCTGGCGCAAGGCGGTGACATGCGCGACATGGTCCGCTGGAGTGCGTGGTCAATCGCCCTTCATGGACCGCTCGTGATGCCGGCCGCCCGAAGCCACGCGACGACCTGGCCCCTGTGATGCACCTCGTGATCGAGGTTGCCGCGGACGACGACCCACCAGCAGGTGACGACGCCGCCGAAGCGCTGATCGAGAACGGTGGCGTCGAGTTGAGCGGGGGAGAGAGACCCGAGAAGGGCCGCACGCTCCTGACCCAGGGCCTCCAATCTGTCGCACAGAGCCGTGAACTGATCCCGAGCCGAGATGTTCGTGGTGCCTGCGCGGCCGACCATGGGGGACAAGCCGGGGTCGGCCAGCTTGCGGAATAGCCAGAGATCGGCTTCGATCAGGTGAAAGGCGACGTCCGCGAAGCTCATGGAACCGGCGGTGAGCCGCCAGTTTTCGAGGCCCGGGCGGACGAGGGAGAGGCGTTTGAGTGATGAACCCCGGACCGCCTTCGACCATTCGGCGAGCCGTTGCGACTCCGGATTCAAGGTGTGTGCTCTCGAGGCGTCGAACGGCGCCCTGGCTCAGCGGCGGCGCCTGGGGCCGGACGATTCACCCGATCGTCGGGCGGCGTGCTCCAGGATCCTCGTCTTGACCAGCTTGCGGACGAGGGAGGCCGGCAAAGGACTCTCCGGATCGAAACGGATCGTGCCCTTGCTGGTGTCGTAGGCCCTGAGCGCCTTCCTGTGGGCTTTCACGGGGAAGGCTCCGGGGTAGAAGGCGCAGTGGTTTGCAGCCGCGCCAAAGGCGACCAACATCCTCCCGCCGAGACGAAAGGCCGGAATCTGATAGCTGATGCACTCTTCGGCCGTCGGCGCCGCAGACTTGATGGCCCTTCGAAGCTTCTCGAGCGCAGCCCGCTTCTCGGGGCTCTGAAAATCGAGATACTCGTCGATGGTCCGAGGTTTGGCTTTCATCGCGAGACCTCCTCGAGAGATGAACGACGGGTTTTCGATCGACGTGCCCGCATGACGATACCGCGTTCGGCGGCGCGACGACATGGACCGCCAGCGCCGCGGCCATCGGTACGCCCGGGTCTAACTCGCCGGCTTTCGTCGCGGGCGCTGCTTTGCCGACACGGACCGGATGATGACCTTACGGCGGCCGGCGGCTGACAGCGGTGTCTTCGCCCGTGCGATCGCGGCGGCGAAGAGCGCTTCAACCTCCGGACGGGCCAGGACGGCTGCTGACTCGAGGCGAATGAAGCGGGTCTGGTTGCCGGAGCCGAGAAGGACCTTCTTCGGATCGGGAAGGGCCGCGCCATGGATGAAGCAGAGACCGACGCCGTTCGCCCGAGCGGCGATCGAAACGATCGAATCCGACGACCGTTCTGTCGGGGAGTATCCGATCACGAAGAAGTTGTAGTTGTCCCATACGAGCTCGTTGGCGGTCGGAAACCGTTTGCGCAGCGCCCTTCGGACGGCGCGAATGAGCTGTTGATCCTTCGCGTCGAATTTGCCGATGAAGGACTTGAGTTGATCCTCGGCATCGGCAGCTACGGGGCTCGTGCGCCGGGCTGGTCTCATGATCCGTTCTCCTCTTGTCGCCGCTGCGTTCGGAGGCGGGTGGAAGCGAGGGGTGCTGACCCTTCGTGCGGTCGTCAGGTGGCGCATGGAATCACGGCGACCGGTGCCTGCTTGTACAGAGGGAGTCCGCGACCTGAGCCTCCTTGAGCACGAGGCGGAGCGGTTCGGGGAGATGGCGATCAGCCAGCGCCCAGACCCCGGCGGGACCCGCCACGATGAAGTTTCGGAGGGCCATGGGGGAGGCTTCCTGGTCCTCCTCGAGCCATAGAGCGGCCGGCATGGCTCCCCACTTGCGATCAAGAGGGCCCGACGAGCTGCCGGCCAGTAACGCGCCCGCCTTGTCGGGGTCGGCGCAGGCGAGCGCGGCGAGTCGGGTCACGAATCGGGGCTCGAGGCTGGCCAGCGCACGCTGCGCCGCCTCAGGGCGCCGGCCGTCTTCGCCGCGCCAGCGTTCCGACAGCGAGTAGTAGTTTCCCAGCCCCTCGAGCCATATGTCGAGGAGGGCCGCGCGAAGCGGGGAGTCCGCCAACCACGGGTGCGTCGGCAACCAGGCCTTCTGGAGAAGGTGCGTGAACTCATGCCGGAACAGGCGGTCGATCAACGCGGGATTCTGCGGTTGATCGGCGACCCCATAGTTGGCCGCGAGCTCGGCCAGATCGAAGCCGATGGTAGTGGGATCGTGGGTGAAGGCATCGCCCCCGTCGCGGTTGCCGAGGACGATGAGTACCCGGCCGGGGGGAGAGACCGGGTGAAAAGGGGCTGCGAGGGCGGGGATTTCGCGCTCCCAGGAGGCGATCCGCGACTGGATGAGGGCGGCCCAGGCCTGTTCCCCAACAGTTCGGAGTTTGCGGAGCCGGGCCACCGAGTCGTACTCGGCCGGTGAGAGCCTCTTCCGGAGCATGGCCAGCCATTGGTCCGTGGCATCACCCGCATCCGTCGTACCGGAAACCACCTGCAGTGTGGAATCCGCCGGACCGGCACGTGCAACGGTCGTGAGGAACGCGAGAACGGCCAGGGCGGGGATGCCGGGGAGGTCGGCGAGCGTTCTTCGGGTCATGCGCCGTCAGACAGTGGTCATGGCCTCAAGGTTGGACCGCAGTGCGGGTATGACGATATCGCGTTCAGCGGCGGGCGGATCGAGTCTGCCGGGTCGAAAAGCGAGGCGCCGGCCCGCTGCGGCGAGTAGGCGAAGCGTTCATGGAACGCGCAGGTAGCGGATCAGCAGAAGCTGCGAGCCCTTCGTGGTCTTGAATTCAGTCGGGCGTTCTCCCGGCCCCAGCTGATAGCAGACGGTGAGTTGGCCGCCGGCGAGTTCGTAGATTGCCTGGATCGTGCGTCCGGCGTTCGGCCCTTCTCGTCCGTGGATGTCCATCCTGGATGGCGGACTCGTGGAGAGAACAGCGTACGTCCCCTTGTCACCGCCGAACTCGTAGGCGTCCCTCGTCAACCGGAGGGGTGCGTCCCCGAGGCTCGCGATGGGGAACGGTTGGCCGCCCAGTTCGGCGCTGAGGGGCGCCCATCGGCCGGCCAGCGTGGGACCCGCGGTTGGAGTGCTCGAGCAGGCTGCGAGCGCGAGGGCGACCAGGATTCCAGGCAGAAGACGACGAATCATGGGGCCTCCGATTTGCCGGTGCGTCTGTTCCCGCCGCCTGACGATACCAAGATCAGCGGCAGGCGGAGTGAGTCCGCTTCGACGAGGGCCTGGCTGCTCCCCCCGGAGGTCGTCCAGCGAGAGCGATGAGTCCCTGGCCGATCGGGACGTCTCGAGGCGTGCCCTCTATCGGGCGGCGTCGCTCGACCGGTGCTTTTCGAGCTGCTCGACCACGCCATCCAGATCGGGATAGCCGGCGCCGAAGCCTCGAGTGAACCAGTTTCCGCCGCGTTCGGCGATTCTCCTGCCATCCGCGATCACGTCGAACTGACCGGTCTTGCCCGGCCTGGTCACCGCCTCAATGCCGAGGCGTTCCTTGATGATGGCCACGAGACTCGTGACCTTGGCCTTGTTGTTCTGTCACGTCGGGCAATAGACGATTTCGATCTTCATTCCGTTCTCCGATCCTTCCGGTTTAACGGCGTGACGCTCGAGCGACGGGTCAGGTGTCGCCCCCGTTCGCAAGCGCCTGCAGCTTGAGTGTGGTAGCCCAGTTTCTCGTGGTGGCAGCGCGACCGGCCATTCCGAGGAGCGCCGCGCCCGCCTGACTCTGCAGCATGCCTCGCGCGCAGAAGAAGTAGGCAGCGTTCTTGCCGATCGCAAACTGCTCTGGCGGCGCGACGAGCGGCTGGATGGTGTGCAGGCTCGCCAGGGCCCGGCTCTCCTGGGTGAATGCAACCAGGAGGCGGGAGTGATCGGCTGCTTGAACCCGGATGGGGCTCTCGGCGACGATTGCGGTGAGTTCTTTGGCCGACTTCACGACCACGAGCACTTCGACATTCATCCCGCGTGAGAGGGCTACCGCGATGGCAGCTGAATGCGTCGCCGGAGTGCCCCGTGCGGCGCGGAAGACCGCGTTACCGCTGTTAAGGAGAGTGACGACGCCCCCGTAGCCCAGGCTCGAGAGAAGGGCACGAAACTCTGCCATGGGCACGCGGTTGGCCTTGCCGACGTTGACGCCGCGCAGGAGAGCTACGAACGTGGGCATCTTGGACACCTGACGATGCCGCGTTCCGCCGCGGGCGAAGCGGGCCCGCTGCAACGGCGGGTCAGGCCCAGCCCGCTCATGACAAGGGCAGGTTACGGAACCAGGACGCGAAGGGTACCCACGCGCTGCTCTGAACGACGGTGAACCATGCCAGGTGTAGCGCGGGGAACGCTGCGGCCGGGAGAGCGAAAGTCGCCCGCGAGCGAAGAGGGAGAGAAGGGTAGGCGAAGAGCCCGAGAAGGATGAGGTCGGTCAACCCGAACGTGATCGCCTGAATGTAGAGGGGGTGAGCGAGCGGAGGCCCGTAGTAGAACAACACCCTGCCAACCACGGGATCGATCATGGGAAGACCCGTCGCCACCATGAAGCGCGCGTGCAGGGCCACGTCGTGGCGGTAATAGATTGCGAGGCCATAGGAAACACCGAACAGAACGGCCGCGGATAGAGGCAGGTACAGGGTGGACGCCTCTTGTCGAAAAGTGGTGTCACTCATGGCTCTGAAACGCGCGTTGGCGAGGAGAAGCGAGGCCACGACAAAGGATGGCGCGAGGACATACGAGAGTGCGCCGACGCGTCGGTGCAGTTGGCGGTTCCTGCGGACGAGGAATGGTTGACAGATCAGGAGGAGACACCACAAGAGGGCGAGCACCGCATGGGCGTGGGTGTAGGGATCGATACTCTCGGTGAGTCGGGAGAGATACCGCGGCCAGAACGCAATTCCGGCCAGGAGCAGGAGGGCGAGGTAGCCGTACGACGCGCCGAGTAGCATCTGCGAAGTCCTTAGCGCCACCGACAATATCAAGCTCAGCGGCGAGCAGAGCGAGACCGCCGCAGCGGGGGGGCCAGACACCGTGCTCAAGGTACCGGCCCCGCCCGGGTCGCGGGCTCCCGCGGAACGCTCCACGCGAGGAAAGCCGAAGCCAGGACGAGCAGGGGCGCGGTGAGGACACCCGCCAGGGGGCGCTGGGTATACAGCGAACCGACGATATGGGTGAGGCCGTTGAAGAGCATGAAGACGGCGTAGACGTACGAGGCGGGCCGAATCCAGGCGCGACCCGTGAAGGCGTAGCGAGAGAGGGCAGCCAGGACGATGACCGCCAGGACGAGGCCCCCGAGCCAGACCGGGAACGAGAAGACAGGCAGGGGGAGGAAGGGCAGGGCCGCTCGGATGCGGACCGCAACGGGGTTGTAGAGGGCGAGGAAGTCGTGCGCGGCCTCGTCCGCAACGTGAAGAGCGAGGCACGCCGTGAGGACCAGCCACGCCCAGCCGTGGGTTCGAGTCGGCCGATCGGGACGCGCAGCAGGTACCAGCATGGGTCGAGGCCGTCTCCGTGAGCAGGCCGCGATCCTCAGACAATACCGCGTCTTCCTGTCGAAATCGGCGGCCCTAGAAGAATCGGCGGAGGAACGCCGCGGCCTCATCCGAGATGCCAATGATCTTGTTTGTTGCCTGACGGTAGAATTTGAAGTTCAGCTCGGTCCCGGGTCGACCGTCGTTCCAGTCGCAATACCGCTTGAGCTCGCTCCGTCCCAGGCGTCGCCTTGCGAGCGCGGCGCGTCTGATGGTGATACTGACGCGCGGCGTCTGCCGGGCGATCCCGATTTCCCTTGGGATCGCTCTGGCGGAGGTGACGACGCCGCTCGCGATGAGACCCGGTCCGCCTTCGTTTTCGCTCGCGAAGATGAAGATCTCGTCGCCTTTGGCTATGTGCTTGCCCCCATACATCGTCTTCTGCGCGCGGAATGCGAAGATCTCCGCCGACGAATCGCCAACCTTGGCTTTGATCGCGAATACCATGCCACTCTCCTGGCACTCTTCATTCAGGCGGTCGGTGGATGGCCCTCTGTAACGCCGCGCGAGCAAGCAACCGAGTGGAGTCCAGCACGGGCAACGGTGAGTCTTCCGGCGTGATGAGTAGAGGAATCTCTGTGCATCCCAAAACCACGGCGTCACAGCCCTCGGCTCTCATTGCTCCGATGACGGTGCGGAAGACCTCGACGGATTCGGGCTTGAAGATGCCGTTGACCAGTTCGTCGAAGATGATGTCGTTCAGGGCTCGGCGGTCCGCCGTGGAGGGTATCCGGAAGCCGATACCGTTTCGCGTGAGGACGTCGGGATAGATCGGGCCCTCCATGGTATACGTCGTGCCCGTGATCGCCAGCCGCCTGAACCCTCTACGCCTTGCCTCGGCCGCGACCTCTTCCACAATGTGTAACCAGGGGAGGGGCGAACGCTCCACGACCAGGGGGAAGGACCGGTGAATGGTGTTGTCGGGACAGATGAGGAAATCGGCGCCGACTCTCTTAAGCTTCTCCGCCGAGGACAGCATGAGGCGGGCGACGCCCGACCAGTCGTCTCGACGGATGAAGTCCATGTAATCGCCAAGCGAGTGCGTGTGCATCGACACCTCGGGATGCCGGTGCGCGCCCATGAGAGCTGGACCTTCGGCGCAGATGGTGCGATAGCAGAGGGCGGCTCCCTCGGCGCTACAGGCCACGATTCCGATATGGAGCGGCATCGGCAGGCGTCGCCTTCAGTTAAAATGGCTGCAAGAGGTGGAGCTGCAGATGAAACGGCCCGTCGCGGTGAAATCTGCTTCTGCATTGATCGACGAGAAGATCAAGGCACTTGAAGACTGGCGCGGAAAGACGCTCGCGACAGTGCGTCAAATCATCCTCGCGGCAGACCCTGAGATCGTCGAAGAGTGGAAGTGGATGGGGACTCCCGTCTGGTCCCACGGTGGCCTCGTCTGCACGGGAGAAGTGTACAAGAACGTCGTGAAGATGACGTTTTCCAGGGGAGCTTCGTTGAAGGACCCGTCAGGACTGTTCAACTCCAGTCTCGACGGGAATGTCAGGCGCGCCATCGACATCCACGAAGGCGACAAGGTCGATGAAACGGCCTTGAGGGATCTCATCCGCGCCGCCGTGACGCTCAATCTCAAGGGCAAGAGCAAGCCGGGTCCCGGATAAAGGGGAAACATTCGGCGCCCGACGAAATCGCGTTCCGCGGCGAGCGGAGCGCCGTCCGCTGCTGGCTGTTGTCAGATGGCGTTCCGTGACTCGCCGCGATGACCTTGAACCTCGTACCGAAGCTCCACCATGCCGCTCTTGTAGGCTTTGACCTCCGCCAGATGGAGGGCGATGTCTCTCTCGAGCTTCTCGAAGAACGGGATCCCGTCGCCAATCAGGATCGGCAGGATCGAATAACGCACTTCGTCCGCCAGCCCGAGCCGAAGGCATTCGCCGGAGACGGCACCACCTCCGACAAACCAGATGGCACGGAACGTGGGCCGTAGGCGCCCCTTCACGAACTGCGCGAGATCGCCTGAGTGGAATGTGACGGTATCCCGGGTCCGGTGTAGTTCGCGACTCGTGAGGACGAAGGTGGGTTTGTCGCCGTACGACCACCCGAACCCCTGGGCTTCAAAACGAAGCGCGGTCTCATAGGTTCGCGATCCCATGACGTAGCAGTCGATCGTCCTGAGGAACGCCTCGACGAATTCCGGGTCCATGGTGTCGCCGTCGACGAATTCGTCGGAGGTTTCGAGCCAGTCGACGCGCCCGTCCTTGCGAGCGATGAAGCCGTCGAGGCTCGCCGCCATGTGGATCGTCACGCGGGAATCCGTGGGGGTCATCGTGTCGTGCTCAGTTCCGCCTAGATACTCGAGGACATTCCCGTCATTC
>DATIWM010000049.1:0-3304 GCA_035519355.1 Thermoanaerobaculia bacterium | reverse complement strand
TTCACGCGAAGAATCGAGGCCTGCAGGGCATCGAGGCGGCTGTTCACGCCGACCGCCTCGTGACGGTATTTCTCCGTTCGGCCATGGTCGGCGAGCATCCGGACCCGGTCCAGAACCGCCTCGTCGTCGCTCACGACGGCGCCCGCGTCACCGCAGGCGCCGAGGTTCTTCGCCGGAAAGAAGCTGAAGCAGCCGACCCGTCCCAGCCCGCCGACCCGGCGTCCCTTCCATCGTGCGCCGTGGGCCTGGGCGGCATCCTCGATGACGATCAGGCCCCGGCGGCGGGCCACCTCACCGAGGACGTCCATGTCGCAGACCTGGCCGTACAGGTGCACCGGGATCACGGCCTTCGTCCGCGGCGTCACCGCCCGTTCGAGCTCGCCGCCGTCCATGAGGAGGGTGTCCGCCCGCACGTCGACGAAAACCGGGCGCGCACCGGCGGCGACGATCGCCTCGGCGGTCGCCGCGAACGTGTGGGCGACGGTGATCACCTCGTCGCCCGCGCCGACCCCCAGGGCTCTGAGCGCGAGGGACAGCGCATCCGTCCCGCTTCCGACTCCGACCGCGCCCTTGACGCCACAGCAGGAGGCGAACTCGCGCTCGAACAGGCGGACCTCCTCGCCACCCACGAAGACGCCGCCGTCCAGCACGCCCGCCACGGCCGCATCGATCTCAGCCCGGATCGTCGCGATCTGGACCTTCAGGTCCGTCAGCGGAATCGTCACGGCTCCTCGTCCCTGTAAACGGCCCCCTCCACGGGTTTCAGAAACCTCGCGGGATTGCCGGCGACGACGACCCCCGGGGGGACGTCGCGTGTCACCACGGATCCCGCCCCGACCAGCGAGCCCGCCCCGATCCGAACGCCCGGAAGGACCGTGACGCTCGCTCCGAGCCGCGCCCCACGTTCCACGATCGGGCTCTCGAGACGGTCCTTGACCCCCGGGGACCGCGGGTACCTGGCATTCGCCAGAACGACGTTCGGCCCCAGCCAGCATTCATCCTCGAGAACCGTGAATTCCGCGACGGAAGTGCGCGAATGGATCCGCACGCCATGACCGATCGAGACGTGATGCCCCACGCCGCTCCCCGTTCCGACGCTCACGTCGTCGCCGATCCGGCAGCCTTCGCGCACCAGGGCGCCGTGGCCCGTCCGAAACCTCTTTCCGATGACGCTCCCCGCGTACAGGACGCTGTGGGACCGGATGAACGCCCCGGCGCCGATGACCGTCGTCGCCTCGTCGGCAGACAGACCCTCCGGCACCAGGCCCACGATGACGAAGTCGCCCAGCTCGTAATCGCCGAGCCAGCGGACGTTCGGGTGGACGATGGCTTCAGACATAACGACATCCCGCGTAGATCCGCTCGATCGCCCGGACGGTCGCCGCGGCTTCCCTTCCATCGACGAGGCGATGTCTGCCGTCGAGGACATCGCGGACGACGTCGCGGATCACCTTGTCGTGGTTCGAGCTCGTTCCCTGGTAGTGCTCGTACCTGTTCGGCGGAGGGCCGGACGGATTCTCCCCCGGAGGGGGGTGGCCGGAGACGCTCCAGTACTCGATCCGGTTCAGGTATTCGCCCCCGATTCTCACGGTTCCCCGCTCTCCGACGAGCGTGATGCTGCCTTTGTAATTCCTCTCGTGGGCGCAGGTCGTCCAGGTCAGCCCCGCCGTCGCCCCCGAGGAGAAGACCAGACTCGCCGTCCCGCAGTCCTCGAACTCGATGTCGTGCGTTCTTCTGGACAGGACGCCGCTCGCGTCCACGACGTCGCCGAGGAACCAGATGAGGAGGTCGATGAAGTGGCTCGCCTGCGTGTAGAGCGCCCCGCCCTCCATCTCTTTCCGGCCCCGCCAGGGCGAATCCGCATAGTAGGCGGCGTCCCGGTTCCAGAGAATCGAGCATTCGGCCAGGAAGAGGCGCCCCAGCGCTCCCTCCTCCGCGAGCCGGCGGACTTGCATCACCGGAAGGTTGTACCGGTTCTGCTTCACGACCATCAGCAGGACGCCGGCGTCGTGCGCCGCCGCGATCATCCGCTCCGCCTCGCCGGACGTCAGGGACATCGGCTTCTCCACGAGGACGTGCCGGCCCGCCGCCGCGATTTCGATCGACATCGGGGCGTGAAGCGCATGCGGCGTGCAGACGCTGACGACGTCCAGCTCCGGCCCTCGAAGCATCGATCCGAGCTCCTCGAAGACTGGCAAGCCGGGCCGGAGTGACGCGACTCTCCGCCGGACCTCCGGGTCGGTGTCACAGACGGCCACGACCTCCGCCCCGGGGTCCGCGTCGATCACGGCGACGTGCCGTCCTCCGATCTTGCCGACGCCCGCGACCCCGAACCGGACTCTCCGCGCCGGGCTCCGCCCTTCACCGGACTGACGACTCCTCATGGGTGAGGCGGCATCATACCGACGGAGCGCCGCAGCTCTCGCGAAGAAACGGGACCGTCGGCTGACCCGACTGAGCGCGGATTCCGTCCCCCCGCTCTGCCGGGCTCTGAACGATAATCCACGATCTCGCGATGAGCGCGCCGCCCGGTACCTCCTTGCGTCCCGCCCCTCTCTTGAGGTACGAGGACGCCCAATCCTCCTTCCGGGCGTTCCGGGGCTGGGAGGGCACCTCGCCCGGCGCGTGGCGTGCGCGTCACGTCCGGTCGCCGCAATCGGAAATGGTCGCGCCAGCGCCATGAACTGAGGAGACTGCATGCAGAAACGCAGACTCGGAAACAGCAACCTCGAAGTCTCGGCTCTCGGTCTCGGCTGCATGGGGATGAGCTTCGGCTTCGGTCCGGCGTCGGACAAGCAGGAGATGATCTCGCTGATCCGGTCGGCCGTCGAACGCGGCGTCACGTTCTTCGACACCGCCGAGGTCTACGGGCCGTTCACGAACGAGGAGCTCGTCGGGGAGGCGCTCGAGCCGTTCAAGGGGCGCGTGGCCGTCGCCACGAAGTTCGGTTTCGCGCCCGATCCGAAGGGTGGGCCGGGATGGTCGGCGCTGGACAGCCGGCCGGAGCACGTCAAGGAGGTCGCGGAGGCCTCGCTCAAGCGGCTGCGGGTGGACGCCATCGACCTCTTCTACCAGCACCGCGTGGACGACAAGGTCCCGATCGAGGACGTGGCGGGCGCCGTGAAGGACCTGATCCGGCAGGGAAAGGTCAAGCACTTCGGCCTTTCCGAGGCGGGGGTCAAGACGATCCGCCGCGCACACGCGGTCCAGCCCGTCACCGCGCTCCAGAGCGAATACTCGATGTGGTGGCGCGAGCCGGAGCACGAAATCCTGCCTGCGCTGGAGGAGCTGGGCATCGGGTTCG
>DATIWM010000048.1:0-5514 GCA_035519355.1 Thermoanaerobaculia bacterium | reverse complement strand
CTCTTTCGACGTCTGCCTCATCGCCACCGGTTCCTCGCCCCTCTCGCCGCGTGGCATCTCCTTCGAGGACCCGGACGTGAACAACTCGAACCAGATCCTGAGCCTCGACCGACTTCCCGAGACGCTGGCCGTCGTGGGAGGCGGGGTGATCGGCTGCGAGTACGCCTCGGTCTTCGCAGCGCTCGGGACCGCGGTGACGCTCGTCGAGGGGCGGGATCGCCTCCTGCCGTTCCTGGACGGCGAGATCTCGTCGGCGCTCGAGATCGCCCTGCGCCGGATGGGAGCCGACGTCCTGATGGGAGAGTCGGTGAACGAGATCCGCCGGATTCCGGGCCGACGGCGCAACGGGCTCCGGCTCTCGCTCGCGTCGGGGCGCGTTCTTTCGGCCGACAAGGTTCTCTTCTCGGCGGGCCGGCGGGGAAACACGGAAGGGCTCGGCCTCAAGGCCGCGGGCGTGACGCACGACGAAAAGGGGAGAATCCCCGTGGATGCCGCGTTCCGGACGAACGTTCCGGGCATTTACGCCGCCGGGGACGTCGTCGGCTTCCCGGCGCTGGCAGCCACGTCCATGGAGCAGGGCCGGGTGGCGATCTGCCGCGCCTTCGGCTTCCCGTTCAAGACCGAGGTGTCGCCGCTGATTCCCTACGGTGTCTACACGATCCCGGAGATCTCCATGGTCGGCGCCACGGAAGAGGAGCTGAAGGGACGGGGCGTGCGGTTCGAGTCCGGCCGGTCCCGTTACGAGAACAACGCGCGCGGACAGATCACCGGTGATCCCGACGGCTTCGTCAAGCTGCTCTTCGACCCGGAGTCGCACCGGCTCCTCGGCACTCACCTCATCGGCGGCAGCGCCACGGAGCTGATCCACATTCCCGAGATGCTCATGCTGAAGGAAGGGGGGCTCGGGGATCTCCTCGGTGCCGTCTTCAACTTCCCGACCCTCTCGGAGTGCTTCAAGTACGCCGCGTACGACGGTCTTCAGCGCCTCAAGGCGAGGGACAGGGCCTCCGTGGCGGCGGCGGGGGAGAGACCGCGGCCGCCCGCGAGCCGCGCCTGGTTCATCGGGGTCGATCTGACGGACCCGCACGCGCGGCGCGTGAGGAGAGCGACGGTGGCCGTCATGGACCGCTGGCGCCGCGTGCGTCTCTCCGACTGGACGCCGTCGCCGGACGGGAGGGGTCTGGTTTCGGCGGAGGTCGCCGCCGACGGCTTCGTCCTCGCCCTCGACGGCCCCCAGGGGCTCTCCGCACCGGGCCGCCGGCTCCGGGCGGCCGAGCGCGAACTTCGGACCGCCGGCAAGACCGGCGCGACGTGGCCCGACAAGGGGCCGTACGCCGGCTATCTCCGCGGAAGCGTCGAGCTCTTTGCGGCGCTTCGCCGGGCGGGACTCGCCGTACTGGGCGAGGGCCCCGAGGAGGAGGCCGTTCTCCTCGAGGTCTACCCGGCCGATGTCTGGGTCCGCCTCGCCAAGTCGCGGAAGCTCCCGCCGAAGCGGACGGCGGCGGGCCTGAGAACGCGGTGGGAGCTGCTTCGGAGCGAGGGCGTGGAGCTGGAGGGGGGATCGGGGACTCTCGGGCCGACGGAAGTCACCCACGACCAGCTCGATGCGGCGGCGGCCGCCTTCGTGGCGTATCTCTGGGCCACCGGAAAGTCCGGCCGCGCCGGCGAGCCGCCGGTGTGGGACGCTGCGGCGGGCTGTCTCCGGGAGGGCTACATCGTCAGAGGCTGAACAGGTCGGCCGTGACTCTCCGTTCGCCGACGGGCGCCCGGAGGACTAGACTTCGGCAAGCGGTCCCGGAGACGGTGTCTGGCAACGGAATGGAGATTCTCCTTCTCACCCCACTGCTGATGGTCCCGGCCATGGCTTACTCGAGTGGGCACGGCGACGAAAAATCCCTCCTCAAGGGAATCCGGAGGATCCTCGTCTCGGTGAAGGCGGCCCCGGAGCTGACGGCCGCGGAGGTCTCCACGACGGCTCTCCGGAACGTCCTCGAGCTCCAGATCGCCTCCTCCGGAGTGGACGTCGCCTCGACGACCGAGGCGTCCGATGCCACGCTTCTCGTCTTCCTGAACGGAATGGCGCTGGAGGCGGTCCGGGGCAGCCGTCACTGGATCGTCCACGTCAGCCTCCGGCTGCAACAGCCCGCGCAGCTGCTCCGGACGGGCACGCCGTTCCGGGGCGGCACCTGGCACCGGACGACGATGTTCTGGATCCCGCCGGAGGAGGAGATGATCCGGGCGGTCAAGCAACGCGTGACGTACCTGACGGACCTCCTCCTCTCCGACCTCGCCGGGGCGAATCCGCGCGAGAACGGCTGACGTCCTCCGTCGGACGGACGACTCAGACCAGAGCGGGCGGCGCCGCCTCGGCCGGCGGAATCTCCCACGGCAGCGGCGCCGCGACCTTCGGGGCCCGCTGGTCGCGCCGGATCTCGTCGAACCGGACGAGGCTGGCCCAGAACCCGACGCGCGCCATGGCCGAGACGACGAACCCGATCTGGCGGACGACGACGAGCCCGAAGACGCCGGTCCCGGAGTGGGGGTTCATCTTCACTCCGAGATTCGTGAAGAGCGCCTGGATGGCGATTCCGACGACGGTCCAGAAGAGGGCGACGCCGACGACACGGCCCCGCGCCCCCCTCATCCTTCGCTTTGCGATCCGGTAGGCACCGCGGGCGTTCGTCGCTTCGCCGCGCGCGAGGGCAATCCGGGCGAGGTCGAACTTCAGCGAGACGAGGTAGTAGACGAGGAGCCCGAGGACCACGACCCAGAGGTCGCGCGTCCCCGTCCAGAAGCCGTTGGGCGGACGGTTCTCGGCCAGCTTCGCGAAGAGCCGGGCCGGAGCCGCGACGAAGAGCCCGATCCAGAGGGCGAGCCCGACGAGATAGCGCGCTCCAGCCCAGAGCGACGGCTTGAACAGGGCGGCCGACTCGGCCATCACGCGACGGAAGACGGGGCGGCGGATTCCCGACGTCAGCGCCGAGAGGACGCCCCCCGTCAGAAAGAACTGGATCAGGAGGCCGGCCGCGAGCGTCGAGGCAAAGACCAGCCGCATCACCTTCCACGGGCCGGGATGGAGGACGAGCCACGAGAGGATCCCCCAGGAGTCCCATCCCGTGAGGAGGGCGTCGCGGAACGGACTTTCGTCGAAGAGGCGGGTCAGGGCGCCGAGCGGCGTGCAGGCCAGTCCGGCCGGCACGGCGACGGCCAGCCAGAGGACGAGGGCGAGGCGGCGGTTCGCGAGGGCCGAACGGAGCCCGGCGGCACAGGCGCCGCTGTTCTTCACGGGAGGCTCCAGAAGCTCGAAAGAGCGAATTCGACGAGGTGCATCGCGTAGGCGCGGACCTTGGCGGAGGCCGAGGCTTTCTTCACCCGGCCGACGTTCCGGACGTTGTTGAACGGATCGCGGTCGAGGACGATCTTCCCGTCCGGATCGATGACGACCTGCGCCAGCCGGGAGGCATACGTCGTCTTCAGACGGAGCCACTTCGCGGTCGCATCCCAGGTCGTCCGGTACGTCTCCCCGTTCTCGAACGTGAGGAGGACGTCGACCGGGATCGGAAGGTCCCCGGCGCGCGCGACGACGACGACCGTCTCGTACGGCCGCGTGTCGTCCTTCTCCTTCGGCTCCTTCCGCTTCTTCCCGGGCTCGAAATTGACGCGCTTCCCGGCGTCGTCGAAGCCGGTGAAGCCGTCGCGGCGCTCGCTGTCGGCCCGGAGGACGCGGAAGTCCACCTCGCCCGTGCCGTAGAAGGTCTTCCGGACGATCGGCTCGAAATGGGGAAGGCCGAGCGTCCGCATCTCGTCGAGGAAGTCTTCGCTCGTCGGATGGTCGAAACGCCACCGCTCGGCGTACCGGCGGAAGGCCCGCCAGAACTTCTCCTCGCCGGCGAGGCGCCGGATCTGCTCGACGACCGTGGCGGCCCGCGGGTAGGAGTTCCGGCCGTAGGAGCCGCTCGTGGAGTACTGCCAGGCCCGGGTCACGATCGGGTCGAAGTCCGGGGCGGCGACGATGGTCCGCTGGGTGTTCTCGTCGCTGAAGCCGACGCCGAAGGGGAACTCGGCGACGTACCGGTAGCGTCGGTCCATCATCACGGCTTCCGTGAACGAGTTGATCCCCTCGTCCATCCAGCTCTCCTCGAACTCGTTGGAGGCGAGAAGGCCGTACCAGTAGCCGTGGCCGAACTCGTGGACGACGACGCCCTCAGGCTCCCGAAGTCCGGTCAGCGGCCAGAAGCCCAGCCACCGGAACGTCCCGGCGGTGTAAAGCGTCTGGTATTCCATCCCCCCGGAGCCGAGACCGTCCTCCGGAGGATCGATGACGGAGACCTGCGCGTAGGGGTAGGGAAAGGCCCAGAGGCCGAACCACGCCAGCGCCCATTTCTGCGCGTCCTCATAGCGCGTCCACTGGGAAAGATGGTCGGGCTGCATGAAGAAGGAGAGCTTCACGGGGTGGAAGCCCTTCATCAGCTCGGCCGGCGGGCGGCCCAGAATCCGGGAGGCCCGATCGATCTCCTCCTTCGGGACGTCTTTCGCCGGGTCGAAAACCGATTCCTTCACGACGTAACGCGGATCGGTCGTCCAGGCGAAATCGTGGATCTCCTTCTGGACGTAAGTCAGGGTCTTCTTCCCGCCGGACCGGGTCTCCTTCAGGAGGGCGCCGGCCGAGGCGACGACGAACGTCTCGGGGAGGGTGATCTCGACCCGGTAGTCGCCCCAGTCCGCGTAGAACTCGGAATTTGCGTGGTACTGGTGGCAGTTCCACGCGGGATCCGGACGGCGTCGGCGTCCTGTCGGCTCGAGGACGCCGATCTTCGGATACCACTGCCCGACGAAGAAGAAGTCGCGGACGTAGCCGGACCGGGCGAAGACCTTCGGGGCCTTCGCCTTCCAGGCGATGTCGAGAGAGATCGTCTCGCCCGGGGCGGCGGGGCGGGGGAGCGGGACGGAGAGGACGGTCCGGTCGTCCGGGTTCCCGTCGTCGGGGCTCTCGAACCGGAACCCCGTCGTCAGGTCCTTACCGTCCCAGGTCATCGAGGTGACGTCGATGCTTCCCCAGCCGTCCGCGAGATCGGCTTTGTCGCCGCGAAGCTGGCCTCCGGACTCCCTGAAAAAGGTCGATCGACTGTTGCGGAAGGCGTTCCAGTAGAGGTGGAACTTCAGTTCGCCGACGGGGGCGTCGGACGGATTTGTCCACCGCAGGGTCTCCCGGCCGTCGAGGAGCTTCTTCTCGGGATCCAGGGCGACCCGGATGTCGTAGTCGACGATCTTCCGCGGGGCGTCGAGCGCGCGGGCGGTCCCGCTCCCGACGAGCCCGGACGCGACGAGGAGGGCCGCGCTGACGATTCTTCTCATGTGCAGCTCCCGAGCGAAGAGCGCGGCGACTATACGTGAAGTCGGAGGCGCCCTCTCACAGTAGACTCGGATCGCTTTGGAGACGCGCCGCCTCGTCGCCCTCACGGGGGGCACCGGATTCGTCGGCAGCCACGTGGCCGAAGCGCTTCTCGCCTCCGG
>DATIWM010000047.1:0-3862 GCA_035519355.1 Thermoanaerobaculia bacterium | reverse complement strand
CCTCGGGTCTGAACCAGTACCGCGTCTTCGACTACCGGGACAACAGCGTCACCATCGACGCCGCCGAGATCGTCCTCCAGAAGGCCGTCGAAAAGCCCGGCGACGTCGGCTTCCGGATCGACGCCGTGGCCGGCGCCGTGGCCCGGGTCTCCTCGGCCGCCGGCCTTTTCCAGGGACAGGACTTCGACCTGCAGCAGGCCTTCGTCAGCTGGATCGCTCCCCTCGGAAGCGGCCTGCGCCTCGACTTCGGCAAGTTCGTCACGCACATGGGATACGAGGTGATCGAGGGGTACGACGGCTGGAACGACAACGCCACCCGCTCCTTCGTCTACGGCTGGGCCATCCCCTTCACCAACACGGGCCTGAAGGCCAGCTACACCTTCGGCGACCAGCTCTCCGGGATGCTGCTCCTGACGAACGGCTGGGACGTGGTGCAGGACAACAACAGCGGCAAGTCGGTCGGCGCCCAGCTCGTCTGGACCCCGTCGAAGGCCATCTCGGTCACGGGAAACTACATCGGCGGCCCCGAGCAGGCGGGTACGAGCGGCAACTGGCGCAACGTCGGCAACCTCGTCGGCCAGTGGAAGGCCACCGACCGGACCGTCTTCACCCTCGAGCTGACCTACGGCGGCGAGCCGAACGCCGTGACGGCCGGAGCGACGGCCACCTGGAGCGGCCTCGTCGGCTACGTGCGCTTCGGCCTGACCGACGCCTTCGCCCTGAATCTGCGCGGCGAGTACTTCGCCGACCCCGACGGCGCCCGCACCGGCGTCAGCCAGTACCTCAAGGAGGTCACCCTGACCCCCGAGTGGAAGATCTCCTCCCACTTCCTCGTCCGCGCCGACTTCCGCCTCGACTGGTCCAATCGCGACGTCTTCGAGAAGAGCAGCGGCTTCACCTCCACCCAGCCGACCCTCCTCTTCGACGCGATCTACATGTTCTGACCCCTGCGCCCGGAGCGCGCCTCCCTCATGCCCCCGACCGTCGTTCCGCCGCTCCTCGACCGGTATGGCAGCGAGGCCGGCCTCACCCTGTGGGGCCTCCTCGCTCACCGGGCCGCCGTCGAGCCGTTCAACCTCGTCGCGACTCTCTTCTTCTTCGCCGCGATCCTCCACACGTTTCTTGCTCCCCGGATCCTCACGTTCTCGAGGCGGCTCGTTTCGGATCACGAATCGCGTCTGACCGCCGGCCAGGGGTCCGGACACCCCTACCTGGCCGAGATTCTCCACTTCTTCGGCGAGGTGGAGGCCGTGTTCGGGATCTGGGCGGTCCCCCTTCTCGTTCTCCTCGCGGCGAGCAAGGGCCGGGGCACCGCCGAGGAATTCATTAGCCGGCGCGTCGACTTCACGGAGCCGGCGTTCGTCGTCGTCATCATGACGATCGCGTCGACGCGGCCGGTTCTCGACCTCGCCGAGCGCGCGCTCGGCCGGGTGGCGGATTTCGGACAGCGATCGCCCTTCGCCTGGTGGCTCTCCATCCTGACCCTCGGGCCGCTCGCCGGGTCTTTCATCACGGAGCCCGGGGCGATGAGCATCTGCGCGCTGCTCCTCGCGCGACAGATCTTCGACCTCGAGCCGAGGTCGGCCTTCCGGTACGCGACGCTCGGCCTCCTCTTCGTGAACGTCTCGGTCGGGGGGACCCTGACGCACTTCGCAGCGCCCCCGGTCGTGATGGTCGCCTCGAGATGGGGATGGGGACCCGCCTTCATGTTCCGGCATTTCGGCCTCAAGGCGCTCACCGGGATCGCTCTGTCGAACCTCGTCTACGCCGTCGCATTTCGACGGGACTTCCGGGACCTCGCCGTCAAGGCCCTCGCGCGGTCCGGACACGGACCCGGGGCCGTCGTCCGTGCGCCGGTCCCGGCCTGGGTCGCTGCGGTCCACGTCCTCTTCCTTGCCTTCACGGTCCTGACGGCCCATACGCCGGCGCTCTTCATCGGCGCACTCCTCTTCTTCCTCGCCTTCACGGAGGCGACGGCGCCGGTCCAGAACACGATCAACCTCCGCCCGCCGCTTCTCGTGGGGTTCTTTCTCGGCGGGCTCGTCATCCACGGCACGCTGCAGGGGTGGTGGCTTGAGCCGGTCCTTTCGCGTCTGGACGCGACCACGCTGATGCTCGGCGCGACCTTTCTGACGTCGTTCAACGACAACGCGGCGATCACCTATCTCGCGTCGCTGGTCCCCGGCTTCGGCGACGCCGCGAAATACGCCGTCATGGCGGGTGCCGTGACGGGCGGAGGACTCACGGTCATCGCGAACGCGCCGAATCCCGCCGGCCAGTCGATCCTCGCCCGGTACTTCGACGGCGCCGTCTCGCCGGTCGGCCTCTTTCTGGCTGCGGCTTTTCCGACGCTCCTCGTGGGCCTCTGCTTCGTCCTGATCCCCTGAGAGCGACCGGAGAACGACGGAGCCGCTAACGGAGGGGCGGCCCCCGGCGGTTCGCCAGTTTCTCCGTCAGCTGGAGGTGCCGGCGGATCTGTTCGAGCATCTTCGTCTCGAGGCCGCCCTGGCCCGTCGACCGGATCCCCTTCCGCTTGGCCCGCCCGAAGGCCTGGCGCGCCGCTCGGGCGTCTCCCGCCGCGAGGCAGGCGAGCCCGAGATGGGTCAGTCCGGCCGGCGTCTCCCCCAGCTCCGTCGCCCGCCGAAGGCACTCCACGGCCCGGTCGTACTCGCGTCGCTTGTAGTGGACCCACCCCTTGGCCGCGAGCGGGAAGTGGCGCATCTCCTTCGGCGAGAGCTTCAGCGCCAGGTCGGCGAACTCGAGGGCCGCGTCGAGGTCCTCGCCCGTTTCGGCCAGCGCCGTGGCCCGCTCGAAGTAGGCGATCGAGCGCGCGTAGTTCGACCGGACGGCGCCGAGCATCTCCTCGGCCACCCGGCTCCCCTCCCGGTACTTTCCCTCGGCCTTCAGCGCCTCGAGTTGCGTCGCGTAGGCCGCGGCCGCGACCATCTCGCCCGGCTGGCGCGAGAGGATCCGGCGGGTCGTCGCCACGGCTTCGGACGTCCGGCCGGTGGCCGAGCAGAGGAGGGCCATCGAGATGAGAAGCGTCGGATTCTCGGGATCCCGCGTCAGGGCCCGCCGGTAAAGGTCGAGCGCTTTGGCCGGGTCGCGCCGCGCCGTGGCCTCCGCCCGGCGCGCCAGGCGTCCGGCTTCCCCCGTCACCTTGGGAAGCGCCCGTGAGCCCGCCGGGAGGAGCAGTTTCGTCGCCTCCTGGTATTCGATCCGGTTCGGATTCAGCTCGAGCGCCGAGCGGAACTTCTCCGCGGCCTTCTGCGTCCAGCCCCGGTCCAGGTAACAGAGCCCGAGCTGGTAGAGCGCCTCCTCGTCCTCCGGGTCGAGGCGGACCGCCTTCTGGAGGGCGTCGATCGCCTCGGCGAGCCGCCCCCGTTCGTAGGCGATCGCGCCCAGGAGCGAGTACGCCTGGGCGTTCTCTTCGACGCCGAGCGCCTGCTTCAGGTACGCCTCGGCCTTGGGGAGCTGCCCGGAGAGGGCGAGGAGGGCGCCCACGGCGAAATACGGGAGGAAGGCGTCAGGCTTGACCGAAACCGCCGTCTTCAAAAGCTCGAGCGCCCGCTCCGGCTGGCCGGCGTCGCTTTCGAGGACCCCCGCGTAGACGAGCGCCTCGAAGTGGTTCGGCTCCTTCCCGAGAACCTGCCGGAGCATGGCGGCCGCGCGCTCCGACTCCCCTTCGTTGAAGTAGGTCTCGCCGAGAAAGAAGGCGAGCTCGGCGTTCGTCCGGTCGAGCTTGTAGGCCTCTTCGAGGATCTTGACGGCCTTGTCCGGCTCGAGCGCGTAGAACGCAACCTCGGCGTCCCCGAGGAGGCTCCGAAGCCGGTCGCGCCGAGGGCCGCTCGTGCCGCCGAGC
>DATIWM010000046.1:0-7415 GCA_035519355.1 Thermoanaerobaculia bacterium | reverse complement strand
GGTCGCCTTCCCCGAAACGGCCTCCGGCGTCGAGCTCCGGATCCTCCGCCGGCTCTTTTCCGAGGAGGAGGCCGAGGCGGCCCTTCTGCTCTCCGCCCTGCCCGAGCCGCCGGGCCGGATCTTCGCGCGCGCGCCGAAGGGGCGCTGGACGCGTGGGGAGTTCGAAGCCCTTCTCGACGGCCTCGCGGAGAAGGGCGCCATCATGGGCGGGAGCTCCGGCGCGACGAAGGGCGGCCCGAAGCGGTACAGCCGGGCGATGCTGGCCCTCGGCATGTACGAACTCCAGGTCGACCGGCTCACGAAGGAGCTGCAGCGGGACCTCGAGCAGTACATCCGGGAAGGATTCAGCGCCGCCTTCCTCGGCCCGAAGACCAAGCAGATGCGGACGATTCCCGTGGACGTCCGGATCGTGCCCGAGCGCCGCGTCGGCCGTTACGACGACGCGCGGCGGCTGATCGGGGAGAGCTCG
Source organism: Thermoanaerobaculia bacterium (assembly GCA_035519355.1). Classification (GTDB taxonomy): domain Bacteria; phylum Acidobacteriota; class Thermoanaerobaculia; order UBA5066; family UBA5066; genus DAOMFB01. The sequence continues at coordinate 6,946 of DATIWM010000046.1, read as the reverse complement.
GGTCCCTGGGCCGTGATCAACTGCGTCTGCCGGCAGGGAAAAGACCTCGTGGGCGAGCCGTGCCGCCAGACCAGCATCCGGAGAACCTGCCTCTTGATGAAGGGAACGGCCCGGTACGCGCTCGAGAAGGGGATCGGAGAGGCCGTGACAGGGGAAGAGGTCCTCGGCCTCGTCGACCGGGCCGAGCGGGAGGGGATGGTCCTCCAGCCCGAGAACGCTCAGGACCCGCTCTTCGTCTGCTTCTGCTGCGGATGCTGCTGCGGCGTCCTGTCGATGGCGAAGCAGTTTCCGCGTCCGGCGGACTACGTCCACTCGAACCACCACGCCGCGATCGACCCCGCCCTCTGCACCGACTGCGAGACGTGCCGCTCGCGCTGCCCGATGGAGGCCCTTCACACGGCGGACGGGAGGACGGCCGTCGACGAAGGCCGCTGCATCGGCTGCGGGGCCTGCGTCACGACGTGCCCCTCGGAGGCCCTCCGTCTCGAGAAGAAAGAGCGGGAGGCCGTCCCCCCGAAGACCCACGACGCCCTCTACCGGAAGATCCTCGTCGAGCGCTTCGGCCTTCTCGGGACGGCCGCGGCGATGGGAAAAGCCGCCCTGGGCCGGAGGATCTGAGGGGCTCTGGCCTAGAATCGCCTTCGTGGCGCGCGCCATCGTCCGGAAGACGTACAAGCTCCTGATCGGGGGGCAGTTCGTGAGAACGGAGTCGGGGCGTGCGGTTCGCGCGACGACGCCGTCCGGGGCCTTTCTCGCCCACGTCCCCCTCGGATCGCGAAAGGACGTCCGCGACGCGGTGAAGGCCGCTCGGAGCGCCTTCCCGGGCTGGGCCGGGAAGACCCCGTACAACCGCGGGCAGATCCTCTACCGCGCCGCGGAGATGCTCGAGGAGCGCCGCGCGGAGTTCGCGGGCGCGCTCGTCCGGTCGACCGGCGTCGCGCGCGCCGCCGCGACACGCGAAGTGGCCGTCTCCGTCGACCGGTTCGTCCACTTCGCCGGCTGGGCCGACAAGATCGCGGCCGTGCTCGGCACGGTGAACCCGGTCGCCGCGCCCTATTTCGACTTCTCCGTCCCCGAGCCGACGGGCGTCGTCGGGCTCGTCGCCCCCGAGAGCCCCGCGCTCCTCCCGCTCGTGACGCGTCTCGCGGCGGCGACGGTCTCCGGCAACACGGCGGTCGCCGTCGCGCCGGAGAAGGCGCCGATTCCCGCGCTGCTCCTCGGCGAGGTGATCGGGACGAGCGACTTTCCGCCGGGCGTCGTCAACATCCTCTGCGGCCGGAAGGGCGAGCTCGTGCCGGCCCTCGCGACCCACCGCGACGTCGACGCTCTCGACGACGGCTCGCTGGACGCGGCCCTGGGACGGATGATCGACGAGGAGGCCGCCGATCGTGTCCGGCGGATCGCGAGGCCGAAGGCGGCGTCGCCGGCCGAGTGGTTCTCCGCGCTCTCGTGCGAGGGAATCGCCGCCATCGAGCCGTTCGTCGAGATCAAGACGACGTGGCACCCCGCCGGAGCGTGAAGCAACTCCTCTTCTTCGATCTGGACGACACGCTCGTCGACCACCACGCGGCCGAGGAGGCCGCGCACCGCGCCACGCACGCCGGGCTTCCCGGCGTCTTCGGCGGGGTGTCGTTCTCCGAGTGGCTGGCCGGCTACCGCCGGAACAACCTCGCTCTCTGGGCGCTCTACGGGCGGGGCGAGATCGACCGGCACGAGCTGTCGCGCCGGCGCTTTGCCGAGCCGCTCGACGAGCTGGACCTCGACCCGGCGCACGGCGAACGGGTCGGGACCGCCTATCTCGCGTCGTACGCCCGGCACTGGCAGCTCGTCGAGGGGGCCGAGGAGATCCTCGAGTTCGCCGCGCGATACGGCGTGGTCGGCATCCTCTCGAACGGCCTCTGCGAGCAGCAGTGGGCCAAGATCCGGACGTTCCGTCTCGACCGCTGGGTTTCCCACGTCGTCCTGTCCGAGGAGGTCGGCGCGATGAAGCCGTCGCGCGAGATTTTCGACGCGGCCGCCCGGACGGCGGAGGGGGAGAACGTCCGGAAGGTCTATGTCGGGGACTCGTGGGAGACCGACGTCCTCGGCGCCAAGGCCGCCGGGTGGTTTCCCGTCTGGTTCAACCGCCAGGGGCAGGGTGCGCCCGCCCCGGTCGTCTTCGTGACCCGGCTCACCGACCTGAAGCCGCTGCTCGTCTGAGCGCTACTTCTTCTGCGGGACCGAGGGGGGCGTGAGCGTCGCCGCGTCGAGGAGGGTCTTCCGCATCGCGGAGATGAGCGCCTCGTTCTCCTTCGGCGGGACGAAGCCATGGTGCTCGAGGATGTGCCAGAGCCGGCCGACGATCATGTCGGTCTTGGCCTGCCGCAGGAAGTAGTCGGTGGCGCCGGACTGGATCGCGAAGGCGAACCGGCTCCGGTCGATCCGCGCCGACATCAGGACGACCGGCAGATCCGTCGTGGCGGGCTGGGACCGGAGGATGCGCGTCACGTCGAAGCCGTCCATCCCCGGGAGGCTCGTGTCCATCAGGACGAGGTCCACGTCCTCCTTCAGGAGGATCTCCAGCGCCTTCTCGCCGCTGGCCGCGCCGATCGCCTCGCAGGCGTACTGGCCGAACTCGTCGGAGAGGTCGGTTCGTGCGCGCGAGTCGTCGGAGACGATGAGGATGACGGGCCGCCGTGTCTTCTTCGGCGGGGCGGGCGGCGCCTTCGGCCCGACGGGCGTCGTCGCCTTCCCGACCGGAATCGAGGCGGCGGAGACGTCGAACGCCGGGCCGGCGGGCGCCGGCACCGGCGCGCCCGGCGCGGAGGGGAGGGGGGTGAAGTCGGGCTCGATCTGCGGCCAGTCGGGCCCGGGGGCGGGCGCCTCGGGAGGGAAGACGGTCGGCGGCGGCATCGGGACCGGCGCGAAGGGACGAAGCATGGCGAGCTCCGCCTCCAGCTCGGCCGCCGAGGGAAAGCGGGTGTCGGGGTTCTTCGCGAGAGCCCGGAGGACGATGGCGTGCAGCTCCGGCGAGATGTCCGGGAAGCGCGACATCTCCTCCGGGATCGCCTCGGAGACGTGTTTCATGGCGATGACGAGAGGCGACTCGCCGTCGAACGGGACTTTTCCCGTCAGCATCTCGAAGCCCATCACCCCGATGGAGTAGACGTCGCTTCGCGCGTCCGTGGGTCGCCCGAGCGCCTGCTCGGGCGACATGTAGTGCGGCGTCCCGACCATCACGCTGTCGAGCGTCAGCGTGATGCTCTGTTTGCCCCGGGCGAGACCGAAATCGAGGATGGCGACGGCGCCGCTCTCCTCGACCATGACGTTCTGCGACTTCAGGTCGCGATGGATGATCCCGAGGCGGTGCGCCGCGTCGCTCCCGAGCGCGATCTGGCGGAGGATGGAAATGGCCGTCGGCGGCGCGAGACGCCCCTCGCGCTGGATGAGCGTCCGGAGGTCGAGCCCGGGGACGAACTCCATCGTGATGAAGGGGAAATCGCCGCTCATCCCGAAGTCGTGGATCCGGGCGACGTTGGGGTGCTTGATCTTCCGGTTGAGGTTGATCTCCCGCTTGAAGCGCGTCAGGAGCTGCTGGTCGTCCGTCTCCCAGTCGGGAGAGAGAACCTTGATCGCGACCTCTTCGTCCAGCTCGAGGTCGTGCACCCGGAAGACGATTCCCATCCCGCCGCGCCCGATCGTCTCGATCCAGCGGTAGCGGGGAGCGCCCTCGAAGAAGCGGTCGCGGAGCCGGTCGAGGTTCATTCGTCAGGTCGTGTCACGCGGACACGGTACGGAGCGTAGCAGGCCGGGCGGCTCCGGGAAACGTGACCCGCACCCCGCTCCGGAGGGGGAATCGGTTCCGCGCCGCCGGGCGCGATAATCGCGGCCGTGAGAGGACGCGCCGCTCTGGCCGCCGGTCTGCTGGCCGCCCTCGCGGCCGGGACGGGTGCGGCGGCCGGACAGACTCTCCCGTCCGACGCGGCGTCCGGCAAGCCCCTCCCGCCGTTCGTGCTGCCGGACCTCGAGGGGCGCTCCGTCGGTCCTCCGACCTTCGAGGGACGGAGCCCGGTCCTCGTGGTCTTCATCAAGGGGACGTGGTGCCCGCACTGCGTCGATCTCCTGATCGAGCTCGAGAAGCTGAAGGCGACCGACCTCGCCGGCGTTCCGGTCCTCGTCGTCTCGCCGCAGCCGGCTCCGCAGACGGTGCAGTTCATCGTCCGGCTCGAGGCGGACCGGGGCATCCGCCTGAGCCATCGCTTCCTGACGGACTCGGCCCTCCGCTTCGCGCCGCGCTACGGCCTGGCGCGGGAGATCAGCGGCCGCCAGGGGCGGCCGGCGAACGTCCTCTATCTGGACCGGGGCGGGCGGCTGGTCTGGTCCTCGAGCGGCGGACACGACCGGAGCGTGCCGGTCGGTCCCTCGCTTCACCAGCGGCTCGAGGAAGTCCGGGCGATGAAGCCCTGAGGGGGCCGCCACGGGATCGGGCCTCCGTCGGCTCCGGTAGACTCGTTTTCGTGAGGCGCTTCCGGTGAGCTTCTGGGAGACCCGACGCGTTCTCGTCACGGGGGGCGCGGGGTTTCTCGGCCGGACGCTCCTCCGGAAGCTGGCGGAGAAGGGCGCTCTCTCCGTCGCCGCGCCGCGGGCCGACGAGGTCGACCTCCGCGACCAGGCCGCGATCCGCCGCTGCCTTCGCGCGACGAAGCCCGATCTCGTGATCCACGCCGCCGCGGTCGTCGGCGGCATCGGCGCCAATCGCGCCCACCCGGGACGCTTCTTCTACGAGAACGCCGTCATGGGAATCGAGCTGATCGAGGAGGCGCGCCTCGCCGGCGTCGGCCGTCTCGTCTGTCTCGGGACGATCTGCGCCTATCCGAAGTTCACGCCGGTCCCGTTCCGCGAGGAGGAGCTCTGGAACGGCTACCCGGAGGAGACGAATGCGCCCTACGGGCTCGCCAAGAAGATGCTCCTCGTGCAGCTCCAGGCCTACCGGGCCGAGTACGGCTTCAGGGGCATCTTCCTCCTGCCGGTCAACCTCTATGGTCCGGAGGACAACTTCGATCTCGAGACGAGCCATGTCATCCCGGCCATGATCCGGAAGTTCCTCGAGGCGGGAGCGGCGGGCGCGTCCGAGGTCACGCTCTGGGGCGACGGCTCGCCGACGCGTGAGTTCCTCTTCGTGGAGGACGCGGCCGACGGGATCCTCGCGGCGGCCGAGCGGTACGACGGCGCCGAGCCGGTGAACCTCGGTTCCGGCGAGGAGATCTCGATCCGGGACCTCGCGGCCCTCGTCGCGAAGAAGACGGGCTACGCGGGGGCGGTCCGGTGGGATACGTCGAAGCCGAACGGCCAGCCCCGCCGCCGCCTCGACGTCTCCCGGGCCGAAAGGCTGTTCGGCTGGCGGGCGACGACGCGCCTCGCGGAAGGGCTGGAAAGGACCGTGGCCTGGTACCGGGAGAGCCGGGCGGGAGCGCCGGCCTAGTAGCGGTCGCGCCCGCCGCGGCCGCCGCCCGGGCCGCCACGGCCACCGCCCGTGCGCGGCTCCTGCGGGCGGGCCTCGTTGACACGGAGCGCCCGGCCGTCGATTTCACGCCCGTTCAGGGCGCCCATCGCCTTCTGGGCGTCGGCGTCGGCCATCTCGACGAAGCCGAATCCCTTCGAGCTGCCGGTGTCGCGGTCGGAGATGACGCGCGCGGACTCCACGTTGCCGAAGGGCTCGAAGAGGGCGCGGAGGGTGGAGTCGTTCTGGGAATAGGAGAGGTTTCCGACGTAGAGCTTCATCTCGGATCCTGGTGGAAGGTCCTCGCCGGGGCGAGGAAGGGGGGAGAAGGTGAAGGAAGGAACGGGGCGAAGGTAGATGGTGGAGCTGAACGGGATCGAACCGTCGACCTCCTGAGTGCGATTCAGGCGCTCTCCCAAGCTGAGCTACAGCCCCACCCGCTTGAGACAGGACCGCGAAGGGTAGCCGGATCCCGCCGGGGCGTCAAACGGCGCCCGCTCGGGGATAATGGAGGCGGAGCCGCAAAGGAGCCGCACCCCATGAAGGCGACACGCCCGGGGCCCGTCGACGTCAAGCAGGGAGAGGAGATCCTCGTCGAGGGAGAGACCGGCCGGGAGATGTACATCATCGAGGAGGGGCGGGTCGAGATCTTCCGGAGGTCGGGCGCCGAGGAGCGGTCCCTCCGCGTCCTCGAAGCCGGTGACTTCTTCGGGGAGATGGGTCTCCTCGACGATCAACCCCGCGGTGCATCGGCCCGGGCGGCCACGGATGCCCGGCTCCTGCTGATCGACCACACGACGTTCGACCAGATGCTCCGCCAGTACCCGGAGGTCTCCATCCGGATCATGCGGAGCCTCTGCCAGCGCCTCCGCGCGGCCGCCGCGGAAGCGCCTCCGCCGGAAGAAGCGCCCGCCCGCGAATACCCCGCCCCGGCGATCTTCTCGCAGGAGGAAGCGCCGACGGGTCCGGCAGCCGCCCGGCCCGGTCCGCCCCCCCCCGCGGCTCCCGCCTCCGGCCGGCTCGTCGCCAAGCCTTCCGGGACCGAGGTGCCCCTCCCGGCCGGGCCGGAGATCCGGTTCGGCCGGTTCGACTCGGTGACGGGGATGCATCCCGACGTCGATCTCGCGCCGTTCGACACGAAGAGAATGACGAGCCGGCGGCACGCGAAGATCCTCCGCGAGGAGGGCCGGCTCTTCGTGTTCGAAGAGATCGGAACGGCCAACGGGACGTTCGTGAACGGGAAGCGGATCGCTACCGGCACGAAGGTCGAGATCCGGGACGGTGACGAAGTCCGCTTCGGCGGGGCGACGTTCGTCCTCCGGGTGCCGTGAAAGGCGTCGAGATCCTCCAGAGCGAGCGGAGCGGCTTCGCCGTCTTCGCGGTCGCCGGCCGTCTCGACACGAAGACGGCTCCCGACTTCGAGAAGAAGCTCCTGGAACTGCTGAAGGGCGGGACGCGGCGCTTCGT
>DATIWM010000045.1:0-17033 GCA_035519355.1 Thermoanaerobaculia bacterium | reverse complement strand
GGGCTCGACTCGATGGTCCTCGGCGAGGCGCAGATCCTCGGCCAGATCCGCGCCGCCTACCGGCTCGCGTCGGAAGCGGGCGCCGCCCGCGCCGTCACGAACCGCCTCTTCCAGTCGGCGCTCGAGTGCGGCAAGCGCGTCCGGAACGAGACGTCCCTGGGAGCCCGGCCCACGTCGGTGCCCGGGATCGCCCTGCTCCTGGTCGGGCGCGTCTTCGAGGAGCTGGCCGGCCGCCGCGTCCTCGTCGTCGGCGCGGGAGAGACCGCCGAGCTGACGGCCGAGCTCCTCGTCGAGAACGGCGCGACCGACCTCCGGGTCTGCAACCGCTCCGAAGGGCGCGCCGCGGCGCTGGCCAGGGCGATCGGCGGCCGCGCCGTCCCATGGGAGTCGCTCGTGACCGCCGCGGCCGAGTCGGACCTGATCATCTCGGCCACCGGCGCATCCGAGCCCGTGATCAGGGCGAAGGCCTTCGCCGAAGCGCGCCACCGGGCCCGCCGCCACGGGCCGCTCCTGATCCTCGACCTGGCCGTGCCGCGGGACGTGGAGCCGGCCGTCGACGAGCTGTCGGATGTCTACCGGTACGACGTCGACGCCCTGAACGAGGTCGCCGCCGAGAACGCCGCGGCCCGGAGAGCCGAGGTTCCGAAAGCCGAGGCGATCGTCGAGGAGGCCGTCGGAAAGTTTCGGGACTGGTACGGCGGCCTTCATCACGTCGACGTCGTCAGAGCGCTCCGCGGGAAGCTCGAGGGGATCCGCCGGCAGGAGCTCGAGGCCTATCGCGGGAAGATCGCCGTCCTCGGCCCCGACGCCGAAAAGGTGATCGACCGGCTGACCGACTCCATCGTCTCCAAGATCCTGCACCACCCCACGGTCGGGCTGAAGGAGGGAGACGCCTCCGATCGTCTCGAGCGCGCCGATGCGGTCCGGAACCTCTTCCGCCTCGATCCGCCGGAGAAGCCGTGACGGGATCGCTCCGCATGGGGACGCGCGGGAGCGCCCTCGCCCGCGCCCAGTCTTCCGCCGCCGCCGTCGACCTCGCCCGGGCGTCCGGCCTCGCCGTGGACGTCGTTCTCGTCCGGACGCAGGGCGACCAGCTCTCGACCGAGGGAAAAGCGCCACCCGGAGGGGACGAGGCGGGCGTCTTCACCCGGGCGCTCGACGAGGCGCTCCTCAAGGACGAGATCGACTTCGCGGTCCACTCGCTCAAGGACGTCCCGACGGTCTCGCCCGCGGGCCTTCTTCTCGCCGCCGTGCCGCGGCGGGCCGACGTCCACGACGCCCTCGTCGTGGCGAGCCGGCTCAAGGCGGGGGGCGTCGCCTCGGTGCCGGATCTCCCGCGCGGCGGCCGCGTGGCGACGTCCAGCCCGCGCCGCGTCGCGCAGCTCCTCCGGCTCCGTCCCGACCTCTCGGCCGTCGCGATGGCCGGCAACGTCGACACGCGGCTCGCGCGGCTCGAGGAGGGGCGCGCCGACGCGCTGCTCCTCGCCGCCGCGGGCCTCGATCGCCTCGGCCGGAGCCCCGTCATCGCCCGCCGCCTCTCGGTGGAAGAATTCCTGCCGGCGCCCGCGCAGGGGGCCCTCGCGATGGTCTGCCGCGAAGACGACGAGAGGACGCGCGCCGCGCTCGCCACACAGGATGACGCGGCGGCGCATGCCACGGCGGAAGCCGAGCGCGCGCTCCTTCATTTTTTGCGCGGCGGCTGCCGGGCTCCCGTGGGGGCCCACGCGACGCTCGACGGCGGAACGCTCCGCCTCCGGGGCCGGGTCCTGTCGCTCGACGGCCGGGAGGCCCTGGACGGCGAGGAGGCCGGGCCGTGCGTCTCGGTCGCCGAGGCGGTCGACCTCGGCCGGCGCCTGGCCGAGCGGCTTCTCGCGGCCGGGGCACACCGCCTCATCGACGCCTCGCGCGCGGCGGGGAACTGACCCGCCGCTCATGCGCCGGATCCTCGTCCTCCGCTCGGGCGGCTCGGACCTCCCGCCGGAGGCGTCCGGGCCCGACGTCGCCCTCCTGACGACGCACGAAGTCCTCCCGGTCCCGGCGGGGATCGCCGAGACGCTCGCCTTCGACGCGCGGGGCGCGCGACTCGTCGTCTCGTCGAAGGTGACCGTGGAAATGCTCGACCCCCTTTTCTTCGAAAGGGAATTCATCGAGGTTCTCGCTGTGGGGGAGGAATCCGCCCGTGAATTGCGGCGTGCCGGTGCGCGAGACGTCGTCGTACCTGGCTCGCCGGGTGCCGCAGGCGTTCTCCACCTTCTAAGAGAATCCCCGGGCGGGCTCTCCGGCCTGCGCATCCTCTGGCCGCGCGGGTCGGACGCCGACGCCGGGCCCCTCGAAGAACTCTCTTCTCTCGGGGCTCTCGTGACCGCCCCCGTCGTCTACGAGAAGCGGTTGCGTCCGGCCTGGTCTCTTTCTTCGTCCGAGCGCGAGCTGCTGTCGGCGTTCCGGGGCGGCGGGTTCGGGGCCGTCGCGGTCGGATCGGTCGCGGCGCTCGAGGTCTTCCTCTCCTGGCTCGGCGACCCGGCACCGGAGGCCCTTCCCCCGGTAAGATGGGGCGTGCTCGGGCCCGAGACGGCCCGCGCCGTTTCGGTCCGCGGCATCGGGGCTCCGGCCGTCCCGGGGCGGGCCCGTTTCGCCGACCTGATCGACCTCCTCCGGAAGGAGCCTGCGAGAACGCCATGAGCTTTCCCACGCACCGGTACCGCCGCCTCCGCCTCACCGAGTCGCTTCGCGAGATGGTCCGCGAGACGAGCCTCGCGCCGTCCGACTTCATCGCGCCGCTCTTCGTCGTGCCCGGAGAAGGGATCCGCCAGCCGGTCCCGTCGATGCCGGGCGTGGACCGGACCTCTCCCGAGCTCGCGGCGAAGGACGCGAAGGCGCTCTTTTCCCTCGGCGTGAAGTCCGTGATCCTCTTCGGCATCCCGGACGGGAAGGACGCGCGAGGAACCTCGTCGGCCGACCCGGGCGGGCCGGTCTGCCGCGCCGTGCGAGCCATCAAGGCGGAGAGCCCGGGGACGGTCGTGATGACGGACGTCTGCCTCTGCGAGTACACCGACCACGGCCACTGCGGCGTCCTGAAGGGCGAGACCGTCGACAACGACCCGACGCTCGAGATCCTCGCGGCCGAGGCGCTGGCCCACGCACAGGCCGGGGCCGACGTCGTCGCCCCGTCGGACATGATGGACGGACGCGTTGCCGCGATCCGGACGGCGCTCGACCGCGGCGGCTTTACGAGCGTCCCGATCCTCGCCTACGCGGCGAAGTACGCCTCGGGCTTCTACGGCCCCTTCCGCGAGGCGGCCGAGTCGACGCCCTCCTTCGGGGACCGGCGCGCCTACCAGATGGACCCGGCCAACGTCCGCGAGGCCGTCAAGGAGGTCCTCTCCGACATCGAGGAGGGGGCCGACCTCGTCATGGTCAAGCCCGCGATGGCCTACCTCGACGTCGTCCGGGCGGTGAAGGAAGCCACGAACGTGCCGCTCGCGGCCTACAACGTCTCGGGCGAATATGCGATGGTGAAGGCCGCCGAGCGGAACGGCTGGATCGACGGCAAGCGCGTGACCCTGGAGATCCTCACCTCGATCCGGCGCGCCGGCGCCGACCTGATCCTGACCTACCATGCGAAGGAAGCGTCCGAATGGCTGGCGTGAAGACGCCGCGCGTCCTCCGGACGGCGCAGTCCCACGCCCTCTTTGAACGTGGGAAGAAGCGGATGCCCGGCGGCGTCTCGTCGCCCGTCCGCTCCTTCGCCTCGGTCGGCGGCGAGCCGTTCTTCGTCAAGAAGGCGAAGGGAGCGATCCTCGTCGACGCGGACGGCAACCGTTACGTCGACTACGTGATGTCGTACGGGCCGCTCGTCTTCGGCCACGCCCCGAAGGGGGTGATGTCGGCCATCCGGAAAGCCCTTCCGAGGGGCACGTCGTATGGCGCGCCGACGCGGGGCGAGGTCGAGCTGTCCGAGCGCGTGACGAAGGCGTTTCCCTCGATGGAAAGGGTCCGCTTCGTGTCGTCCGGGACGGAGGCCGCGATGTCCGCCATCCGCCTGGCCCGGGCGGCGACGGGACGGGACCTCGTCCTGAAGTTCGCGGGGGGATATCACGGGCACGCCGACTCGTTCCTCGTCGCGGCCGGCTCGGGGCTCGCGACGCTCGGCATCCCGGGCTCGCCCGGCGTGCCGGAGCCGCTCGCCGGCCTCACGGTCACGGCCCGCTACAACGACCTCGACTCCGTCGGACGGCTCTTGGCGGCCCACCCGCGGCGGATCGCCGTCATCGTGGTCGAGCCCGTGGCCGCGAACATGGGCGTGGTCCTCCCGAAGCCCGGGTTCCTCGCGGGCCTCATGGAGCTCGCGCGGCGCGACGGGGCGCTCGTTCTCTTCGACGAGGTGATCACGGGCTTCCGCCTGGCAAGAGGGGGCGCGCAGGAGCTCTTCGGCCTCCGGCCGGACCTGACCTGCCTCGGAAAGATCCTGGGCGGCGGGCTTCCGGTGGGCGCTTACGGGGGGCGGGCGGACCTGATGGCGCAGGTGGCGCCGGACGGCGCCGTCTACCAGGCCGGGACCCTCTCCGGAAACCCCCTCGCGATGGCGGCGGGGAAGGCGATGGTCGACGCGTTGACGCCCGCCGTCTACGCGAAGCTCGAAAAGACGGCGGCCTCTCTCGAGCGCGGCCTGACGCGCGTCACGAAAGATCTGGGGGTCGCCGGACGGATCACGATCAACCGGATCGGCTCGATCCTGACGCCGTTCTTCACGCCGGGCCCGGTCGAGAATTTCGACGACGCGAAGCGGTCGGACCTGGAGGCCTTCCGGCGCTGGTTCCACGCGATGCGGCGGCACGGCGTCTTCGTGGCTCCCGCTCCGTTCGAAGCGATGTTCGTGTCGACCGCGCACGGGCCAAAAGAGATCGCCGCGACGCTCAAGGCGCATCGCGCGGCCCTCGCCGAGGCGTTCGGGCTCTCCGGCTGAGGGGGGCCGGATGGCCGTCCTCCCGCCGGACCCGCCGCTGCGGCCGTTCCGCCCCGGGGACGAGGAGGCGATCGCCCGGCATGCGGACGATTACGAGGTCTGGCGCCATCTGAGGGACCGCTTCCCGCGCCCGTACACGCGGCGGGACGCGGAGGAGTGGATCGCTTTCACGGCCACGCACGACCCGCCGGAGCACTTCGTCATCGAGGACTGCGGAGCGCCCGTGGGCGGCATCGGCCTCATTCCGGGCACCGACGTGGACCGCGTCTCGGCCGAGGTCGGTTACTGGCTCGGCCGGGCCGTCTGGGGCCGGGGCCTCGCCACGAGATCGCTGGAATCCCTGACGGTCTACGCGTTCCGGGCCTTCGACTTCACCCGGCTCTTCGCCACGCCGTTCGACGACAACCCCGCGTCGATCCGGGTCCTCGAGAAAGCGGGATGGGTCCTCGAGGGGCGGCTCCGGAGCGCCGTCGTCAAGGAAGGACGGGTCGGTGATCTCCTCCTGTACGCGATCACCCGCGCGGACGCCCTTCGCCGGCGCGGCGGCTGACCCGACCCGGCCCCGGGTGCCCTTTGCGACGGCTTCGCAGCGCGGTATCGTTCGCCCGCTCCCGCCGGAACGGGCGGGAGACGGGAGGGCGGCCATGGCCGAGCGGAAGATCATCGCGGTGGTGGGGGCCACGGGCGCCCAGGGGAGTGGTCTCGTCCGGGCCATCCAGGGCGACCCGTCCGGCGGCTTCGTCGCCCGGGCCCTGACGCGGAACGTCAACTCGGACAAGGCGAGGGAGCTGGCGCGGCTCGGTGCCCAGGTCGTGGCCGCGAACGTGGACGACGAAGCGAGCCTCGAGTCGGCGTTTCGCGGTGTGCACGGCGCTTACTGCGTCACCTTCTTCTGGGACCATTTCTCGCCCGACCGGGAGAGGGCGCAGGCTGCGGCGATGGCGAAGGCGGCGAACCGGGCCGGCGTTTCCCATGCGATCTGGTCGACGCTGGAGGACACGCGCCTCTGGGTGCCGCTCGACGACGACCGGATGCCGACGCTCCTCGGGAGCTACAAGGTTCCGCACTTCGACGCCAAGGGGGAGTCCAACCGGTTCTTCGTGGCGGAAGGGGTTCCGACGACGTACCTTCTCACGACGTTCTATTGGGACAACTTCATCTTCTTCGGGTCGGGTCCGAAGAAGGGACCTGACGGGAAGCTCGCACTCACCCTTCCGATGGGGGACCGGAAGCTCGCGGGAATCGCTGCCGGGGACATCGGACGCTGCGCCTACGGAATCTTCCGGAAGGGGAACGAGTTCATCGGGAAGACGGTGGGCATCGCGGGCGGGCACCTGACCGGAGCGGAGATGGCCGCGGGCCTGACGAAGGCGCTCGGACGGGAGGTGTCGTACAACGACGTCCCGCCCGAGGTCTACCGCGGCTTCGGGTTCCCGGGCGCCGAGGACCTCGGCAACATGTTCCAGTTCTACCGCGACTTCGCCGACTATTTCGGCAAGTCCCGGAGCGTCGAGTTCTCCCGGTCCCTCAACCCGGCGCTCCAGTCCTTCGAGGTCTGGCTGCAGACGAACGCCAGCCGGATCCCGCTCGAGTAGACAAGCGCCGTCTCAGGCGCCGAGGTCGAGCGACGGGTCGAAGCGCTCCCAGAGCTTCGCGAGGAGGGCGACGGCGGCGGCCGCCTCCGCCCAGACGGGAAGCGAGGCGAGAAGAGCCGAGAGCGGGAGCGCCCAGAGGCCGAGCGCCTTGCCTCCGAGCAGGAGGACGAGCGCCACGAGGAGCCCGGACGGGAGGAGGGCGATGGCGAGGAGGGCGACGGTCGCGACGGCGGCGACGAGGCGGATGCCGAACTGCTCGAGCCCCCGTGCCCGCTTCTGCCCCGGGGGAAACCAGGCGGGGAAGGCGAGCGTCGCGGCGTTCTGCCCGAGGAGGAGCAACAACGAAAACGGCGGAACGAACAGGACGGCGGCGAGGGCCACGGGCACGAGTCCCGAGAGTGCGTCGAGTCCGCCGAAGGGTCCGGCGACGCCTCCGGCGCCCCGGAGCGCGCGCCCGGCCGAGACGGCGAGCGCGCCGCCGAGGCCCGCGAAGAGAGCCAGGACCGTGATCCAGAGGGGGGCCAGGATCTCGCCCACGACGAGCGCCGCCGGCGAGACCGGCCACGTCTTCAGGACGTCCGCCTGCTCCAGGTCGCCGCGCAGGTCGTTCCGCAGCCCCGCCGGAATGGTCGGCGCGAGGATCACGCCCACGACCCCGAGGACGACGAGGACGACGCCGGCGATCTGGTCGGCCTCGGGCTGCCGGAGGAGCGCCGCCGCGAGAAAGAGCGCGGCGATGAGGCCCGCGACGCCGAGAAGCTGGGACCGGAGCGCCGTCCGGTTCCAGGCGGCGAGGTTCTTCCAGACGATGGCGACTTCCGGGCGTCCCCGGGCCGCAAGGCGGAACGGAACGGCGTGGCGCTTTCTCTCCCCGGGGAGCGCCGGGAGGTTCCCGCGCTCGCGCCGCCCCCGCTCGGCGGCGCGCCGCGCCGCGCCCGCGAGGGTCGCGTCCTCGAAGCGGGCGTTGGTGCCGAGGACCCAGACGTAGTGGAGGACGAGGAGCCCGACGGCCCCGGGAAGCGTTCTGAGGAAGACTCCGGCTCCCGGCGCGAGGAGCGGCGCGACGAGGAGGCGGAACGGGTAGAGAAGCGCGAAGAGGGGGCGCCCGAGCGTTCCGGTCAGGATCGCCCCCTCGAGCGCGACCGGGGAGACGCCCCGGCGCCCGGCGGGCGCGCCGGCGGCGCGGACGAGCGCCTCCGTCCCCGCGGCCACGACGAAGGCGAGCGCGGCGAGGGCCAGGAGCGTCACGACGACCTTCGTCGCCCGCCTCCGTCCGGCGGGACGCTCCGCCCACGCCGCCTTCGTGAAGCCGACGCCGAGGAGGTGGAGGTTCACGACGGAAAAGAAGATCCAGCCCGCGAGCGCGCTCCGGAGAAGCCCGGTCCATGAGTCGGGCCGGGAGAAGAGAAGGGCGATCAGGACGCCCGAGAGAACGCGGAGCTGGGAGCGGACGAGGGCGAAGTGGACGACGGCGTTCCGGGAGAGGGGGGCCGAGAAGAGGAACTGCGCCTCGCCTTCGGAGAGGGAAAGCGACGCCTGGCTCCCCCGGAAGATCCAGAGGAGCGCCGTGCCGAGAAGCAGGATGGCCGCCACCGCCAACTGCGCCACGCCGAGGAACTCCACGGGCCATGGGCCGGCCGCCGCCGCCCGGGCCGACGGGCGTCCGGGCCGGACGAGGACGAGCCCGACGTAGGCGAGGCCGGCGGCGAGCCCGATCAGGTAGCGGGGCTCGGTGAGCCGTTTTAGCCGCCGCCGGACGGCGTTGCCGGCCGACCGGGTGGCGTAGAAGACGAGCGCGTTGGTGGCGGAGCCGGGAGCGCTCATGCGCCCGGCTCGGTCACCCGGAGGAAGACGTCCTCGAGCGTCGCGTCGCCGGCCCCGGCGCGGATCTCCTCGAGCGTTCCCGAAAGGACGGCCCGACCCTTCGAGAGGATCAGGACGCGGTCGCAGATCTCCTCGACGAGGTGAAGGAGGTGGGAGGAGACGATGACGGATGCACCGGCCCTCGCCCGCCCGACGATCGTCTGCTTCATCCGCCGGATGCCGCCCGGGTCGATCCCGGTGAGGGGCTCGTCGAAGATCAGGACCTTCGGCTCGTGGAGAAGGCCGAAGGCGATGACGAGCTTCTGTTTCATCCCCCGCGACAGTTCCGACGGCAGCGCCCGCTCCTTGCCCGAGAGCTCCAGCTCCGACAGGAGGGCCGCCGAGCGCGCCGCCGCGTCCGGCACGCCGTAGAGACGCGCGGCGAAGGCGAGGTGGTCGGCCACCGTGAGGTAGTCGAAGAGGCGCGGCTCGTCGGGCATGAAGGCGAGGAGGCGCTTCGCGTCGACGGGATTCCGGGCGAGGTCGAAACCCGCGATCTCGATCCGTCCCGCCGTCGGCGGCAGGATGCCGGCAAGGCAGCGGAGGGTCGTCGTCTTCCCGGCGCCGTTCGGGCCGACGAGACCGAGGACCTGGCCCGGCTCCACGGCGAACGAGAGGCCGTCCACGGCCGTCAGGTCCCGATACGCCTTCACCAGGCCGTCGACGCGGATCACGCGCGGGAGTTTAGACTCCGCGGCATGCCGCGCCTCGGTCTCGTCACCGCGGGGGAGTCCCACGGCCCGAAGCTGACGGGGATCGTGACCGGCCTGCCGGCCGGGCTCCGGATCGACGCGGCCGCCGTCCAGGCCGACCTGGCGCGCCGGCAGCACGGCTACGGGCGCGGCGGGCGGATGAAGATCGAGAAGGACGCGGCGCTCTTCACGGGCGGTCTCCGGGGGGGCGAGACCCTGGGCGGGCCGGTCGCCTTCGAGATCGCGAATCTCGACTACGCGGTCTGGGAGAAGGCGATGGGCCCGCTCACGATCGAGGCCGAGGCCGCGGCGAAGCGGCGCCTCGCGTCGCCGCGCCCGGGACACGCCGACCTCGCGGGCGGCCTCAAGTACGGCCGCCGCGACCTGCGCGACGTCCTCGAGCGGGCGAGCGCCCGGGAGTCGGCCGCGCGGGTGGCCGCGGGGGCGCTCTGCCGGCAGCTCCTCTCCTCGTTCGGCATCCGTGTCCGGAGCGGCGTCCTCTCGATCGGCCAGGTCCGCTGTCCGGAGGCGCCGGGCGGGTTCTCGTTCGCCGATCTCGAGAAAGTCGACGAGACGTCGCCGTTTCGCGCCGTCGACGTGAGCGTCGAACCGGCCATGACGGCCGCCGTCGACGCGGCGGCCTCGGCGGGGGACACGCTCGGCGGGACGATTCTCGTCGGAGCGTGCGGCGTCCCGGCGGGGCTCGGCGCGCACGTGTCATGGGACGCGAAGCTCGACGGGCGGATCGCGCGGGCGCTGATGTCGATCCCGTCCGTGAAGGGCGTCTCCCTCGGCGCCGGCGTGGCGAACGCCTTTGTGTCCGGCTCGAAGGCGCACGATCCGATCGTCTGGAGCGACGAACGAGGCTTCTTCCGCACGTCGAACCGGGCCGGCGGCCTCGAAGGGGGGATCACCAACGGCGAGGACGTTCTCGTCACGCTCTACCAGAAACCGATCTCGACGCTCCGGGAAGGGCTTCCGTCGGTCGACATCGACACGAAGCGGCCGCACCGGGCCCAGTACGAACGCTCCGACGTGACGGCCGTCCCCGCCGGCGGCGTCATCGCCGAGGCGATGCTCGCCTTCGTCCTCGCCGACGCGCTTCTCGAGAAGACGGGGGGCGACTCGATGGCCGAGGTGAAGCGGAACTTCGACGGCTTCGTCGCGGCCCAGCGCGCGTTCTAAATGGAGCTGACCCGGGAAGCTCTCGACCGCGAGTTCCCGTCGCGGCGGAACTCCGTCCAGTTCAACCACGCCGCCGTCTGCCCCCTGCCGGCGCGGACGGCCGGGGCGATCGCCGCGTACGCGCGGACCGTCTCGGAGCGGGGGTCGCTCGACTGGAAGGAGTGGACGGCCGAGACGATGGGGCTCCGGACCCCCGCGGCGCGCCTGATCGGGGCGGACGCGAGCGCCGGCGGGGCGCAGTCGATCTCCATCGTCCCGAACACGACGTGGGGGCTGAACCTCGTGGCTCAGGGGCTTGAGCTCGGTCCCGGCGACTCGATCGTCACGACGGCCTCCGAGTTCCCCGCGAACCTGACGCCGTGGATCGCGCTGGAGCGGAAGGGCGTCGCCGTCCGGCGCCTCCCGACGCGGGACGGCGCCTTCACGGCGGATGAGCTCGCCGCCGCGTGCGACGCGACGACCCGCGTCGTCTGCGTCTCGGCTGTGGCGTTTCACACCGGTTTCCGCGCGCCGATGGAGGAGATCGGCGCCTTCTGCCGCGACCGGGCGATTGCCTTCGGCCTCGACGCCATCCAGGCGGTCGGCGCGATCCCGGTCGACGTGGCCGCCTGGAACGTCGACTTCCTGTCGGCCGACGGGCACAAGTGGATGCTCGGGACCGAGGGGTGCGGGATCCTCTTCACGCGCCCGTCGTTCCGCGAGCGCGTCCGGCCGCCGGCGGGGTGGTCGAACCTGAAGCGCGACGTCCTCTCGCACTTCCACGTTCCCGACGCGCCCGAGTACGTAACCGACGCCACGAAGTTCGAGATCGGCGCCCTCCCGACGCCGGGCGTTTACGCCCTCCGCGCGTCGCTCGAGCTGCTTCTCGAGGTCGGCCTCGAGACGGTCGGCCGGCGGATCGCCGCGACGCTCGCCGTCCTGATCGAGGGACTTCCGAAGATCTCCTTCACGCCGATTCTCTTCGGCGGCCCGCCGCGTTCCGGAATCCTCGCGGCCCGCCCGCCGGCGGGGAAGGACGCCCGCTATTTCGCGAAGAAGCTGAACGATCAGGCGATCGTCGTCACGGCGCGGGAGGGCTTCCTCCGCTTCTCGCCGCACGTCGGAAACGACGAGGAGGAAACGGCGAGAATCCTCGCCGCCCTCGCTCGCCTCTGACTACCTCCCGAGCGGGGGAAGCGCCGTGTCGGGCGGGGCGGGCGGGCGGTTTCCGAGTTCCGCGGCCGTGATCCAGTCGGCGTCGAGGATGTAGAGGCGCGGGTCGACCGGGAGGAAGCCCGAGTCCCCGAGCTTCCTTACCTCGTACCGGAGGCGCGGCGCGGGGACGAAGCCGCTCTGGCCGACGCGGCCGATCGGCTCGCCGCGTTTCACGCGGCGCCCGAGAAGGGCGAGCGTCTTGCCGAGATGTCCGAAGACGGTCCGCGTCTCGTCGTCGTGGGCGATCACGACGAGGATGCCGAGGCGCCGCCAGGCGGCGTCGGCCTTGCGGCCGGCCGGCCCGGTGTGGACGACGGTCCCGGCCGCGGGAGAGAGGACGAGCGTCCCCGCGGGCACAGCGAGATCGAGCCCGGGAAAGAACTCGTCCTCCCGCGTCAGATCCGACGTGCGGGGGCCGAAGACGGCGACGGGAGCGGCGGAAGCCGGGTCGACGGGAGAGCGCGAGGGAATCCGGAGCGGATTGAGGCGGCCGGACTCCGGGAGCGCCGCCAGGCGGCGGCGGAACAGCTCGAAGAGGCGGAGGCGCCGCCGAAGATCCGCGATCGCCGTTTCCATTTCGTCCGGGGCCGGCGGCGCCGTCTTTCCGCGAAGAACGGTCGGGAACCCCGGCGGGAGTGGAACGTCGGCCATGAGGCCGACGCGCGCCAGGAAGAGCTCGTCGGCCGCGAGGCGGCGCGAGAGCTTCTCGGCGCGCCGCCCGACGTTCTGGAACGCCTCGGCGCCGCGGCGCGCCGCTTCGCGCAGCGCGAGCCGGTCGACGGACCGGACGAGGTCGAAGACGAGGGACGGAGCGCCGGCGAGGCCGAGGAACGTGACCGTCCCGGCCGCCACGAGGAACGCCGCGACCGTTCCGCCGAGGAGCGGGCCGATGGCGACAGACCTCGTCTTCCGCTTCGGATCGCCCGGGTGAAAGCGGATCTCGCTCATGGCGGGTCGGGGCCGATCTCGATGCCGAGGCGCCGCGGATCGTCGGGGCGCTCGGGACGGAACGTCTCCGAGACGGCCAGCCGGAGGACGCCGGGCCCGGCGACCGGCAGCACCAGCCGCTTCCACGCGTCGCCGGCCAGCGACACCCGCCCGAGCGGGCCGCCGTTCCAGGAGACGGCGACGTCGACCGGCCGGCGGTCGGGCCGCGCATTCCGGACGGGGAGCGACAGGACCCGCGTGACGCCCGGCTTCCCGGCGACGCGCCAGGCGGCCGCCTGACCCGTCCAGCGGAACGGGCGGCCGTCTCCCTCGCGCTCGACGCCCCAGGCGCCGGCCACGGCCGAGAAGCGGAACGCGGCCTCCTCCGTCCGCGTGACCCACGCGGTCCACGCCACGCCCCCCGCGAGAAGGGCGATCACGCCGGCGAGCGCGACCGGAAGGAGCCCGGACAGAACGCGGGCCGTCCGGCCGTCCGGCCGGATCGGGAGGCGGGCGGTCAGTAGGCCCACGAGCGCGGCGATCTCGGGATAGACGAGATGCGAGCCGAAAAGGAAGACGACGAGGAGGCCGATGAGGGCGGCGGCGGCGCCCACGGCCGGGAGCGCCGTTTCGGCCGACGTGTCGACCATGAACAGCGCCCGCCCCGCCCCCCGGACCATGGCGAGAAGGAGCAGCAAGAGGAGAAAACCGCCGGCGAGACCCGACTCGGCGAGCGTGCCGAGATAGAACGACGGCGGGTGGTCGGTCCACTTCACCGGGTGTCCCAGCTCCTCGGCGACGTTCGGAAACTCGGTCGGGAATCCGCCCAGCCCGACGCCGGCAACCGGCCGCTTCTTGAAGAGGGACCACGCCGCCTCGTAAAGGAGGAACCGCTCGGGTGTCCCCTCCGCCGGCGTCCGCTCCGGGCGGAGCGTCGCCTCGACCCGGGCGAGGAGAGCGGAGCGGACGGCTCCGCGGTTCGGCCAGGAGAGTGCGGCGGCGAGCGCCGCCGCGGCGAGGATGGCGAGCGCTCCGACGCTCCAGGCCACCCGCCACCGCCGGCCGCCGCGGGCCCCCGCGACGAGCCGCGTCACGCCCCAGATGACGTAGACGGCCCCCGCCGTCAGCGCGCCGATCAGTCCGGCGCGCGAGCCGGCGTCGGCCAGGACCAGGAGGACGAGCGCGACGCCGAGGGCGGCGAAGAGCCGCGTGGGCGCCCAGCCGGTGGTGGCCCGGGCCAGAAGGGGCGCGAGAAGGAGGGCGGCGGCCACGCCGGCCGCCGAGGGGTCGGTGAAGACGCCCTGCGCGCGTCCCAACGCGCGCCAGGGCTCCGCGCGCCAGAATGGGAGGACGCCGGTCTTCTGCAGAAGAGCGACGCCCCCCGCGAGGAGGGCGGCGGCAACGAGGGCGGTGTCGATGGTCCGGCGCCCGGCCGGATCGGCGCCGAGGCGCGCGGCAGCCCGGTACATTCCGACGGCAACGAGGAGCGACGCGAGGATGGCGAGGACGTCGGGGCCGGCTTTCGCCGCGTCCTCGCCCAGCACGTTCACGACGCGAGGCGGGGGGACGCCCGCCCGGAGGAGGAAGCTCGTCCGGAGCGCGACGAACGAGCCGGCCGCCGAGACCGCCGCCGCTGCGGCGAGCGCCCGCCAGGCGGGGAGGAGAGGCGCCGGAGCCGGCGGTGCGTCGACGTCGAAGAGCCGTTTCAGGCACGACCCGGCGAGGTAGCCCGAGAGGAGAACCGGTCCGGACCAGGCGGGCTCCCGGGCGCCGAAGAAGAACGCCGAGACGCCCGACCCGACGACCGCGAGAAGAGCGAGGACGAACGCCCCCCTCGGGATCGCGAGGGCGGCCGTGAAGAGGACGATCGAGGTCGCCACCACCGCGGTCCGGTAGGCGGCGATCGGGGGGAGGAGGGCCGGCGTCAGGACGGCGCCCAGGAGGGCCCAGGCCAGCGCCGCGAGAAGGATGGGGCCGGGGCGAGGAGAACTCACGAAGCGCTCGCGCTTCTCGCGCCTCTCGCCGCGGTCAGACCCGGACCTCCTCCTGGAGCGGCGCGTACGAGAGGGCCCCGGCGGCGCGGGCGCGGATCGCCTCGATGGCCGCCGACGCCGCCGAGAGCGTCGTCAGGCACGGGATGTCGCGTTCGAGCGCGGTTCGGCGGATGGCGACCTCGTCGTAGAACGACTCCCGTCCGAGCGGGGTGTTGACGACGAGGTCGACCTCGCCGTTGATGAGGCGGTCGACGATGTTCGGGCGCCCCTCGGCCACCTTCAGAACGGGCGTCGCGGTGAGGCCGCCCGCCGCGAGGGCCCGGGCGGTCCCCGACGTGGCGACGAGCGTGAACCCGAGCGCAGAGAGCTCCCGGGCGATCGGGAGGATCGCCTCCTTGTCCCCGTCGTGGACCGAGAGGAAGGCCGTTCCCTTCTCCGGGAGCCGGATCCCGGCGCCGAGGGCGGCCTTGAGGAACGCGAGGCCGAAGCTCCGGTCGTGTCCCATCACTTCGCCGGTCGAGCGCATCTCGGGGCCGAGGATCGTGTCGACCCCCTCGAACTTACGGAAGGGGAAGACCGGGGCCTTGATCGAGAAGCCGTGGAGCGGCGGCTCCTCGGTCAGCCCGACGTCGCGCAGGGTCTCGCCGAGGCAGAGGCGCGTGGCGAGGCGCGCGAACGGGACGCCCGTCGCCTTGGCGACGAAGGGGACCGTCCGGGACGCGCGCGGATTGACCTCGAGGACGTAGAGCTGCCCGTCCTTGATGGCGTACTGGACGTTCATCAGGCCGACGACCCGGAGCGCTTTCCCGAGGCGGGACGTCGCGTCGCGGATCTCGCCGAGCGCCCCGCGCGGGACGCGCCGGTAGGGGGGGAGGACGGCGTACGAGTCCCCGGAGTGGATCCCCGCCTCCTCGATGTGCTGCATGACGCCGGCGATGACGATCTCCGTCCCGTCTCCGAGGGCGTCGACGTCCAGCTCGAATGCGTCCTCCAGAAACCGGTCGATGAGGACCGGGCGGTCGGGGAAGGCGGCGAGCGCCTCCCGGAGGATCTGCCGGAGCGCCGTGTCGTCGTAGGCGATCCGCATGGCGCGCCCGCCGAGGACGTAGCTCGGCCGCACGAGGAGCGGGAAGCCGAGCGAGCGGCCCGCCTTCATCCCCTCGTTGACCGAGGAGGCCGCCGCCCACGGCGGCGCCTGGAGGCCGACGTCGGTCAGAAGGTCCCCGAAGCGCTGGCGGTCCTCGGCCCGGTCGATCGCCTCGGGCGAAGTGCCGAGAATCCTCACGCCCGCCTGCTCCAGCGGGTGCGCCAGCTTCAGCGGCGTCTGCCCGCCGAACTGGACGAGGACGCCGAGGGGATTCTCCCGGTCGACGACGGCGAGGACGTCCTCGATCGTCAGCGGTTCGAAGTAGAGCCGGTCCGACGTGTCGTAGTCGGTCGAGACGGTCTCCGGGTTGCAGTTGACCATCACCGACTCGTACCCGGCTTCCGAGATCGCCTCCGCGGCGTGGACGCAGCAGTAGTCGAATTCCAGCCCCTGCCCGATCCGGTTCGGCCCCGAGCCGAGGACGACCACCTTCCGGCGCTCGGTGGTGCCCGCTTCGTCCTCCGCTTCGTAGCAGGAGTAGAGGTAGGGCGTGAGGGACTCGAACTCGGCCGCACAGGTGTCGACGCGGCTGAAGACCGGGACGACCCCGGCGCCGATGCGCGCCGAGCGGACGTGCGCCGCGGACGTCTCCGTCAGCCGGGCCAGATCCTCGTCCGAAAGACCGTGCCGCTTGGCGTCCCCGAGGAGGGCCGCGTCGGCGAGCGTGGCCGCCCCCCGGGCGCGGACGGTTTTCTCCACGGCGATCACCTCGGCGAAGCGGTCCAGGAACCAGCGGTCGATGCCGGTGATCCCCGCGACGGCCTCGACGCTCATCCCGCTCCTCAAGGCGGCGAGGACGGCGAAGAGCCGCTCCGGACGCGGGACGCGGAGGGCGTCGGGCTTGGGCGGAGCCGCAGAGATCCCGGGATCGTCCACCCAGCCGCTGCACCCGGTCTCCAGCGAGCGGAGCGCCTTGCCGAACGACTCGGCGAAGGTCCGTCCGAGGGCCATCACCTCGCCGACCGACTTCATCTGGACCCCGAGGGTCGTGGAGGCCCCGGGGAACTTCTCGAAGGTGAAGCGCGGCAGCTTGACGACGACGTAGTCGAGCGTCGGCTCGAAGCAGGCGGGGGTCTTCTTCGTGATGTCGTTCGGGA
Organism: Thermoanaerobaculia bacterium; assembly: GCA_035519355.1. Classification (GTDB taxonomy): domain Bacteria; phylum Acidobacteriota; class Thermoanaerobaculia; order UBA5066; family UBA5066; genus DAOMFB01. Next base: position 376 of record DATIWM010000045.1, on the reverse strand, counting down.
TCTCGTCGAGCCGGAATCCGACGGCGAGGAGCGCCGCGATCTTGGCGATCGGGAAGCCGGTCGCCTTGGAGGCCAGGGCCGAGGAGCGCGACACGCGCGGGTTCATCTCGATGACGATGCGGCGGCCGCTCTTCGGTTCGACGGCGAACTGGATGTTCGACCCGCCGGTCGCCACGCCGACGGCCCGGATCACCTTCCGCGCGTCGTCGCGCATGGCCTGGTACTCGACGTCGGAGAGGGTCATCTGCGGGGCGATCGTGATGGAGTCCCCGGTGTGGACCCCCATCGGGTCGAGGTTCTCGATGGAGCAGACGACGACGAACGTATCCGCCACGTCACGCATCACCTCGAGCTCGAACTCCTTCCACCCGAGGAC